>JBKPNQ010000109.1:0-27607 GCA_046732715.1 Acidobacteriota bacterium | reverse complement strand
CGTCTATGCCGCGCGCAAAGGGATCGTCGAACCGGTGATTGGGCAGATCAAGCAGGCTTGTGGCTTCCGCCAATTCCTGTTGCGGGGACTCGAGAAGGTGCAAGGTGAATGGTCGCCGGTCTGCACGACGCACAATATTCTCAAGCTGTATTGCCTCCGTGTGTGAACGAATGCACGATGCACTCGTCCGGCTCGGTGCACCGGACACCCACGCGGCCATCGCCGAGAGCGCCGACGGACATTCTGGGCGCGCAGCACGAGGTAATGTGACCATCACGGCGATTCGCGAGTGGCCAGTCGCGAAAGCTACAGATCAATAGCCACGACTTCGTGGACGTCAATCGAGGGCACCGTCAACGAGACGACCTCGCCCACCATTTTGAAGTCGACGCTCTTCCCCGCCGTCAGCAGCTGGACCTTCTTCGGCGGTGTGCCCTCAGGCAGCCGGACGGTGACCTGCTGTGGCCCGATCGGAATCACTTCGCGCAACGGGCCCTTCATCATCATCGGGTTCGTCAGGTTGACGAGGTGCACGGTCATCGAGTCGCGCTGACGCCACACCGTGACGTCGATGACGCCAGGCCCCTGGACCATGGCCGGCGCGGGTTCGTTCGTGGCCCATTCGATCGCGTTGCGTAGCAGTCGAAGATGATCGACGCACATGACGTCCCACAACGTACGGTCGATGTCCCAGGGGATGTAAACGACGCGGCTCTTCCCCATCTCCCGGAGATAGAGCTCGCGCGTGGTCGTGTGGCCGACGCGCGGGTACACGTCCTCCATCGGCAGATCCGGATACGTGGGGATGAGTGTCAGCGGCGACGGGAAATCGACCGTTGGCCGAACGGCGAGACGAAACACCCCGTTGATGATTCGCGGGGTCCCCTCCAGCCCTCGCAGAACTGGATGACGCGCGCTGGTCGCGGTATCGGTGTCGAGGCTCAGATAGGAGTTCTGCATCGGGCCTTCGACGCGGCCGTCGAACGACACGCCGAAAAGATCCGCGAGACCGAAGTCGGGGCGTCGCCGGCCGTCTTCGTCGTACAGCGACGAGGAGAAGGTTGCGAGGAGACTGCCGCCGCGGTTGACGTAGTCCTTGATGGCGCGGCACTGCCCGTCCGAGAGTGCCGCCGCATCAGACAGAATCAGCAGCTTGAATCGATCGAGTCGATCCGGCGTGAGAAAGGCCTCGTGCACCAGTTCGAACGGAATACGTGACTCGACCAGTGAATGGTACATGCCGAGCACGTGATCCTCGTGACGATCGCCCTGCGCGATCCCGGGATACTCAGCCGCCGTCTGCTCCGAGTGCAGCAGCCCGACCCGCGCGAGCGGCGCTTCGTTGCGCAGATAGCGCTCGTGCGCGTAGTGCCAGTCGTAAATCCGCTCGACCACCGGCAGCCATCGCTGGTCGTAGAGAACGCCTGAGAACTTTGTGACCCACGGGCGCATGCCGTTGGCCGTGCCTTCCGCGACCCAGAGGCGGATCTCCGGCTCGCTCTGCACCGAGTCCTTCCAGCGGTACGCCTCTTCAAGCCCGACGCTGAAGATGCCGCCGATCGGCCGACGTCCCATGACCGAGCGGTATTCTTTCGCGCGCCGGCCGTTGTTCCATGGCGGCGTGACGCCGCGCCGCGCCTGGTTGTCCGTGAACTGAATCGCCGCGAGCTCTCCCGCCGTCTTCAGATCCGGCGGTCCGTTGGGAATGAAGCTGGCGTCGGGGTTCGCCGCTCGAACGGTGGCGTCCCACTTCTTCCACAGATCCGTCAGCCGCGTTTTCCGCCACGCGACATACGCACGACGCGCGGGGTCGCGTCGATCGTTGCTGCGTGGCAGATCCATGCCGGTTGCGTCTTTGAAGTTCTTTTGGCAATTCGCGCAGTAGCAGTCTCCACCCTGCTGCGCCCACCGGTTCGAGAAAATGCCATCGACCTTGTACTTCGTGACGATCTCGCGATGCACCTGGTCCATCAAGTCGAAGTTGTACGGTCCCAGCGCGCACGTCACCCACAACTCCGGATTCGCCCAGTGCCGCCGCGGTTGACCGTCAGCGTTGTGCGCAATCCAATCCGGATGCGCAGCGTGAACGTCTTCACGCACCGCATGCGGATCCGTCCTCGCGACGACGTGCATTCCCATCTTGCGGCAGCCCGCGACCAGGGTGCCGAACGGATCGCTCGTTCCCAGCCACGCGCTGCGATGATGCAACGGCACGTCTGTCGGGTAATACGCGACGATGCCGCCGGCGCTGAGCGTGGCGGCATCGGCGTGAAGCCGGCGAAAATAGTCGAGCCAGAATTGCGGGTCGAACGACCCCGGATCGTTCTCGACCAGCGTCAACTGGACCCAACGCATCGGCTTGTCGAACCACCCGGCCCCCACGGCTGGCGGCTGCCCGGCGGGATCAATAGCGGGACGGGCAGATGGCGGCGCCAGCGAAGCAAAAGCCCCGGCACCGGCGGTGACCTGAAGAAAATCGCGGCGAGAGAGGTGATTCATTGGCATAATGCGCTCGATGTTCTGAGGTAACGGAGCCGACAGCGATAGCGAAGTATTTCACCACAGAGATAGCAGAGCTAGCGGGGACAAAATATTTCTCTGTTTAATCTGTTACCTCTGTGGTGAGGAAAACCTCCGCTTCCTCGGTCTACTCCGTTACCTCCAGCGCCGTCTTCACGGCGGCGCGGCGCTCGTCGTATACTCCCGGTTCGGCCGGATGATGGCCCTTCAAGAGGAAAGGACAGGATATGCGCCTCGTATATGGTTCCGCGCTCGCAATGGCACTCGCCGCGCTCGTCCCGCTCAGCCCAGCTGTCATGGCGCAGGACGCCAACCGCAGCGTCGCCGGCGGGGGGATCACCGCCAAAGGATGGGAGGGCAAGGCCGACGGGTCCGGCCAGGTCAGCGAGGCCAAGCTCTCAATGGAAGGCAAGGACCTGCACGTCGTCACCGGGCCGGCAATCACGTATTGGAATCCCGCCAATAAGGCAGCCGGGAACTACACCGTCAAGGCGACGTTCACCGAGCCGAAGTACATGAACCTCAATAATCACCCGCATCCGTACGGCATCGTGATCGCGGGCAACGACATGGGCACCGATCAGCAAAGCTATCTGTATTGCGCGCCCTACGGCGACGGCAAGTTCATCGTCCGCGGCTTCGGCCCGGCCTCGTTTCAGATGAACGGGCGCGGCGAGCCGAATGACGCCGTCCACAAGGCCGCCGGCAAAGACCAACCGGTCACGCAGGAAGTCGCGATGTCGGTGAAGGGCAACACGGTCGAGTGCGCGATCAACGGCAAGACGGTTTGGAGCTCCGACAAGGCGGCTCTCGTCACCGCCGGCAAACTGAAATCGACCGACGGCGTCTACGGGATCCGCTTCGCGCACAACACCGACGCGACGGTGTCCGGCCTCACCATGACGAAGAACTAAGCCACCGAAGAACAGAGCCAGAGGGGATTCGGCCCCGGCGCCGAATCTCCTCTGCTCGGAACCCTTCAGTTCACATCAACGATCCGGCACGACGCTAAAGCGTGCGGTCCTGCGCACGTGACGCGCGTCTGACTGCGCATCGACCTCCAGCAAATACTCGCCAACTGATAGTTTCGCGAGCGGCAACGACACCTGATAGCCTGCCGACCTGTCTGCTGAGAAGCTTGCCGAATCGAGCACGGCTTGCTGGTTGCTCCTCACGACGTTCTTGTCGTCGGTGACCTTTGCCGACACACGCACCGGCGCGATCGTCCCCTTACTGCCTTGATACAGCCGGACGAATGCCGCCACGTCGTCTTTCGGCTGAAATTGACGCTGCGCAGTCGGGAGAAATGGAACCAGATCCGCAAGCGCCTTGTCAGTCACCGGAGAATCTGAGGGGCGACCCATGATCAGCCCCGAGGCTGACAGCGCTTCGCGCGAGAAGTCCGGGACATCGACGTCTATGACTACGATGCCGGATCGGCCGCCGGCATGGGCCGACAACTGCACCAGGTATCGTCCCTCTTTGAGCGGAAGATGCGCCGGCAGGTCTGGCGCGGACCTGGCGGTCGGTCTTGTCACGATGGACTGTTCCTGTGTGCCACACGGCTTTCCGTCCAAATCCACGGCGGTTGCGGATAGATCGATGGTTCTCGCATCGCTCGGTTCGCCGCCCTCGTCGACGCTGGCAGCAAGAATCACCTCGGCAGCTTTCTGACCTGGAACGGCGAAGACCGCCGCCGTTGCCCGCAAAGGCAGATCTCCTCCCGGCAGGCCATTGATAACGTCGACAGGTCCTGACGTTTTGGCGACTGTGTAGTAGCCATTGCGCGTGCGGAGGTTGAACTCCGGTCGATTCAGCTTGACCTCGATTTTTCGAAACTCCGGGCGATCGGGAGCAGGTGTCGATCTGAATCCGACGAAATAGTACGTATTGCTCTCTTGGAACGCTTCCGCGACCTTACCGGCCGGGTAGTTCGTGTTGATGACCGCGCGCCCGCCGGTGCTCTCGGCAAACGAGTGCAGCGAATCATTGGCGGAAAGCGTTGCAGTATCCAGACTGACGGTTGGGGCGCCTCGACCGGTTGACATTCCGCCCGATCGGAGGCCGGACGCGTCGAAGGCATAGACGGTCACGTTTCCGCGTTGCAACGCATTGAATGCTGCAACCAGGCCAGCTCCTTCATTTGCGTGCGCTGCACTCGACGGTACGCCGCCAAGACCGACTTGTCCGAACGCAAAATTCCTGCCCCCACTCACGAGAATGAGAATCTTCCGTCCCGGCGGCGCGGTGATGAGAGTCGACGCGACCGTCGACAGCGTCTCGATATCGCAAGATCGAAGCCTTGGATCGCATGTCAGCGGCACATCGCCGGACCCCAGTTTTGGAACAAACGAGTCGACGGCGCGAATCAGCGCGGACCGATCCGCGGTGAAGTTCTGCATCCGCCCGGTGAACGTAAACACGACGGACGCCAAATCGCGCGGCCCAAGCTGCTTGATCGCCGCGTATGCGACATCCTTCGCCCGCTTCGTGATGCCCGGCGACGCACCCGTGTACGCGTCATCCATGACGATGGTGACAAGGCGCCGATTCTCGACGTTGGAGACGACGTCGATCGGCGCATCGCGCATCCACGGAGCGGGATAGGAAATGGGACCAGGGACGTCAACCGCTGAAAAGGCAACGATCGGCTGCGGCTTACCGCGTTCGAGGATCGTGAAGTCGTCCGCCGTAAGGCCTTTCACGGGATGACGATCCTTGTCGAGCACCGTGATGTCGAGTTCGACGACATCAACGGCGCTGCGGAAGGTGGGCAGCTGCTGGCCCGGCGGGGCTGACGGGGTCTGCGGAAGACTGGCAACGATGAGTACGCTCGCGACGAGGACTGAACGGATCATCTCAGCCTCCTGCCGAATCGGACTACTGATTACTCTATGCGACGCCTGCTTTCTTCATTACCGCCAGCGTCGTATCGAGAGCGAGCTTCGCGCCCTCCTCGGGCGACATTCCCTCCGGCACACGGCCAAGCGGCTCAGGGCTGACGCCGCCGTCGTAACCGATCTTCTTCAGCGCCTGGAAGAAACCGACGAGATCGATCACGCCCTCACCCGGCATCACGCGCTGATTGTCGCGGACCTCCTCCGGCGGTTGAGCTTTGGCATCCGACACATGCACGTGAACGATACGTTCCTTGCCGGCGGCCAGAATGTCGGCGACGGTGCTGCCAGAGTGATGCCAGTGCCAGACATCGAGAATGACCCCGATGTTTGATCCGCTGTCCTTCGCGAGGGACGCTGCCTCCGGCAGATTCCAGATGAACGGCGTCGGTGGAGGCCCGCCGGCTCGAGCCATCCGGAATTGCTGAACGCCAAGAAATTCAATGCCGAGCCGGAGGCTTGATTTCTGAAGGACCTGTGAGATCGCCGCGAGTCGATCCCTGACGACCTTGCGATATTCCTCTTTCGACGTGGGGCTCGTCGCTGGAAGCACCACCATCATCTTCTGACATCCAATCGCCGCACAGAAGGCGGCATCGTCTGCCAGCTGAGGCAGCGCTTGCGCGAAGGCCGCCTGTTCGCCATTGAATGGAAGCGGCCGGGCCATTGGCAGGCTGGCGATCGTCGGTTTGATCTTGAGTTCGTTGAAGAGCGCTTTCGTCGCGTCCAGGCCGGCGGTCTTCGCCGGTCCGAAGTCCCAGTCGACGCCGCCGAAGCCGACCTTGGCGGCCAGTCGCGCCTTGTCGGCTCCGCTGACACCCCGCGTCACTGCGCCGTTGAGTGAAATGAACATCGCGTCTGCGGCGCCCGCAGTGCGCGCGCATGCGAGCACAGCGCTGGTCAACGCGGTGCGTTCGAGAAAGTCGCGCCGGGTAAGAGACTGCGGCATAGTCCCTCCAAAACGGGTAGGGGGAGGATATCTTATTCGTCTTGCCGTCGCTTCCGTCTTCAGCGGAAGCTGCTTACGCGGAAGAGCCCACTACCCGAGGCTCGAACACGCGGACTCGGCGCAATAAGATATCGATAAACCAGAGAATCAGCGCGGCGATCGTCAGCAACGGCCACAACGGCCGTCGCTCGCTGTGACGGTCGGTCGGCGCCGCCGACAGCGCGGCGGGCTCGGGCTTCCATGAGCCGCCGGTCGCAATTGCGAGCGACTTCAGCAGCGCCTCGTCGGTCGGCCGAAACCGGTACTCAGCAGCCTCGTCTGGGACGATGATGCGGGAGAGGGATCCGCCCGCGGGATCGCTTGTCGCGATGGTCACGAGCCGCGATGCATCGGCGAGGACGTTGGCCTCATACCGGCCAGGCGCCACCTGTCGCAACGTTACGTTCGTCGAGCGACCGGGGCCAGACGTCACTGACACCGTCGGACGCAACAGGTCGCGATAGAGACCGTTCGCGTCGCGCGCCTCGACGGAGACGCGAATCTCACGGCGGCCCTGCTCGATTGGACCAGGCACGGCATCCAGATCGATCAGCTTGGGACGCTGGCGTTCGACCGCATGAACCACGGCTGCGAAGAACGGCCCGTAGCCATGCCATTTGACCCAGTTGGCCGCCCACCGATCCTTGACGTCCGAAGTGAAGACCGCGGTCCGGCCAAGCCCGATCGGCCAGAACGCAAGCAGCGGATCGCCATCGTCAGTCGCCATGACCTCGAGCGCCGTATCCTTCAACACCGTTGCCGTGTTGCCCTTCAGGTGCGGCGCGTGGGTTGCGTCGAGTGTCCCCAAGAACGACGGTGCCTTGACCACCGGCGTGATCTCCTTCTCGTCGAACGATGGTGTCGCCGCGTTCTTCGCTTCCTTCACGAAGACTTCCGGCAGCTCGCGTGCATTCTGGACGGAGTAGTCGCGCCCTTTGCCCCACACGGCGATGTTGTGCAGCAGCTCGCGATCGGCCGCCGGACCGACCGCAACCGACGAGACCGTGATGTGCGCGGCCGACATTTTACGAATCAATGACTCGTGATCGTCCGGCAGCGACCGGCCGTCGGAAAGAACCACGACGTGCTTCGCTCGAGCCCTGGTCGATCGCAGCGCCACATAAGCCTGTTCGACAGCCGGGTAGATGCGGGTTGGACCGGACGGGACGATGCCGGCGATTTTTTCACGGATGCTCGCACGGTTCTGCCCCACCGTGCTCATCGGCACGTTCCAGTCGAACTGATCGTTGAACGTGATGATGCCGACCACTTGTTTATCGGTCATCACGTCCACGGCGGCTTGCGCCGCTGCCTTGCAGAGATCGATCGATGGACCGGCCATGCTCCACGATCGGTCGAGCACAAGCACCAGGGCGACTTCCGGTTCATCTTTACGCTCGAACGTCACCGGCGTGATGCGTTCGATGGCGCTCTTCTGATAGCCGGCTTCGCCGTAGACGGACTCTCCTCCTGCGACCAGGAGACCACCACCAGCCTTCTCTACCCACTGTGTCAGCGCATTCACCGACGGGTCGGGAATTGCCGATCGTGCAACGTCGCTGACGACCACGACGTCCCACGCGTCGAACCCGGCCACAGTAGCGGGAATGCCGGAAGGCGGCTTGACGGCGACGTCGAACCCTGCGTCCTTCAGTGCACTGGAAAGGTAGCGCGCGCTCGCCGGAACTCCCTCGACGTACAGCACTCGAGTGCGTGGAAGCACGACCGCGGACTGATCGAGTGTGTTGTTGACGGCCAGCGGATCGCCGGCGACCGAGATCGACGCACGAATCACATGGTTGCCGGGATTGTCGATTCTGGCATCGAGCGCGACCGGCGTGAGGCCCTGCGGCAGAGCCACCTCGCGGGTCGCCACAACCGCATCATCCGACCGCAGCGTCACGGTGGCACGGCCGCCACGCTGCGCGCCGGTGACAACCGTCGCGGCGAACGTCGCGCCCGCCGAAATTCGTTCCGGAAGATCGATCCGATCGACCCAGGCATCTCCGAGCGAACGCACCGCCATCGGCTCAACGAAGACTGGGATGTGCGCCGACGTCAAACGCGCGACCGCGCTCTCGACGCGGCCCGACGTCGGGTGACCGTCGCTGAAGAGCACGATTCGCGGGGTCGAGTCGGGCGCCAGCTGCCCGCGCGCAGCATTGAGCGCCGCCTCGAGATCCGATCCCGATCGGTCAACCGGCTGTCCGGTTGCGGCCGTGTCGATCGGGGCCAGCCCGCGTAGCGCCGCGGTGTCCGGGATTGTTGCCGCGGTCGCCCCAAAGACGACGATGCGCCAGTACGACGGGCGAAGGGTGCCGTTGATTTCATCGATGCGATGCGCGGCATCTTCGATCGCCCGGCTCGAAATGCTGTGTGAGACGTCGATGAGGTACACGATCGACTGGCGCGGCGCGTTGATGGACAGGATTGGCCTGGCAATCGCGAGCACGAGCGCCGCCAACAAGAGCGACCGAGCCACCGCCTGCAGCACGCGCTGCCGCGGATTGAATGTCGTCCGCGCGACGAGCGGCGCGAACCAGATCGCCGGCACGATGGCGAGCAGCCACAACGCGGCGGGAGCGGTCCAGTTCACCATCGCCTCACACCGTAATCCGTCGCTGCCACGTCCACCATTCCGCAAACGCGAGGACAAACGCGAGAAACGCGCAGGCCAGCCACCACGGCCGCTCGAGTGACCCGCGCGGTCGCGCAACGTTGGCGTCCGCGGTCAGACTGGTCCGAGCCACGTTGGACCGCTGAGGATCGGCGGCATTGACGGCAATCGTGTTGCGCGCACCGGCGTTTTGCACTCCGTAGAGGCCCGGTGCCGCGAGAAGTCCGATTGCCGACCCCTGCATGCCCATCAGCGGCACCGATTCGCCGTCGGCTCGAGTCACTCTCGACGCTTCGGTGAACGAAGTCAGCCCGGGGCGCAGCGACAAGTCGCGCATCTGCGGGCGGCCGAGCCACTCGAGCGCGTTTGCCACCAGCACGGGAAACGCCGGAGCCGAGGCCAGATTCGAATCCGACGGTCCAAACCCGATCACGATCGCGCGCCGGTCTGCCGATTCGCCGACGCAGACCAGCGGTGTGCCTTTCGCCGATCGCGCAACCGGCGTCAGCAGTGACGACGAACAGTCGCGCGCATGGTCGAGACGCACGGTGATCGAGTCTACGCCGGTCAGGACGGCGTGATTGCCCGGAGTATCCCAGCGGGGACGACGCTCGTCGTTGCCGCCGGTCAACCACGGCGTATCGTCTGGAGGCGCAAAGTACAGGGCCGGCGTCGAAGACAACGACGAAGGTGCCCAGCGATCGAAAATCACGACGTCCTCTTCAGCGGCGCGATAGGTCGAGGGGGTGACGAATATTGCCCGCACGTCAGGATCGCCAGCAACCAGACGCCTGAGCCACTCGGTGTGCTCTCCCACCACGACGACCGAGAGCGGGCGCGCGCGAGCAATCCAGGCAAACCCGTCGTCATCCACATCAAGCGCGTTGTCAGGCGCGTCGACGTGAGCATGGAGATCCGGATCTCCGCGACGCGCGAGCGGCACAACCTGACGAAACGCCTCGCCCGCGGCGAGATCAGTACGACTGTCCGCGATCGTCGTCTTTCCGCGGACCATGGTGATGTGCACGTTCTGAGGCTTCGGTGAAAAATTCGCGACCTCGAGGTACGCCGTTCCGACCTCAACGTCAGGGCCTCTGCGGCCGGCGCCAAGCGTCGACCGCACGTCAAACGCGGTAATCGCCACGTTGCCGACCGGTTCGAAGACGGAGTGCACGACCACCGACGGATCGAGGTGACGCGGCACGGCGCCGTCGGTGATGAAGTGCACCGATTCGATCCCGGAGACGGTCGGCCACGAGGTGTCGCCGTACCCCGCTGGTGACAAATGACCGAGCGCCGACTCCACCAGCACCGCATCGTCGGTCAACCCCTGCACCAGACCGTCCGCCGTAGTCGCGATTGCGACTTGCTCGGTGGTTGCAGCGATGCGGCGTGCCTCCGCGATCGCGCGGTCCCATCTCGTTTCACGTCCCTGCGTTCTTGCCAGCATGGACCATGACGAATCAAGGACGATAAGGGTCCGACCGCGACCGGCAACGCCTGCCCCCACCAGCCGGGACGGCCTGACGACGGCTAGCCCGAGCGCGATGGCTATCAGCACCGTCACGATCAAGGAGACGGCGCGACGGATCTTCTCCCATCGCGTCACGTCGGGTGAGGCGTCGAGCACACGCTGCCAGAGCGACAGCGATGGGATCAGGATGCGTGGCGGCCGCAGCTTGATCAGGAACAGTGCCGCGGCAAGGGCGCCGGCGCCGGCCAGGACCAACCAGCCCTGCCAGCTCGCAAGGGTGGCGAACGTCATGCGAGGAAACGTCCCTGGCGGAACGTCCTGAGAATGACGTCCTCGAACGGTCGTTCCGCATCAGCTCTGACATAGCCGATGTCGTAGCGCCCGCAGAAGTGCTCCAATGCCTCCGCGTGCTGGCCGGCAGCCTTCACATAAGCGGCTGCCAGGCGTGGAGTCACTTCGATTTCCCGCATGGCGCCGGTCTCGACGTCAACGAAACGTATCGTGCCAAACACTCCGGGATCGCGATCGTGCTCCGAGGTCACATGGACCGCAAACACGTCGTGGCCGATCGTCCGAAGAATCTTCAGCCCCGCCTGCGGTCCCGTCGTCTGCGGTTTTACTGGCGTGGCAGCCTTGGCAATGGCTTCGGCCGGACCGCCGCCCGCTGAACCGGGCTCGAGAAAGTCAGAGATGATGACGACAAGTCCCAGCTGACGCGGCCTTGACGCGAATGCCTTGCACGCGGCGCGAAGATCCGTCGGCCCGGAGGCTTCGAGCTGCTCCAGCGCTTCGAAGACGCGGAAGATCCGCCCTTTGCCACGTCCGGGCGACGACTCATGGCCGAGATCGTTTCCGAACGGGATGATCGTGAGTCGATCGAGGTGCGCCAAGCCCACGTAGCAGAGCGCTGCCGCGATCCGTCTCGCCATGTCGAACTTCGCGGGCTCCACCATGGATCGGCTGACGTCGATCATCAGGTAGATGGAAAGGTCTCGCTCCTCGTCGAACAATCGAAGGAGCAGTCGATTCAGGCGTTTATACGCTTTCCAGTCGATGTGACGGTAGTCATCGCCCGCAGCGTAGGGACGATGATCGGCGAACTCGAGGCCTCGTCCGCGTTTCGGCGACAACCGATCGGCGCGGTTCTGTCCAGCCAGCGCGCGCTTGGAGACGACGTGCAGATATTCGAGCTTGCGGAGAAAGTCGTTTTCAAAGCGGAGGGGCATACCCAGTATCACCGGCGGTCACGGTCACGCTGCATCTATGTCTTAAGAGATAGGAAAGGAGAAAGGAGAAGAGAGAAAAGAGTCATTCTGGTATTCAAAATAGCTCCGTTCTCCTTTCTCTTTTCTCCTTTTCTTTCTCTTGCGGTGGCTGTCTTTGATTGAGATCTCTATTCCGTCGCAATGCTGGCAACCAACTCATTCACGATCGTATCCGTGTTCACCTCGTCGGCCTCCCCTTCGAAGTTGAGAAGAATCCGGTGACGGAGCGCCGGCAGTGCGGCGGAACGGACATCGTCGATCGACACAAACGCCTGTCCGCGGTTGAGCGCATGAATTTTGCCCGCCAGTACCAGCGCCTGCGCCGCGCGCGGGCTCGCTCCGTAGCGCACGTATCGCGTGACTAATGGCGTGGCGTATGGCGATCCGGGATGAGACCCGAGCGTTAGCCGGATTGCGTAGGCCTGCACCGGGCGCGCGATCGGCACTGCCCGTGCCACGCGCCGCATCTCCAGGATCTCCGGCCCGTCCACGACGCGATCGACCGTTCGATCGGAGACGCTCGTCGTTCGTTCGAGAATCTCGTGCATGGCCTCCTCGCCGGGATACGTCACCTTCAGCTTGAAGAAGAACCGATCGAGCTGCGCTTCCGGAAGCGGATAGGTCCCTTCCATTTCGATCGGATTCTGCGTCGCCATCACCAGGAACGGCTGCTCGAGCGGGTAGGTGGTCTTGCCCACCGACACGCTGACGTCCTGCATTGCCTCGAGCAGCGCCGACTGGGTCTTCGGCGTGGCGCGGTTGATCTCGTCGGCAAGCACGACGTTCGCGAAGATCGGCCCGGGCTGGAATTCGAAGAACGTCCCGCCGTGCGAATGCTCCTGCACGATGTTCGTGCCAACGATGTCTGCCGGCATCAGGTCGGGCGTGAACTGGATCCGTGAGAACTTCAGGTGCAGCGCGTCCGCCAGCGTGTGCACGAGGCTCGTCTTCCCGACGCCGGGAATGCCTTCGAGCAGCACGTGCCCTCCGGCAAGCAGGCTCGTCACTGTCCCACTCACGATGTCGTGATGGCCGACGATGCGCCGGGCCACCTCGTCGGTAATGCGGCTGAACCGTTCGCGAAATTGATCGATGGATTGGGCGACAGCGGTAACAGTCATTGTTTGCGGGTGAAGTAGGTCTGGACACCAGCGCGCCGGGTCTCGGGGACGGCGGGAGGCGCAACGGCGCGGCTGCCGTCGGATTTGGCGGCGGTCGCTCCCGTGAACGCAGTTGCTGCGCTTCCGTGTTCGGTCTTTCGGCGCTCTTCGCTATGGACGTCGCCGCTCACGTCGTCTTCGTGCGCCTCGATGACCTCATGGCGCAGCGCGGTCGCGATCTCGGGCATCGTTCCGCCACCGTTGGGCGACGAAGAGGTTCCGCCGGCACCCATGCCCGGAGGCGCGTCGGACTGAGCGGAATCCTGCTTCGAGATGGCGACCATGCCGATGCCAGCAATGGCATTCGCATCACGCATCGACTGCGGCGCACCGGCAAGATCGACACCGCCGTTCGGTTCCGTCTCCTCGCTCTTCTCGAAACCGGCTGACGCCATCTCCGTGTCCTGATCGGTCAGGTTCTTCGCCAGCTGATCGAGCGCATCCTTGACGTCGGAAGGGGGCGTCATCGACGCGTCGCGCTTGGCGCGCTCGGCCAGATCCTTCATCGATTCCTGGTCGCCGAGCTTCGCGGCGTTGGCAGCCATCGCTTTCGCGAGCGCAGCGAGCGCCTTCGGGTCCTTGATGGACTGGAGACTCTGGAGCGCGTCGAGGAGAGCGGAGTTTCGTGCGAGAGCCTCGGCCAGCGTCCCGTTTTCAATCGCCGCCAGCAGCTCTTCGAGCTCCTGCGGCAGATCCGGCGCCAGCCCATCGACCGCCAGCATCGGAACTTTGCGCACCTCGGGCGGCAGCAACGTGTCTTTGGCACGCGCCCCGGCCTGCGGTGTCGCTGGAAACGCGACGGCCGTCACGAGCGCCAGAACAAGCAGGGCCGCGGTGGCCAGGCGGGCACGGGCGGCACGAATGGGCGGATAGAACTGGGCAAAGTCGGTCGATTCAAGCCGGGTGGCGGCGCGATCGAGATGAAACGCCGACCACTGATCGTCGGTCGTGTTTGTGGCAAACCAGGCGGCGCTCCGCAGCTCGCCGCCAAAGTGCACTTCGTCGTCAATCAGCGCAGCGGTTCGATCGGGTACGCGATCGACCCGCCGCCGGACAAACGCCACGACCGCCCAGGCCAGGCAGGTCGTTGCCAGTGTGGCGAGCGGGATGATCGGAGATGCGTGCCTCCACCGGACGACGGCAGCCAGTACGAGAATCGCGGCGGCCGCGGCTGGCGCGATACGCCACAACAGTCGGCTCGTTTCCCTCCCCCGGCGCGTGCGGGCCACGGCGGCAACGGCCGTCATCACCCGCTCTTCAGTTCGATTCAGGCAATCCCCCCAAGGCCTTTATTGTAGCCTGCGAGAGTCGAAGTATATGGCATGCAGCGGCTCGCAAGGGACAAGCCCTATCGGCACCATTCACTGTCGAACAGCGACGGGGCCAAGGGCCCCACGCGAAGGCGCGAAGAAACGAAGAATCGAAGGGCGAACAGAAAACCACCGGGTGGCGCCCAGTGCGCCAGCCGGTCAGCTGACAGCCGCGTCCGCGCCACGCGCTTCGCGCGTCAGAGAGTCCGGGCACAGGCCGGCGGCGCGGACGCTAACCGACAGCTTCGGATCTTCGAATCTTCGGATCTTCGACGTATACCGTCGGTGCGTGCAGCTATTCGCGTGAACCAAGTCCGGCCGTGGCTGGCCGATTCGGCTTGGGAGCCTCGTACGGCAGCGTATCCGGCAGCACTCGAATACTGGTGGTCTCCTTGAACGGATACTTGCCAGCGCCCTTGAACGTCAGTTCGATGAAGAACGCGGTCCATCCCTTCGACGGCGGTTGCACCTTGGCCACCCAGGTGTTCGGACCGGTCGGGGTCAGAGGCGTGCTCGTGTAGGCGTTGCCGATCTTGTCCTGACGGAAGTTGCGGGCATCTGGATTCGTCGCCTGCCACATGACCACGGCATCCGGGCGATCCTTGGCCACGACCTTGATCGATCCGTCGCGCTCGAACGTCCACTTGATCTGCGGCCGGGGCGTGTTCTTGACGATCGAGGCGTAGAACGCCTGCACGTTCTCGAGCGCGTCGGTCTTTTCCATCGAGTGCCCCGCGTTCGGCTCGTATCGCAGATGCTTCTCGCCTTTCAAGTCGTCGAAATAGAACCGCGACGAGTCCGGCAGAAAGAACTGGTCGCCCGACGCGTTCACCAGATACTTCGGCATCGTCAACCGGTCGCGGTATTCATACGGCTCTTCAATCTTCATCAGCGCGTGAAACTGGGGGGTGCCCATCCAATCCATGATGCCCTGCTCGGTATAGTCCTTGACGGCGTCGGACCATGCACCGTAGGCGCGATAGTGATGGATGAAGGACGGCTCGACGTTGAGCATGTCGATCACGGCTGGCGCGATCGCGATCACGCGAGAATCCACCGCCGCGGTCGTCCACGTCGTCCAGCCGCGCTTGGAAGCGCCGGAGACAACGAACCGGTTGACTTTGTTGTTGCCTCCTTCGGGCGTGGCTGAAAATGCCGCGATCGCATCCATCGCGCGGACCGCGCTCTTGGTCATCGGAAGACGCGCTGGCCATTTCTCATCACCGGTGCGGAGGTACTTGTTCCAGGTGTAGGCGATGAACCCGTCTTCGGTACGCGGCTTGTGTTCCGGATCGTCCTTGAAGACAACCGGCTGATTGGGAACGAGCCGCAGCTCGGCGGTCACTGTCCCGGTCGTCTGTGCCGCCTCGACGAGCCACGCGGGCGGCTGCGTCGGTGCCGGACGATCGAGGCTGCCGCCAGTGATGAAAAGCAAGCCGACGTCACTCGTCACCTGTGCGGGGCGAATGACCGTCAGCCAGTGCGTCCACAATGGACGTTCGACCTCCTGCTCGGTCAGATACTTCTGAGACGTCATGTCAAGCAATGTCGCGGTGACGCCGTCCGCCGGCAGATCGCGAACCGCCTTCCAGGTGAAGTTTGCGTCTGGTGCCGCCACGTATCGATCGAGCGCCGTCAGCGATGTCTTGGCACGCGCAGAAGGTAGTTGAGCCGCGTGCATCACGAACGGAACGAGTGCGACGGCAGTTGGCAGAACCCATCGAATGTCG
Source organism: Acidobacteriota bacterium (assembly GCA_046732715.1). Taxonomy (GTDB): domain Bacteria; phylum Acidobacteriota; class Vicinamibacteria; order Vicinamibacterales; family 2-12-FULL-66-21; genus JALZOC01. The sequence continues at coordinate 11,646 of JBKPNQ010000109.1, read as the reverse complement.
CGACGAAACATGACCCCTCCAGATACAAAAGCCCGGCGTGGACGCATCCACGCCGGGCTTCAATCTACCACCGCCTGTGTTCTTCTGTGTGTTTCTGTGGCTTAGAACAAGAACCGCAGCGCCAACTGAACGTCGCGGCGGTTGCCGTCCTTGTTGATGCTCCGACCGAAGTTCGCGTTCGTCGGATTGGTTTCCGGACCACTCAGGTTCGGGTGATTCAGGAAGTTGAAAATCTCCGTGCGGAACTGAACCTTGCTGGTCCCCTTCAGCGCGAAGTTCTTGAAGAACGCGATGTCCCACTGCATGTCGCCCGGGTTGCGCACCAGATTTCGCGTCTCGTTCCCGAACGTGCCGGCCTTTGGCGACGCGAATGCGGTCGGATTGAAGACAAAGTTCTGGTCGGTCGCCACGCCGTTCACCACGCCGCCGGAGAATTTTCCGTTGCTGTTGGCATAAATATCGCCGACCAGATCTACTGGCTGTCCATTCGAGCCTTCGCCGACGCCGGCGATGTCGTCCGTGCGCGTAATCGAGAACGGCGTGCCTGACCGCAGGAAGGTGGCGCCCGAAATCTGCCAGCCACCCAACGCGCTCTTCATCACCGACCCGCCTTCACGCCAGAACGGCAAATCGTAGATGTAGTAGACGCTGGCGACGTGCGTGCGATCGAAGCTCGACGCGCCCCAGTAGTTCGTGTCGTCGTAGGTGTTCCACAGGATGTTGCGCTTGTCGCTCGCGTTATCCTCAGACTTCCCGAGCGTGTACGCGACGCCAACTTTCAACCCATTGGTGTATCGGCGATCCGCGCTGATCTGCAGGCTGTTGTATTTCGAATAGCCGGCGTTCTCGCTGATACGAATCGCACCGTAGCCCTTGTAGGGTCGAAGCGCCGCGATGTTGACGCCGGGATTCGCCTGGGTCGTGCCCGCGAGCAACTGGTTGATGTTGCGCTCGCGCGGCAGGTACAGGCCTCGGCGGCCGACGTAGGTGACGTCTACGACAAAGCCGAGCGGAACCTCGCGCTGTACACCGGTCGACCACATGTAGGATGTGGGATGCTTGAAGACCACGTCCTGGCCCTGGATGCCGAACGGCAGGTCCGATGCGCCGCCGGCCCCCCCCGGGTTGTCCACACTGCCGTTCGACACGGTGACCATCGGCTGGAACGGCGGGTTGCCACCGAGCAGCGTCGAGTCGTTCAGCGTCACGCGGCTGTGGAAGACCCCGGTACTGGCCCGAAGGATGGTCTGCTTGTTGAGTTGGTAGGACGCGCCGAGTCGCGGTTCGAACACGTTGTAATGCGTCTCCGAGAAGCCGCGCGGCTCGCCTCGGAAGAGCGCCTGCACCCGCGGATCCTGGGCCGCCACCAGCTGGTTCGCGTCGCCAATGAATCCGTCGCCCGGCAGGACGATGCCGTTGTAGCGGTCGCCGCCAGTGAGACGGCCCGTTGTCGGATCAATCACCGCCTGGGTCGCCGTGCTGTAGAAGCGCGGATCGAAGTTCGCGATGTTGTTGGTCTGTGAATACCATGGCGGCCAGAGCGCCCAGCGGATACCGCCTTCCACGGTGAGGTTCGTGCGGGGCTTCCAGGAATCCTGCACGAAGACGTCGGTCGCGACCGCCCGCCACTTGGTGAACGCCCGCTGGCCGAGCTCTGCATAGTCCTGGAATATGCCAAGCGCCATGTCGGCAATGCCGACGCCGGTTCGGGCCGTAGCGCTGTCACGGAATGCAAACTGCCCATTCTGGTTGTTGGTGCCGCCCGGAATGGCGTTGACGTTGATCTGGTCGAAGTCGTCCTCGCCGGAGTACTCGATTGCCACGCCGCCTTTGAACGTGTGGCGACCAGTGACCCATGTCGTCGCGTTCGACACCAGGTGGATTGGGCCCTGTGAGGATGAGGGGTACGGTCCGCCATCGATGCCCGTGAACGTATCGATGTTCACCGTCGGAATCTTGTCCTCGATCTCCTTGTTCTGCGGGAAGATGTAGGGGTAATTGATCCCGGTGCGGCTCCGTTTGTGAAGTCCGGTCTCGGTGAACACGTTGATGAAGACCTGATCGAGCGAATGTGAATAGCTGAACTCATTGATCAGGGTTGGTGTGATCGTGCTGGTCCAGTTGAAGTTCTGCGTTCCGTTTGGACGGTCCCAATCCGTTCGCGCAAACGGGAACGTACCTCGAAACGCGTCAACGGCTTTCCAGTTGTACTTCGAATATCGGTAGGTGAACTGGTTCTTGTCATTGAGCCGGTAATCGATCCGGATATTGTCCTTCCGCTGATCCTGCGGGTTTTCGCTGCTGAAGATCGCGTTGGCCGTGCCCGAGCGGAACCCCGGGGTGGGCAGTGGGTACAGGTTCATGATCGCGATGCCATTCGGCGACAGGCGCGGAATGATGTTGCCCGGAAACGGCTCACCGGTCGTCGGATCCCTGATGATCTTTGCCGTGCTGTAGAAGCCGCTGGCCGGGTTCAACAGCTCGCTGAAGTCACCTGTGCGCATCGCCGCGGTGGGCACGGTTGCGGTGTTCGTCTGCACCGCGAAGTAGTTCACCCACTCCTGCGCGGCGAAGAAGAACGCCTTGTCCTTGAACATGCTGCCAGGAATGGGTCCGCCGACGGAGTAGCCGTACTGCTTCTGGTTGAACGGGGCGGGGCCGGAATTCTCGAGCGCGTTCGGACTGCGATTGCGTGCCCAGGTATTGGCCTGCAACTTGTCGTCGCGCATGAAGAACGAGGCGCTTCCCGAGTAGCGCGAGCTTCCCGCCTTCGAGATGAACCGGATTTGGCCGCCGCTCGCGCGACCATATTCGGGCATGTAGTTGGCGGTCAGGACCTGAACCTCCTGGACCGCATCGACGTTTTGAGTTCCGATGATCGAGCCGGCCGATCGCGTGCGGACGCCGATGGCTCCATCGATGTAGATGGCGTTCTCTTCGGGCCGACCGCCGTTGATACTGAAACCGCCGTTAGAAAACGCGGCGAACCCAAAATTGTTAAAACTCCCGCCGATCACGCCTGCCTTCAGGGCCGGCACGCCCAGCGGATTGCGCCCAGAGAACGAGAGCAGCTCGATGTCCTTCGCTTCAACCGTCTTGCGAACGGCGACATCCGTTTGCAGCGGTGTCGCCTCTGCCGTGACCGTGACGGCCTCGGTCAGCGCCCCGGTCTCGAGCGCGATGTTCATCGTCTGCGTCGCTCCGGCATCCAGTGTTACGTTCTGGCGCAGCGCCTTCTTGAATCCTTGGAGCTCTGCCGAGACGTCGTATTTGCCGCCTGGCAGATTTGGAACCGTGAAGTATCCCGATGAATCAGTGACCGTCGTACGCATCTGCTGCGTCTCGAGGTTGGTGACGGAAACCGTGACGCCGGGAACTACACCACCCTGGGCATCCTTTACCGTGCCCGAAATCTGGCCTCGGTCGAACTGCGCTGCGGCCGGCAATGCCGTCAGCAGCACGCAGCCGAGCGCGGCTGCGCAGTACCGAAGAAACCTTCTCATCTAACCCCCTCCTCCTAGAGATACTTGCAACACTTGCGTCGGCGAAACTACGCCGGGGAGGGGCACATGTCAAGCACTAGAGGAGGTAAGTTTGGAATGATGAGGGAGTAAATCGGTGGCGTCAGTTTCCAGTGTTCCGTTTCCAGTTCCCAGTCGCCAGTTTCCAGTTAAGTTGCCAGTCCAGTAAGAAAATACCGGGAACTGGAAACTGGGAACTGGACACTATCTGAAGCGTCTTTGCAGCTTCTCCAATTCAGCACTGCCCGGGCACAGATCCTCGTAGGGCAACTGGACGAGTGGGGTCTCGACTGTATTGATCTGCTCATGAAGGTCGGTCGAGTCGGCTGACAGATAGAACAGGCCAGTCGCGACTTCCCCGGCCTTTTGCAGCTCCCGGATGTGGCTATAGGCGGCGTCACGATCCGTTGGATCGTAGTCGTCGGCAATCTTGTGCAGCCGCACCCAGCTGCCGTCGTGCAGCATCACGTTGCGGACCCCGCCGGGTTCGTAGTCCGTCTTAATCGCAGCCGCCGGCGGAACGAAGTCCGCCTGCACCACCTCGACGTTTTTCTCGCGCGTGTAGGCGTAGCTCTTGGTCGAACCTTCGTGATCGTTGAACGTGACGCACGGAGAAATCACGTCGACGAACGCAAAGCCCTTGTGCGTCAGTCCCGCCTTGAGCATCGGCACGAGCTGCGCCTTGTCTCCCGAGAAGCCGCGGGCCACGAACGTCGCGCCGAGCGTCAACGCCAGCAGGCATCCGTCGATGGCGTCCATCGTGTTGGCTTCACCCTTCTTGTTGGTCGAGCCGGGGTCGGCCGATGCGGAGAACTGTCCCTTGGTCAGGCCGTAGACGCCGTTGTTCTCGAGGATATACAGGACGTTGACGTTCCGCCGGATGGCGTGGCACAGCTGGCCGAGGCCGATCGACAGCGAGTCGCCGTCGCCAGACACGCCAATGTAGATGATGTCGCGGTTGGCGGCATTGGCCCCGGCGACGAGCGCCGGCATGCGGCCGTGGACACCGTTGAAGCCGTGCGCCTCGCGCAGGAAGTACGCGGGCGTCTTGGATGAGCAGCCGATGCCGGACAGCTTCGCCACCTTGTGCGGCTCGATCGAGAGTTCCCAGAACGCCTGGATGATGGCGGCGGTAATTGAATCGTGACCGCACCCTGCACACAGCGTGGTGATCGTGCCCTCGTAATCCCGACGCGTGAGCCCGACGGCGTTCCGCTGCAGCGCCGGATGATGAACCTTCGGTTTTGCGATGTAGGTCATGCCGCCTTCTCCAACTTGGCCTTCACGCCGGTAATGACGTGATGGGCACTCATCGGAAACCCGCCGTAGTAGCGCAGCGACTCGAGCTTCTCAACCGGAACACCCGTCTCGAGCATCAGCAGGCTGCGCAGCTGCGCATCCCGGTTCTGCTCGACCACGAAATTCACCGCGTGCGCTTCAAGGAACCCACGCACGTCGTCGCCAAACGGGAAGCCGCGAACCCGCATGTAATCGACCGGGATGCCTTCGGCAGCGAGCAGATCCAGCGCCTCGACACAGGCCGCGTGGCATCCGCCAACCGTGACGAGACCGACCTTGCTGCCGCCGGCATTCTTGATGAGCGGCGCCGGTACGGCGCGAGATGCACTCTGGATCTTTCGGTCGATCCGATCGAGCACATCGACGTACTCGTCCCCATCCTCGGTATACACGCCATACCGGTTGTGACCGGATCCGCGAGTGAAATACGACCCGTTCGGATGGACGCCCGGCAGCGTGCGATACGGCACGCCATCGCCATCCACGTCGAGGTAGCGATGGAACGTCTTGACCTGGTCGAGCTCGGCGGCTGAGAGCACCTTCCCCCGGTCAGGTCGGTAGCGGTCGTCCCAGGTCAGTTTCGGGATCATCCAGTCGTTCATGCCGATGTCGAGATCGCTCAGCATGAACACGGGTGTCTGGAACCGCTCGGCGAGATCGAACGCCGCAACCGCGAACTCGAACGCTTCGCGCGGATCCGCCGGATAGAGACAGATGTGACGGGTGTCGCCGTGTGACGCGTAGGCGCACAGCATCAGGTCCCCCTGTTGCGTGCGCGTCGGCATCCCGGTCGATGGGCCGGTTCGCTGCACATCGAAGATGACGGCTGGCACCTCGGCGTAGTACGCCAGGCCGATGAACTCGGTCATCAGCGAGATGCCGGGACCGGCGGTCGGTGTGAAAGCCCGGGCACCAGCCCACGACGCACCGATCACCATGCCGACGGCGGCAAGCTCGTCCTCCGCCTGCAGAATCGCAAACCGATTCCGGCTGGTGCCTGGCTCCTGGCGGTATTTCTGACAAAAGCCCTTGAACGCTTCCATGACGGAGGTCGCCGGCGTGATCGGGTACCAAGCACCCACGGTCGCGCCGGCGTACACGCATCCAAGCGCGGCGGCCGTGTTGCCGTCGATCAGGATCGAATCCTTCGTCTTGTCCATCGTCTCGAGACGGATGGGCAGCGGACACTCGAACTGCTCTTTCGCGTAATCGAAGCCGACGTCCATCGCTTTCTGGTTCGAGTCCATCAGCGCCGGCTTCCGGGAGAACTTCTCTTTCAGCAGCTCGCGGATGATCGCCGTGTCCATGTCGAGCAGCGCGCTGAGCGCTCCCGCATACGCGATGTTCTTCATCAGAATCCGTTCGCGGACGCCGGAGAATTTCTCGTTGCACATTTCCGCGAGCGGCACGCCGAGGTAGGTCACGTCCGGCCGCACCAGCCGCGGATCGAGCGGCCAGGTCGAGTCGTACAGCAACCAGCCGCCGGTTCGGAGCTCGCCGATGTCTTTCTGGTAGGTTGCCGGGTTCATCGCCACCATCAGATCGAAGTGCGGCGTCCGGGCGGTGTAGCCGTTCTTGTTGACACGGATCTCATACCAGGTCGGTAGCCCCTGGATGTTCGACGGGAACACGTTCTTCCCCGTCACCGGGACGCCCATGCGGAAGATGGCCTGCATGATCAGGGCGTTGGCCGAGGCAGATCCCGTGCCGTTGGCCGTGGCGATCTTGAAGGCGAAGTTGTTGATTCTGTCCATTACGTGATGACGGTGTCAGTTGTCAGTTCCCAGTTGCCAGTTTCCAGTTGCCAGTAGTTGCAGTCCCGAGTTTTCCGTGAAGAACGCCCCCGGGAACTGGAAGCTGGGAACTGGAAACTGGCACCTCTCATCTCACACTGCGGCGAGACGAATGACTTTCGCCGCTCCATTGCCCGCATACGGAATCTTCAGCACGAATTGACGCATATCCCACGCGTACGTCGGGCAGCGCTCGGCACAGAGACCGCAGTGCAGGCAGACATTCTCGTCCTTCAGCATCACGCGGTGCGTTTGTTTCAACGGCTCCGAGACGTAGACCGGCTGCTCCGTGTTCAACGCCGGCGCATTGAAACGCTCGCGCAGGACGGACTCTTCTCCATTGACGCTGATCGCCAGGCAGTCGACCGGGCAGATGTCGATGCAGGCGTCGCACTCGATGCAGAGCGACGGAATGAAATGCGTTTCCATGTCGCAGTTCAAACATCGCTCGACCTCTGCCTGCGTCTGCTCGGCGGTGAATCCCTTCTCCACTTCCGTCGTCATGCTGGCGAAGCGCACCGGCAACTCGACGTGCTGCATCTTCTGGCGCTCAGCGGTGTTGTAGTTGTTGCTGTAGGCCCACTCGTGGAGCCCCATTTTTGTGCTCGTCAGGGTCATTCCCTGCGGCGGACGCTCGGTCAGTGGAAGGCCCTGGCAGTGGTTGTGAATCGAGATCGCGGCCTGATGCCCGTGCTCGACCGCCCAGATGATGTTCGCCGGTCCAAACGCAGCGTCGCCACCGAAGAACACGCCCGGCCGCGTCGACATGAACGTCGTCTTGTCGACGACCGGCATGTCCCACTTTCCAAAGTCAAGGCCGATGCCCCGCTCGATCCACGGAAAGGCGTTGTCCTGGCCAACCGCGAGGACCACCGAGTCGCACAGCAAGGTCTCGCGACCGATCACCTCCTGCTTCAGGCCCGATGGCGTCTCGATTGACTTGAACTTGTCGAATTCCATCCCGGTCAGCTGGCCGTTTTCGATGATGAAGCGGACCGGCTGCAGGTTCTCGACGATCTCGACGCCCTCCTCTTCCGCATCCTCGAGTTCCCATGGCGAGGCCTTGAAATACCTGCGCGTCTTTCGCGCGATGACCTTGACGTCGGTCGCGCCGAGGCGCTTGGACGAGCGGCAGCAGTCCATCGCCGTGTTCCCGACGCCGATGATCAGCACCCGCTTGCCGATGGAATCGACGTGCCCGAAATGAATCGCCTCGAGCCACTCGATGCCGATGAAGATCTGATCGGTATCGTGGCGGCCGGGGATGTCGAGTTCCTTCCCCTTTGGCGCCCCCGTGCCGACGAAGACCGCGTCGAAGCCACCCGTGTCCAAGAGATTCTTGAGGCTGTCGATCGAGGTGTTGTATTTCACCTCGACGCCCATGTCGACGATGTAGGCGATTTCTTCGTTGAGGACCTGCTCGGGAAGGCGGAACGCGGGAATGTTGATGCGCATCAGCCCGCCCGGACGCGGCTGGCGCTCGAAGATGGTGCACTGGTAGCCCAGCGGCATCAGGTCGTTTGCGACGGTCAGTGACGCAGGACCCGCGCCGATCAGCGCGATCTTCTTGCCGTTCTTCTCGACGGGCGCCGTCGGCACGAGGTGTTTGACCTCGTCGCGATGATCGGCCGCGACGCGCTTCAACCTACAGATTGCGACCGGCTTGCCGTCAACTCTCGTGCGGCGGCATGCCGGCTCGCACGGCCGATCGCACGTGCGACCGAGGATGCCAGGAAACACGTTCGACTCGCGGTTGAGGAGATACGCTTCGGTGAAGCGATTCTGCGCGATCAACCGGATGTATTCAGGAACGTTCGTGTGCGCTGGACACGCCCATTGGCAGTCCACTACGCGATGGTAGTAGTCCGGGGTCCCGACATTTGTGGGGTGCATCTCTGGCGACATTATAGGTCATGCCGCCCAAACGCTTGAAATCAAAGCCGTTTCTGAGACCGAGTGCGCAACGTGAATACGCTGGCCGACCCCGATCGCGCGCCGCTCAGCCAGCAGCCAGGCGCCAGCAGTCAGAAGCCGATCGTGATAAAACCAACCGAAGGAGTCGTCATGAAGTTGAGATCGATCCTTGTCGTGCTCTTCGCCGCGACGACCGCGCTCGGCGCCGTTCAGTCGTCCCCTTCGTCTTCCGGCACCCTGCTGGTGCTCTCGAAAGGCGACTTGACGCTGTCGGCCGTGGATCCCTCGACGCTCAAAGTACTCGGAAAAGTGCCGTCCGGTCCGGATCCGCACGAGGTGATCGCGTCGACCGACGGGCGGATGGCCTACATCGCCAACTACAACGGCGGCGGCAACATCATCACCCCAGTTGATCTCACGCAGATGAAGGCGTTGACGCCAATCGATCTCGGTCCGCTCCGCGCGCCGCATGGCGTGACGTTCGTCGGCGGGAAGCTGTGGTTCACCGCCGAAAGTTCCAAAGCCATCGCCTCCTTCGATCCCGCCGCGAACAAGGTCGATTGGATTCTCGGAACCGGCCAGAACCGCACGCACATGATTCACGTCTGGCCTGACCTTTCGCGCATCGTCACGTCCAACGTCAGTTCCGCGACGATGACGATCATTGAGAAAGCCGCCGGCGGCGGGCGTGGCAGAGGCGGTGCGGGTCAGGCCGATTGGGATGAGACCGTGGTGCCGGTGGGGCGAGGCGCGGAAGGTTTCGACGTGTCCCCTGACGGCAAACAGATCTGGGCCGCCAACGCGCAGGACGGGACGATCTCGATCATCGATGTCGCCTCGAAACAGGTCACGGACACGCTCGCGGCCAACGTGAACGGCGCCAACCGGCTCAAGTTCACGCCCGACGGCAAGCACGTCTTCGTGTCGTCGCTCGGCGCCGCCGAGGTCGCCATCCTCGACGCCGCGACGAAGCGCGATGTCAAGCGGCTCAAGACGGGACGCGGGGCCGCGGGGTTGCAAATGCAGCCGGACGGCACGCGCGCGTACGTCGCGTGCACGCCAGACGATTACATCGCCGTCGTTGATCTCAAAACGCTCGAGATTGTCGGTCGCATCGAGGCCGGCCGTCAGCCGGACGGCCTCGCGTGGGTCACACGGCGCTGACTACTCGACAACCTTCGTGACGAAGTAGGTGACCTGCGCGCCCGGTGCCAGCATCATCTGATGTGGAACCTTCGCGGGAATGTGCAGCACGTCGCCGGGGCCGAGCTTTGCTTCCGTCCCGCTTTTGATTGACGACCCACGTTTCTCGCCAGCCGCGGTCGTTTTCTCGTCAACGATCGTCCCGCCGTAGATCATCGTCACGTTGCCGGCGGAAATGAACATGACATCCGCTTCCTTCTCGTGCCACTCGGCCTGACCTGAACCTTCGCGATGCGCCACCATGAACTTGCGATTGCCTTCAGTCGCAATGACTTCGCTCGCGACCTTCTGTGCATCGAGTTTTTGAGACAGCGCCTTGCCTTTTGCAGCGATGTCGGTTGACTTCCAGACATGCACGCCGGCAGGTCCGCTGCCCTGAGCGGCAAACATCACGGTTGCGACGATGGCGATCACGATTCGCATAGACACCTCATTCGAGAGTCGAAGGCTGATCAGAGTCCAGTTTCGGGGTGAAGGATAGCGGAGAGGACGGAGGTAACGAAGAAGATTCACAACCAAGGAACGGAGTAAACGGAGACGAAACGAAGGAAAGATGCGCATCTTTTCTTCTTCGTTCGCCTTCGTTGGCTTCGTTCCTTGGTTGTGAATCTGCTTCGTTACCTCGCGTCCTCTCCGTCATTTCCACAACTATTGACGACCAACTCGGTCGGATATAGACTGGCCCTATCCGACTCAAACGGTCGCATATCGTCAAGATGCTGAAACGGATACCACTTACGACCGTCGGCCTCGCGGCAGGGGCCGTCGGCGTCACCGCGATCCTCGTCCTGCAGGTCCTCAGAACAGGTGGTCTACCGGATCCGACGGGCCATGGCGATTTCGGTGCGCGGGTTCTGGATATCGCGGTTCTCGTGTTTCGCGAGGGGCTCGAGTGCATCCTCGTGCTGTCTGCGATCACGGCGAACATGGTGGGCGCGCGGCGATCGCTGCAGAAGCCGGTTGCCGCGGGCGCATCTGTCGCCTTGGTCGCAACTCTGCTGACCTGGGCGGTCGCGATCCGAATCATCGACAGCCTCGCCGAAAACATTCCCGCTCTCGACGTTCAGGCGGCCACCGGACTACTCGCCATCCTGGTGCTGCTCGTGGTCATGAACTGGTTCTTCCACAAGGTGTACTGGGCTGGATGGATCTCGATGCACAGCCGGCGTAAGCAATCTCTTCTGAAAGAGGCTTCTCCCTCACGTCTCCTTTGGGGTCTTGCGCTCCTCGGTTTCTCGTCGCTCTATCGCGAAGGCTTCGAGGTGGTGCTGTTTCTCCAGAGCTACCGCTTGAAGCTCGGTGGCACCACGGTGCTCTATGGCGTCAGCCTCGGGCTCGCACTGACGACCATCGTCGGACTCCTCACGTTCGTCGCGCATCGACGTCTCCCCTATCGGCGGATGCTTGTATTCACCGGTGTGATGCTCGGTCTTGTGCTGTTGGTGATGGTTGGCGAGCAGGCGCAGGAAATGCAGCTGGCGCGGTGGTTGCCGACAACGCCAATCGTCCCGCTGGAGCACGTCATTCCCGGATGGATGGGATTGTGGTTTGCGGTCTTTCCGACGGTGGAGACTCTCGGGGCGCAGCTCCTCGCCGCCGCCCTCGTGGTGGGATCGTTCTTCCTCGCACGGCCGCAAGGACAGCTAAGTTCCTCACAGCAAAGCGTTTCCGCGTAAACCAACACAAAAAAGGTGGCTGGCACCTTTCCCGGAAAAGTGCCAGGCACCTTTTTCGTTTTTATTGCGCGCTTCCGCGCGCTCCGCGGCCGGCGACGGGGGCCGGAAGCGGCTTGCGCGGCAGCTTGTCGTCGCGATTCGCGGTCAGATATGCGAACGCCGCGGCGATGGTCGCGTTCTTCATCATGTCGGTAGGCTGCAGACGCTCGTAGCTGTCGAGGTTTGTGTGGTGAGTCATCG
>JBKPNQ010000108.1:0-22084 GCA_046732715.1 Acidobacteriota bacterium | reverse complement strand
GCCACACGCGGCAATCAGTCACGGGCCCGACGACCCCATTGGTCACATGTTGGTCCGGGAGGAGAAGGGCATCCGGCCGGGCGGTTTCGGCCTGCTGATGGTTCGCAACAGCGTCGATGAGCTGATCTACAACGAGAAGCGAAACGAAGTCGTGTTCGTGAAGTACCTGAGCGACGGTCCCGCCCAGCCTGCCCCTCCTAGCGGACGACGGAAATCGCGGATCAAGGAATCCTAGGCTTTCCATCTCGTCGCAATCCCGGATCAATCCCGGCGCGTTGCCGGGACTTCCAACCGGAACCACTCGTAGCCTACGGGGTCAGACCCCGTTGCAGTGGGGGTCTGACCCCACCGTTCCGCCAGCGTGCGGGCTGAAAACCCACGCCAATTGCCATGAGTGGAGGAAACTCAATCACTCGAGGTGATGAGCAGCAGACACTCAACCGGGGTCTGACCCCGACGAGAGCGGGGTCTGACCCCAACGACAGCGGGGTCTGACCCCGGGCAGGCTACTTGCGGATCAGGCCATCCTTCTTCATTCGCTCTACGGCGCTGACGACGATGCCTTTGACGGTGCCTTGGGCATCCTTGGGGTCGACGGTCTCGCTCGTGCCTCCCCAGAGGAGACGGTTGCCCGGAATATCGAAGATGAGCGTCTCGACGACGACTCTCGTCTCGGTACGGCCCGGTCCAATCGCAATCGCCGATCCCCAGGCATACGGGTAGTAGTCCCAGAACGAGCCGTAGGTGGCGCCTGCCCAGACGACGGCGGTGGGGATCTTCTCCTTCGACAGATCGACGACTCGCATGACGACGACGCCTGCGGCTCCACTCTGTTCGAACCATCGCTTCGCGCTGTCGACGTTGCGAATTTCCTCACGCGGGATGACTCGGTATGCGGCCACGCCTTGCGCGCCGCGTGCGGTCAACTCCCGCGCCAGCGCCTCCTCCGCGCTCATGCGAAGCGACAGGTCGTCGCTGACGATCAGGCCGACCACTTTCTTCCCCGCGTAGCTCACGCCCGCGACACCTGGCGCCTTCCATGTCGTGGAAAACTTTGCTTTCGTCTCCGGTGCTGCCGGGTAACTCAGAAGCACAATCGACAAGATCGCGATTGCGTGGATCGTCACAAGAGCCTGCCTTGTCAAAGCCGCGGCATGAGTTGCCGGCGCGTCGAGTGTCTGGTGTTCAACCATCTGTATCACAAAAGACCGGCGCCATCGTCGTTGTTGACGTGACCGATCAGCATGCTTGGTAGAATCGGGCGTCCCGAATGCGTACGATCCCGTACCCGCCACGTCTCGCTTGGAGGGCCATGTGTGTTCGATTCCGCGTCTTCGCCACGATCATCATGCTATCGGCGTGCGGGTCGAGCCCCACCGCTCCCACCGCCGGCGCGACGTTCACCGTCACCGCGACAGGGGTGTCGCCGAAAGAAGTCCGCATCAAAGCGTGGAATTACGTGACCTTCGTGAACATGGACAACCGCTCACACGCGATCGCGTCGGATCCTGTCGATCTTCACACCCAGTGCCCGCCGCTGAACCGGGTTGGGGTGCTTCTGCCGGGTGAGAGCCGGGATACCGGGACGCTGAATCTTCCGGGTACGTGCGGGTTCCATGATCACAACAACACGTCGGACACGACGGTGCAGGGACGAATCATCGTCGAATAGGCAAGAAGAGGTTCTACGGGCGGAACCCAGTAGAACCTGAAGGGCAGGACGCGGCTCACATCACGTGGTGCGCCGGTCGCAGGCTGACGAAGACTCCAAAGCCAGGTGCCACGCGGCCGTCGTAACGTGACGCGAGATCCTGCGGGACGAGGCTGATCGACGCGGTGCCGCCGAACCCAATCTTGAGTCCCCTCCACGGTTTCACCTCGCGCACGTACCCTGCCTGAAGTTTGCCAAGTGTGAAGATCAACCGCGCGAACTCGTGCGCGTGAAGCTCCTCCGCTGGCTTCTCGACGATCTCCGCACGGCCAAAGAACGTGTCAGTGTCGCGAAGCGTCACGGTGCTCTCAACCACCAAGGCCTGCGTCGACGCATCGAACTGACCGTCCGGAACGATCACAAGTCCTGAGTTCATGCCGTAGACGAGCGTCGAAGCCCAAATGCCATCCGCTCCGAGCGGACGATGGTAGGTCGCCGAAGCGGTCAGGCGGTCGATATCGTTTCGTGGTTGCGGCGCAAACTCCTGTTCGGCCTCTTCCAGATGGCCGGCCGAGACTTGAATCGCCAACCGCTCGTTCGCCAGGAACGTGATACGTCCCGAGAACGAATCCAGCGCGCCGAGGTCGAAATCCGCGCGATTCTCGTCCGGCTCCCTTCCGTTGAACAGCGAGCCTTCGATCTTCCACCGCTGATCGTACGCTCCAAGCGTGACCACGCCGAACGAGATGTGGGTGGCGTCCATCCAATGATGCGAGATAGGAGCAATGGGATTGAGCATGGCCGAGGTGCGATGCGGGAAGCTGACCGGGCCGAGCGCTGGCTCGCCCGAGAGCCCGCCGTACGCTTGCCACCGCCACGAGCCAAGCAGCGGCCGGTCGTAGTCGGCGGCCAGCTCCATAAAAAGGTCGTGCGGGTGCTGTCGATCGTGGATCGTGTCCCCCTCGCACAGTTCACCCGTCGCGAGATAGCTGATATAGCCGCAGTCGCGCAGCGTCCAGGGCTCGAGGCTCACCATTGCGCGTAGTCCAACCCGCGCGCGGCCGGCGGCTCGACGTGCCTGCAGCATCGCCCAGTTGACCACCGAAAACTGGTGCGAGCTGAACCCACCGGTTCGATGTGGATCGGCGGGTTCGTACAAGAACTGCGCAAACGCGGCGCCATGCAGCATGACCGTCCAGTCGCCCCACTGACGCTCGACGCCGAACATCGGCGTGTCGTCCGGCAGCCAGGACGTGCCGGATCCTTCGCGTGGCGGAAACAGCTCTTGTCCTTTTGTCGAGTGGACGTGCTGATGCTGCGACGGCGCGTCAGCAGGATCGGCTGGCGACTGCCCGAAGACCGGAACCGCAAACGCCAGCGCGGTCAGGCAGACGCCTGCCGGAATAAGCCGCGCCAGCGGACTTCGCTGAATCATTACACGCCGAGGAGTGGGATGTTGATCGACATTCCGGCGGGCGAAGCGACGTGCGCGAGTCGAGAGCAGTCGAGTTCAGTTGACACCTGACCATTGTGGCACGCGTCTATTCCGGGTGATCGACGGATTCGCGATCCGTCGAGATATAGAATGTCGCCGCAGATGAATCTCAGCGCGGGGACGAGACTCGGTCCGTACGAGATCACAGGCACGCTCGGGGCGGGCGGCATGGGCGAGGTTTATCGTGCTCGCGACAGCCGATTGAACCGCGAGGTCGCCATCAAGATTCTGCCGCAGTCAGTTGCGCACGATCGCGACCGGATTGCCCGATTCGAGCAAGAAGCGAAGACGACCGCCGCCCTCAACCACCCCAACATCGTGGCGCTCTATGATGTCGGTTCCGACGGCGGACTCACATTCGTCGTTTCCGAGCTGCTGACGGGGTCGACGCTTCGGGAGCGGATGGAGTCGGGTGGGCTGACCGTTCGCAAGATTATCGAGCTGGCACACGGGATCGTGAATGGTCTCGCCGCCGCACACGCTCGTGGAATCGTCCACCGCGACCTGAAGCCCGAAAACATCTTCGTCACCGCTGATGGCGCGGTGAAGATTCTCGATTTCGGCCTGGCGAAGCTGACCCAAATCGACCCGGCCGCCGTCGTAACCACCCAGATCGTCTGGAAGGACCGAACTGGAAAATCTCTGGGAAACGTGGGGCCGCAAGGTGCAACCACCATGGTGGCATCACCGGATGGGCGCCTCGGCGTGTTCTCGCGCACGGAAAGTCAGAACCACACCGTTGGCGTATGGGTCGTGGACCTCGGCCGTGGCACGACGACGCGTTTCGCCGCACCAGATACCACCTCGACCTGTATTACATCGCTCCCGATAACCGTCTCATCAGCGTGCCGGTGACGCTGACGGCGAATACGTTCAAAGCCGGCTCCCCCAGCGCACTGTTTCGCCTCAATACCAAGGATACCCCCGGTGCTGCGGTGAGCATCGCCTTCGATCCCGTGTAGGCGCCCGTCGGCAACGATCGCTTTCTCGTAGCGGAGAACCAGTCGGACACGCGCGCCTCGGTGGTCAACTTGTTGTTCAACTGGACGCCCCCGCGGTGAGCGCGCAACGCTAGAGGACTTGACCGAGCCGAAGCTGAGATTTTGAGTCAAGTTTTCATCGGCTTGGTCAAGTCCGTCCGCGCGTCAGCGCGGCGTGATCACGCTTATGACCTAGCGAGCGCGGAGCCTCGACGGTCTCAGGCGTAGCGACGCTAGAGTTTCGGCAACGGTCTGACCCTGATGTGCCGCCACTTAATCGTCAGCGGCTGCTTCGTGGTGATGCCAAACTCCGGATGCAGATTCACCTCACGTTCGCTGAGCCCGTGAATCTGCAACCCGATGAATCCCTTCGGGTGCGACTGATAGACGTCCTCGTTGACCAGATCCTCGACGAGGTTCCCATTGACCCAGGTCTGGACGCGCGGCCCGCGAGCGACGATGCGCAATCTGTTCCAGCCTTCGTCGATGAAGTGATGATGCCCGGCGTCGATCTTTTCCTGCGCCGACAGCCAGTTGGTGCCCATCGCTTCACCATAGAGCAGACCGGTCGGGGGCTCACCTTTGTAAGAGCGCCGGATTTCAACTTGCGGTCCGTTGACGCGGCCGGCGGGAAAGTCGGATCCGCGGACTCTTGCCTGGAGGGGGTAGACGCTGCTCCTGATCTGGATCCCCGAGTTGGTGATCGGATCGATCGCGGTTTCGAGCTCGAGCTCGAAGTCATCGAAGTCCTGCCTCGTACAGAGGAACGAGTTCAGGCTGGCGCTGCTTTCAACCGTGCGGCCGACAATAGCGCCGTCTTCCACGCTGAACCGGTGAGCCCCGTTCATCTGCACCCATCCGTCAAGGGAGGATCCGTCAAAGAGATCGATCCATTCGCTGGTGGTCTGGCGGGAGCCTGAGCCGCTCTCGGCCGGCAGCGCGAAGGCAATGATGGAGTCCCCAGACTTGGTCGCGTTCTTTCCGCTGCCGCCGGCAGCAATCGCGATGTACTGCCGGCCGTCGACCATGTAGACACTGGGCGTGGCGTATCCACCCGCGGGCAGCTGGTGTTCCCAGAGCACGCGGCCAGTCGCTTTTTCGAACGCGCGGATCTTTTCATCGGCCGTCGCCGCGATGACGATCAGTCCGCCCGCCGTGGCGACCGCGCCGCCGAAATTGAGGCTGCCAGTGTTGCGGATCCCTTGTGCCACCAACTGCGGATATTCACCGAGCGGAACCTTCCACAGCAGATCGCCGGTCACGAGATCCAGAGCGTTCAGTGTTCCCCACGGCGGAGAAATTGCTGGCACACCGTTCTGATCCAGAAACAGCGGATACCCGTCGATCGTGAAACGGGTGGCCGCTCCTCCAGCGTCGGTGGAAGTGGTCGGTTGACCGGGCGGACTCTTGAGATAGGTCGACAGCGCGCGCAGTTCGCGCGGCTGAAACTGGCGGAATGCCGGCATCGCGTTGCGTCCTTGCGCAATCACCGTTTCGATTTCCTGATTGGTCCGCGACAGATTGACCAGTGGTGGAGCCTGAGTCGGCGTCCCCTGACGGTTCACGCCATGACACGCGGCGCACGTTCGTTCAAAGATCCGCCGGCCGAGCTGGGCGGGGTTCAACGCCTCGCTTTCCGTGTCGTGAACCGGACGGAGCCGATTGATCGTTGGCACTTCATTCACATTCACGTACAGCGTGTTGAGCACGGGATCGAAGCTGGCGCCATGCCATTCGGCGCCGCCCAGGTGGCCTGGCGTCGTGATCGTTCCCTGCAGGCTCGGCGGCGTATAAATCGATCCCGAGAGGTACTGCCGAAACAGTTTCAGCGCGTACGCGTGTGACTCCGGCGTGATGTTCGTGAGATCTGCCTCTGTCAGCGACTGACGCACGAGCGGCCGCGGCTTCAGCGGAACTAACTGCGTCGGCGACGCGTCCTCGCCCGGCACTCTTGATGGTGGAACCGCCACGTCGTGGACCGGGAACAAGGGCTGCCCTGTTTCACGGTCGAGGACGAACGTGAACCCCATCTTGGTCAGCTGCACCACGGCATCTCTCGTCGTCGTGCCGCTTCTGAGTGTCACGAGAATTGGCGCCGGCGGGTTGTCGTAGTCCCAGATATCGTGACGGACGGTCTGATAGTGCCACTTGCGCTGGCCGGTCGATGCGTCCAGCGCGATCACGCAGTTGGCAAAGAGGTTGGTGCCTTTGCGGAAGCCGCCGTAGAAATCGTCTGTCGCCGAGCCCGTTGCGGCAAAGACCCAGCCCCGTTGTTCATCGATGGTCAATCCGCCCCAGGCGTTCGCGCCACCGTAGCTCTCCCCCTTCACCCACGTCCACGTCTCGCGCCCGAACTCTCCCTCGTTGGGTATCGTGTGGAAAATCCATTTCATCTCCCCGGTGACCGTGTCGTAGGCTCGGATGTGTCCCGGCGCGGCGTCGTAGGTTTCGTTGACGCGCGACGCGATGATGAGAAGATTCTTGAACACTGCACCTGGCGACGTCATCTCGATGACAGCGGTGGCCGGATCCACTCCAAGGTTCTGCCTGAGATCGATGAACCCGCCATTTCCGAATGACGTGATCAGCGTGCCCGTTTTGGCATCAATCGCGTAAACACGATCCCGGACAAAGTGAAAGATGCGCTCCCCTTCCACGCCCTTCCAGTAGGTGACGCCGCGGTTGCGCAGGCGTACGACTTGCCCGTTGTTGTACTTCGCCGGATCGAAGACCCACACTTCGCGGCCGGTCGCGGCGTTCAGGGCCACAGCTTTCAATGCCGGCGTGGTGATGTACATCACACCGTTCACCACCACCGGGTTGGCGTGCATCGTCGATCGCTCGTTGGCGTCCCTGGTGTGATATTCCCAGGCAGGCTGAAGCCGGTCTACGTTGGCCGCGTGAATTTGGGCGATCGCTGAGTACTGGTTGCCCTTCGGATCGCCGCGGTAGACCGGCCAATCCACGGTCTCATGACCGGCCGCCGCGAGCGACGTTCTATCGATCGCGACGGGCGCGGACAACAGCGCCGCGATGATCAGGACGAAGACGCTGGACCTCGTCATCATTTCCTCCGTCCTTCGGGTGCGCGTGAAGGACGACGAATTATAGGGGACAGCGCGTGGGATATGCTTGCTCGCATGCCCCGATCCCAGAGGTTCATGATCACAGCAGCTTTGCTGTGCGCTGTGGTGGTGGCTGCTGCCGCGACTGCACAGACGGCTCCCCAATTCAGTGCCGAACGATTCAAGGCGCACGTTGCGTTCCTGGCCGACGACCTCCTCGAGGGACGCGAGGCCGGAACCCGCGGCCACGAGATTGCGGCCAGATACGTTGCCAGTCAGCTCGCTCTGCTCGGCGCAAAGCCCGGCGGCGATCAATCGACCTACTTCAAGAAGGTTGATCTGCTCGAATCAAGTCTCGCATCAGCGCCGGCACTTGTGGTCACGACCCCTGCGGGCCCGAAGTCCTTCAAACAGGGTGTGACAGCCATGTTCCGCGGACCACTGGGCGGTGGCGCGGCGCAGGCGCGCGGGTCACTCGTCTTCGTCGGCTACGGCATGACCGACCCGACGATGGGCTACGACGACTATGAAGGGCTCGACGTCCGCGGAAAGATTGCGGTCGTGCTCCAGGGCTCCCCGAAAGGAATGGACAGCGAGATTGGCGCGCATCTTCAGAGCGAGCAGGCGCGGTTTGCGGCCGATCACGGCGCCGCCGCGGTCCTCTTTGTCCAGGATCGTGCGTTCGCGACGGCGTTTCCGTGGGCGCGAATCGTCGAGTTCCTCGGTGAGCCCAGGACCGCCTGGGTGCGGAAAGACGGCACGCCGGAGGATCCGAGTCATGGATTGAAAGCCGCTGCCCTGCTCGAGCCGAAGGCGGCCGCCGCGCTCTTCGACGGCGCACCGAAGACACTTGCCCAGATCCTCGAGGAATCCGACAAACCGGGCGGTCGCCCGAAAGGAATGATGTTGAAGTCCAGCGCGGAGATGTCCGTGAGCACCCGCGTGCGTCGTTATTCGAGCCCTGACGTCATCGGTGTGATTGAAGGTTCCGATCCGACGCTGAAAGACGAGTACGTCGCCTTGATGGGCCACGTCGATCACATCGGCGTCAACAAGACTGGCTCGGGCGATCGCATCAACAATGGCGCGCTCGACAACGCTGCCGGCACGGCAACTCTGCTCGAAGTCGCGAGGGCGTTGACGACGAGCGCCCCGCCGCGCCGCTCAATCCTGATTGTCGCAAACACCGCGGAGGAGAAAGGCCTGCTGGGTGCCGACTACTTCGCGCACAACCCTACGGTGCCGATCGAACGCATCACGGCCGCTATCGATCTCGACATGCCGTTGCTCCTGTATGACTTTACCGACGTCATCGCGTTTGGCGCAGGGCACTCAACACTGGAACGGGCGTTCAAGAAGGCTGGCGCGGAGATGGGGATCAAGCTCTCACCGGATCCCATGCCAGAGCAGGCCGTGTTCGTTCGCTCGGATCACTACGCGATGGTCAGGGTGGGCGTCCCCGCCGTCATGTTGGCGACCGGCATGGCCAGTGGCGGCGAAACCGCCTGGCCGAAATTCCTGAGTGCTCACTATCACCATCCGTCGGACGACATGTCGCAGCCGATCGTCTGGTCCGCCGGGGCCAAGTTTGCCGAGCTCAACTACCGGGTCGTCCGGACGCTTGCCGACGACGACGCTCCGGCGAAGTGGTATGAGAAGGATTACTTCGGCGATCTGTACGCGCCGAAGTCCGTGAAAGCCGCGAAATCGCCGGGGGAGGCGCCTCATCCTTAATCCGAGGGGCTTTGCCCCTCGGACTCCCCGACACGGTCGGACTCCCCTGGGCTCGCTCGCGCGCTCGTTCGCCATGGTTCACTCGACGGCTGACCGGCGGACGCGTATCATTGGCGGCATATGCGCGTGGCCCGGCCTGACCGGTTGTCGATCGCCGTCGTCGTTGTTGGTCTTTTGACCGCCGGCGGCGCTGTGACAGCGGGTTCGAGGGGGCCTGCGCGACGTGCGAGCGGGTCCGACAGGCCGGCTGGCCCGCAGGTCACGCTCGTCGAGGACTACTGCCTGTCGTGCCACGACAAGGACCACGAGAAGGGTGGCCTCGTCCTCGAAACCGTCGTTGACCACGAGGTTCCTCAGCACCCGGAAGTCTGGGAGAAGGTCGTCCGCAAGCTTCGCGCCCGGCTGATGCCGCCGGTCGGAAAGGAACGCCCCGACGAGACGACCTATGATGCGGTCATCAAATCGCTCGAGGCGTCTCTCGATCGCGCCGCGGTGGCACACCCCGATCCCGGTCGCACGGCAAGCATCCGCCGGTTGACGCGAACCGAGTATCAGAACGCCATCCGCGATCTTCTCGCGCTCGACGTCGACGTCACCTCGTTGTTGCCGGCCGACGAGTCCAGCTACGGCTTCGACAACGTGACCGTCGGCGATCTGTCGCCAACGCTGCTCGACCGGTATGTGACCGCCGCCGAGAAGATCAGCCAGATCGCCGTTGGACGACCGAGCCGCTCGCCGGGCGGCGAGACCATCAGGGTCCCAGCCGACGTCACACAGGAAGAACACATCGACGGCTTACCCATCGGCACGCGCGGTGGCGCGCTCGTGCACTACACGTTCCCGATGGACGGCGAGTATGAGTTCCAGATCCGACTGACGCGCGATCGCGACGAGCACGTCGAGGGTCTGAGCGAACCGCACGATCTCGAATTGCTGCTCGATCGTGATCGAGTCGCGCTGTTCACGGTCAAGCCTCCGGTTCGGGCGGCCGGCGTGCCCGACACCGAGCAGCCGTCGCACGCCAAAGTGGATCAGCACCTGACGATCCGAATTCCGGTAACTGCCGGGCCTCATGCCGTCGGCGTCACGTTTCCGAAGAAACCGTCCGAGCTGCTGGAAACACCGCGCCAGCCGTACCAGACGCACTTCAATTCCTACCGCCACCCGAGGATTCAGCCGGCCGTCTTCTCTGTCTCGATCATCGGCCCGTATGCGGCTAAAGGGCCGGGGGATACACCAAGCCGCCGCCGCCTCTTCGTGTCGCAGCCGGCCGGGCCAGCCGGCGAAGACCGCTCTGCCCGTCTGATTCTCAAGTCGCTCATGCGACGGGCTTATCGTCGTCCGGTCACCGACGCCGATCTGCAGGGGCCGTTTGCGCTGTACCAGAAAGCGCGCGATGAAGAGGGAGACTTCGACGCCGGCATCGAGATGGCATTGTCGGCCGTCCTGGTCAGCCCGCAGTTCCTGTTCCGCGTCGAAAAGGATCCGGCCGGCGTTGCACCGAACACCGCCTATCGGATCAGCGATCTGGAACTCGCCTCACGCCTGTCGTTCTTCCTCTGGAGCAGCATCCCTGACGATCAGCTGCTCGATCTGGCGGTTGCCGGAAAGCTACACGAGCCAGCCGTGCTCGACCGCCAGGTGCGACGAATGCTGGCAGACCGCCGGTCGCAGTCGCTCGTCACCAACTTTGCCGAGCAGTGGCTGCGCCTTCGTAACCTGGAATCGATCACGCCGGACATGCGATTGTTCCCGGACTTCGACGACAATCTCCGGCAGGCATTTCGAAAGGAAACCGAACTCTTCTTCGACAGCATCCTGCGCGAGGATCGCAGCGTGCTCGACCTGTTGAACGCGAACTACACGTTCCTCAACGAGCGGCTGGCCAAGCACTACGGCATTGCGAACGTCTACGGCACGCGCTTCCGCCGCGTCGAGCTCGACGAGGACAGCTGGCGCGGCGGGCTGCTTCGTCAGGGAAGCATTCTCACGGTTACCTCGTACGCAACCAGAACGTCGCCGGTTCTGCGGGGCAAGTTCGTCCTCGACACGCTGTTGGGCGTCCCTCCCCCGCCGCCGCTGCCCGACGTGCCGGCGTTGAAGGACAACACGGTCAACGGGAACTTGTCGGTTCGCGAGCGGTTGTCCGAGCACCGGACCAACGCGATCTGCGCTCCGTGCCACAACATGATGGACCCGCTGGGCCTCTCGCTCGAAAAGTACGATGCGGTTGGGCGTCGTCGATCGAGCGAAAGCGGGACGGCCATCGATGCGTCCGGAGGCCTCCCCGACGGCAGCAAGTTCGCCGACGTGCCCGGCTTGGAAGCGGCGCTGCTGCGCCGCCCTGAGCTGTTCGTCGGAACGTTTGCCGAAAAACTCGAGACCTACGGCCTCGGCCGCGGCATGGACTACTACGATGCGCCCGCCATCCGCACGATTGTGCGGGACGCGCGGGCGCAGAACTACCGCATCTCGTCGATCATCCTCGGAGTCGTGAAGAGCCAGCCATTTCAAATGAGGAAGTCACGATGATCATCACCAAGAAGGCGCTTCCCCGGCGGACGTTTCTGCGTGGCATGGGCGCCACCGTGGCGCTCCCATTGCTCGACGCGATGGTTCCCTCGATGACGGCCCTGGCGCGCACGGCCGCCGCGCCGGTTCGCCGTCTCGGCTTCATCTACATGCCGATGGGATGCGACCTGCCGCGGTGGACGCCGCCAGGGGACCGACTCACCGAGCTGTCGCCGACACTGCAGTCGCTCGCGCCGGTGGTGGACCAACTGACCGTGATTTCCAATCTCGAACTGAAGAACGCGTACCCGGGCACGCACGCGACGTCGAACGCGGCGTTCCTGAGCGCCGCCAAGGCGAAGTGGACCGAAAGCACGGACTATTACCTGGGCACGACTGTCGACCAGATTGCCGCACAGCAGATCGGGCAGCAGACGCTGCTCCCGTCGCTGGAGATGTCGATGGATCTGCTCCAGACGATCGGCCAGTGCGACAACGGCTATGCCTGTGTCTACCAGAACAACCTGTCGTGGTCGTCGCCGACGACGCCGCTGCCCGCCGAGGCGCACCCGCGCATCGTGTTCGAGCGGCTATTTGGTGAAGGCGGCAACACCGCGGATCGCGAAGCGGCGTTGCGCCGTCGAGCCAGCCTGCTCGACTCTGTGCGTGAGGACATGAGCCGGCTTCAAAGCACCCTCGGACCTGAAGATCGCACCAGGGTCGGCCAGTACCTCGATACCGTCCGCGAGGTGGAGCGGCGCATTCAGAAGGCCGAGGCGGCGACGAAGGACAGTGCCTTGCCGGATCTGGATCGGCCGACCGGCGTCCCGGCGGCGTACGCCGATCATGCGAAGTTGATGTTCGATCTGCAGGTCCTCGCGCTCCAGGGTGATATCACCCGGGTCATTACCTTCCAGCTCGCGCGCGAAACGAGCAACCGGACCTACTCGGAAATTGGCGTGGCCGACCCCCATCATCCGCTGACGCATCACGGTAACGATCCCGAGAAGATCGCGCGGATGGCGAAGATCAACGCCTTCCACGTTTCGCTGTTCGCCTACTTCGTGGAGAAGCTGAAGACAACGCCCGAAGGTACAGGATCGCTGCTCGATCATTCGCTATATCTCTACGGCAGCGGCATGGGCAACCCCAACGTCCACGATCATGTCAACCTGCCGATCCTCGTGGCTGGAGGTGGCGGGACAGGCCTCAAGGGCGGCCGACATATCAAGTACGCCGAGCCCACGCCGCTCGCCAACCTGCACCTGACGTTGCTCGAGCGCGCGGGCGTACGGATGGATGCGTTTGCGGACAGCCAGGGGAAGGTTGACGAGTTGCTATCGCTGTAATGCTGAATGTTGATTGCTGACTGCAGATTGCTGAATGCTGATTGGGCGCACGTCATGACTCGATATCTCGTTTATGCCGCGGTTCTGACGCTGGCGGCGAGCCCGGTCTACGCCGCTCCCGCCCGCGCGCCGCTGGCCGATGCGACCGAGAAGATGGATCGCGCGGCCATTCGTACGCTCCTCAAACAGCACGCCGCGGTCAACACTCCGCAGCCCGACGGCATGACCGCGCTGCATTGGGCGGCCTATCAGGACGACGTCGAAATCGCGAGGCTGCTCGTTCGCGCCGGCGCCAACGTGAAGGCCGCGAACCGTTACGGCATCACCCCGCTCTCGCTCGCGTGCACGAACGGGAATGGCGCGATGGTCGAGATGTTCCTGAAGGCGGGTGCCGATCCCAACGCTCCGCTGCCGGGCGGGGAAACACCGTTGATGACCGCGTCGCGAACCGGGAACCTTGCCGCCGTCAAAGCGCTGATCAATGCCGGCGCGAGCGTTGACGCCAAAGACGACCGTCGCGGCCAGACGGCGCTGATGTGGGCGGCGGCCGAAGGCCACGCCGCCATCGTCCAGGCCCTGATCGACGCCGACGCGGATTTCAAGCTGCGCGTGCCGTCAGGCTTCAACCCGTTGATGTTTGCCACCCGCGAAGGCCGCACCGACGTCGTGCAGGTGCTGCTGAAAGCCGGGGCCGACGTCAACGAAACGGTCCCGTCCGGCAGCAGGCGTGGCTACGGCGGACGCGTTCCACCGATCGGCGCCAGCCCGCTGCTGCTTGCGGTCAACAACGGGCATTTCGAGCTGGCGTCGCAGCTGCTGGATGCCGGAGCGAATCCGAATGCCGATCTTCCCGGCTACACCGTGCTGCACGCGATTACGTTTGTGCGGAAGCCGGGTGTGGGCGACAACGACCCGCCGCCCGATGGCTCCGGGAACATGACCAGCATCGAGCTGGTGAAGAAACTGGCGGCCAAAGGCGCCAACCTCAACGCGAGGATGACGAGGAAGGCCAATCTGAACAACACACGGCTCAACGAGCTGGGCGCGACGCCGTTCATGCTCGCTGCGCTCACGGCCGATGCGGAACTCTTGAAAACGCTGGCGGCCCTTGGTGCCGACACGCGGCTGAACAACGCCGACAACAGCACGCCGCTCATGGCCGCTGCCGGGCTGGCGAGCCGGTCACCCGGCGAAGATGCCGGGACCGAGTCGGAAGTCCTCGAAGCCATCCAGGTCCTCCTCGATCTCGGCGCCGACGTCAACGCCGTGGACAACAACGGCGAAACGGCGATGCACTCGGCCGCGTACAAGAATCTCCCGAAGGTCGTGAAGTTTCTCGCCGCCAACGGCGCGAAGATCGACGTCTGGAACAAGGACGACAAGTTCGGGTGGACGCCGCTGGCGATCGCCGTCGGCTATCGATTTGGCAACTTCAAGCCATCCCCAGACACCGAGGCAGCGATCCGCGAGGTCATGATCGCGAACGGCGTGACCCCGCCGAAGGTCATCGTCGCGAAGACGCAGCAGATTTACTGAATCGAGACTTCTAACTTTCCTTCTGCGCCAGCAGCACGAGCTGCGGCGTCGGCAGCGGGTGGACGGACACGTGTCGGAATCCGGCACCCTGCAGCTGCTCCGTCAACTCGGCGAGCGTGTACGCGTCGCCGGCTGGCGTACCTGAGAGCATCGACAAGGCGAAACGTGCGGGAACGGGTGGTGATACGCGATCGGGATTCGGCACGAACTCGAGCACCGCCACGCGGCCGCCCGGCTTCAGCGCGGCATGCACCTTCTTCAGAAAGCTGGTGCAGGTTGCCGCATCGAAGTGGTGCAGGAAGTTGGTCACCAGCGCGACGTCAAAGCCGCCCGGGAACTCCACCTTGAACGCATCGCCCGGCAGCGTGCGGTGGCGATCCTGGACGCCGCCGGCGCGGGCGTGGTCCGTGGCGACGGCGAGGACGCTCGGCCAGTCGACGGCGACGATTTCCGCACGTGGGTTGCGCTGGGCGATCGTGATGCCGAAGAAGCCATGACCGGCCGCGATGTCCAGCACCTTCACATCCCCCGTGCCCGCCACCAGGTCGGCGATCACGTGTGCGGGCGGCATGATCATCGGCCACATCGAACGCGCGAACTCGATCCAGATCGGATTCTCGTCGGCGACGGTATTGGTCGAGGTCGGTGGCAGGCCGCCGCTGCGGACCGCCTCGGTCAACCCATCCATGTTCAGCTTCAGTTCCGGCAGCAGGAGAAATCTCATGGTTGTGCCGAGATAGGCACGCGAGTTCTTGCTGAGGAATGCCGCCGATTCAGGGGACAGCCCGTAGCTGCCGTCCGATTTGGTCAGCAGTCCGATCGTCGTGAGAAAGTCGCACAGGATGCGGATGCCCCGTTCCGAGGCGCCGGACTTGGAGGCAATTGCGGCCGCGGTGTGCGCACCGCTGTCGATGATCGTGAATATCTCCAGTTCGATCGCCGTTTTCAGCGCTCCCGACCGCTGGTAGGCAAACAGGGTATCGAACACTACGTCCGCAGCAGGCATCGTCGCCGTGGTCATCAGGTCTCCTTGAGAATTGAGGAAATCGTAAGTGTATCGCATCCGGCACGCGGACATTCCTGCTATACTCCGCGCAGTCCCGTCAGAGGCATCACCATACTTCCCGAGTCTATTGCCGATCTCCAGAAACGCCTGGCCTCCCAGCACTACGTGGCCGACCGCGGCCTGGCGGTTTCACTGTTCCTGGCGCTTCGCCTGAAGCGGCCGCTGTTCCTCGAAGGCGAAGCCGGGGTCGGAAAGACATCGCTCGCCGCGGCCGCCGCAGCGGCACTGGAGACCGATCTGATTCGTCTCCAATGCTACGAGGGGCTTGACGTCGGGCACGCGCTCTACGAGTGGGACTACTCGCGCCAGCTGCTCGAACTGCGAATTCTCGACGCGACGGAATCCCTCGATCGCGCGACCGCGCACCGCGAGCTGTACAGCGATCCGTTTCTGATCAAGCGCCCCCTGCTCCAGGCGATCGATCCGAAACGCGCGCGCCCGGCGGTTCTGCTGATCGACGAGATCGATCGCGCTGACGAGGAGTTCGAAGGGTTTCTCCTCGAACTGCTGGCCGAGTTCCAGGTCACGATCCCCGAGTTGGGGACGCTGAAGGCCGCGGACCCGCCGCTGGTCATCCTCACGTCCAATCGCACCCGTGAGGTGCACGACGCACTCAAGCGGCGCTGCCTGTATCAATGGATCGAGTATCCCTCCTTCGATAAGGAACTGGACATTGTCCGGGCCCGTGCTCCCGAAGCCTCCGCACGGTTGGCCGAACAAGTCACCTCGATGGTCCAGGAACTGCGTCGGCTGGATCTCTACAAGGTGCCCGGCGTCTCGGAAACCATCGATTGGGTGATGGCGCTGGCCGCTCTCGACAAGAACACGCTCGATCCGGAGGCGGTTGACGAAACGCTCGGCGTCGTGCTGAAAGCCAGAGAGGATCTGTCGGCCATTCGCGGCAGCCAGGCCGCAGAAATCATGGACCGCGCGCTCGCAAAGATTGCGTCGCGCTCGGGCGAAGCGGTTTCAAAACCCAGTGGCGAACGAGCGCGCGAGTGAGCCCACGCGAGCGGAGTGGGGCGTGCGAGGCCCCGCGAGCGAGCGTGTCGGGGAGTGAGCATGGAGCCGGCCCCGCTTCCAGTTGTTTCAAACCTGCTGAAGTTTGGCCGCGCCCTCCGTCGTGTCGGCATCGACGTGCACCCTGGCCGGCTGCTCGACCTGATTGAGGCGCTCCGGCACGTGAACATCGCCGAGCGGAGCGAGGTCTACCACGCGTGTCGTGCGCTTCTGGTTCATCGCCGCGACCAACTCGAGACGTTCGATCGAACATTCGAGCAGTTCTGGGCTATCCGCGACGAGGATCGTCTGACCCAGTCACCGCGCACCGAGCCGCGTGCGCGGGTCGAGTTCCAGGAGGTCCTTACGCTTCCGAATCTGGAACAGGGCGCGGGATTAGATGAAAACGGTTTCGCGCCGGAGGGGGACGCGGACCTTCCGACCTGGAGTGACCTGGCGCCTCTCGCCGACAAGGACTTTGCGGCATTCACGCCGGCTGAAACAGCGGAGGCCGCCGCTGCGCTTGCCCGGCTGACCTGGAATCCGGGTGAGCGCCGTACGCGCCGATGGATACCGGGCCGGGGGCCACGAATCGATCTCCGCCGCGCCATCTCGGACAGCCTTCGCACACAGGGGGACGTGGTGGCGCTGAAGCGCCGGGCGCGACACGTACGTCCTCGCTCGCTGATCCTGCTGTGCGACGTCAGTCGATCGATGGAGCGCTACACGCGCATGCTCCTCCACTTCGCGCACGCGGTCACCGACCGCCGTCGGCGCGTCGAAGCGTTCGTGTTCTCAACGAGACTCACGCGAATCACGAGGGAGCTTCGCGTCGGTCGGTCGGATCGGGCGCTCGCCGCTGTCTCGCGCGCCGTGCCAGACTGGTCTGGCGGCACCCGGATCGGCGCGGCGATGAGAGAGTTCCATCAGCACTGGGGCCGACGAGTGATGAGCGGCGGCCCGGTGGTCCTGGTCATTTCCGATGGGTGGGACTGCGGCGACCCCGACGCGCTCAGCGCGGAGATCGCGCGGCTGCAGCGAAGCTGCCATCGGCTCGTGTGGCTGAGCCCATTGATCGGCACCGCCGACTACGCGCCGCTGACGCGCGGGCTTCAAGCGGCGCTTCCTTTTGTCGACGATTTTCTTCCCGTCCGAACCCTCACCAACCTCGCCGACCTCGCAGTACACTTGAATGCGCTCGCGTGATGTCGCAGTTTTCAAACCCGCCTACGACGATGGCGAACGAGCGCGCGCGTGAGCCCACGCGAGCGGAGTGGGGCTTGGGGACCCCCGCGAGCGAGCGTGTAGGGGAGTACGAGGGGCGAAGCCCCTCGGAGTGATGAATGGATATCTTCGGCTCGTACACGTTTAATGCACCAGTCGAGCGCGTCTGGGACCTGCTGATGGATCCCAACGCCATCTCGTCGTGCATTCCAGGATGCGATCGATTCGAGCTCATTGGCGAGGACCGCTACAACGTGACCCTCACGGTCGCGATGGCGGCGATTACGGGTACGTATCAGGGGACGGTTGAACTCACCGACAAGACCCACCACCAGTCGTATCGCCTGGCGATGGAAGGACACGGACGGCCCGGATTTGTGAAAGGAACGTCGGTCATTGCGCTTCGCGCGGATGGCAACGCCACCGCCGTGGACGTCAGCGGCGCCGTCCACACCGGTGGTCCTATCGCGCGGCTCGGTCAACGGCTCATCGGCGGCGTCGCAAAGATGACGCTCGATCGGTTCTTTTCCTGCCTGCGCGCGAAGCTCGAAGCGGAAAGCGTTAAAAGTTAAAAGTTAAAGTTAAAGTTAAAGTTAAGAGCTAAGCCTAGAACTTCCGACTCTTGACTTTTAACGTTTAACTTTTAACTTGTGCGGGCCATGGCCGCCATCAACGCTCGTTTGGTGAAGACGGGTATCATCGCGCGCCGATAGGCTTCACTCGCGTGCAGGTCCGAGTTGACATCGGTTACGCTCTGACCTGCGACGCGCGCGGCGGCTTCGATGCTCTCTGCCGAGAGCGCCTTCCCCGTCAGCGCCTGCTCCACCTCGGTCAGTCGGGTTGCGTGCGAGCTGGCGCCCGTCAGTCCGACGCGCGCGGATTCGATGACACCCTTGCTGACACCGAGCGCAGCCGCCACGCCGACGATCGCGAAGTGCGACGCGCGCTGATGGAGCTTGGCGTACGCCGCGGACTTGACCGGCTTGAACTGCACACCGGCGATGATTTCGTTGGCGGCCAGGTCAACGGTGAACATACCCTGGAAGAAGTCCTGGGCCTTGATCAGCCGCCAGCCGGCGGACCCCTTCACGTGCACTTCGGCATCGAGCGCCAGCATCACGGCCGGATAGTCGGCGGCAGGATCCGCATGGGCGAGGCTGCCACCGAGGGTTCCACGATTGCGCACCTGCGGATCGCCGATCTCTCCGGCAGTCTCGGCGACAACCGGACAGGCTCGTTGCAGCAGATCGGACGTCGCCACGTCGTGATGAACCGTGCCGGCGCGAATGTCGATCATCCCGTCCTTGACGCTGATCCCCGACATTCCGGGAACGCGCGCGATGTCGATGAGCAGCTTCGGCTCGCTCAGCCTGAGCTTCATCAACGGTATCAAGCTGTGCCCGCCTGCGATCAGCTTCCCGTCGCCGTTAGCCGCGCCGAGTTTCGCCAGCGCGTCGTCGAGCGACGTGGCCCGCGCGTATTCGAACGGAGTCGAGATCACGATCGGCCTCCCTGAATGAGGCGCCACAGCTTTTCGGGCCGCAGCATCATGTCGATGTGGGTGACGCCCAATCCGCTGAGCGCATCGACCGCGGCATTGACGATGCACGGTGTCGAGCCGAGCGTGCCTGCTTCGCCGACGCCTTTGGCGCCCAGAGGATTGACGGGCGTGGGGGTTACTGTCGCCTCGAGCTCGAAGCGCGGAAAATCAATCGCCCGCGGCAGCGCGTAGTCCATGTAGGAGCCAGTCAGCAGCTGGCCATCCTCCCCGTACACGACCTCTTCGATCATGGCCTGGCCAATCCCCTGTGCCAGGCCGCCATGGATCTGCCCTTCGACGATGAGCGGATTGATCAGATTTCCGGCGTCGTCGACTGCCACCAGCTTGAGCAGCTTGGGTTCTCCGGTTTCGCGATCAATTTCGAGCATCGAAATGTGACAGCCGAACGGATAGGTGTTGTTGGTCGGCTCGAAGAACGCTTCGTCGCTCAGGCCAGGCTCGAGTCCGGGCGGCAGCGGTACCGGCACGTAGGCGTACGCGGCGACCGCGGCGAATGGCTTCGCCGAGGCGGGAGCGCCTTTGACGCCAATCGTGCCGTTCTCGAAGACGAGATCGTCTTCGTGCGCCTCGAACATGGCGGCGGCAAACTTCGCCATTTTCTTTTTTACCTTGCCACCGGCCATGATGAGGGCCGTCCCACCAACCGCCTGCGATCGACTGCCGAACGTCCCGATCCCCTGCTTCACGACGCCGGTGTCGCCATGAAGAATCGTGACGTGCTCGAATGGCACGCCGAACTGATCGGCCAGCATTTGCGCAAAGGTCGTTTCGTTCCCCTGCCCGTGAGGCGAGGCGCCGGTGGTGGCACTGATTCTTCCGTCCCGCTCGACTGTCACCTGGGAGTGTTCCCAGCCTCCGGTCGGGAGTGCGGCCGACGGACCGAGGCCGCAGACCTCGACGTACATCGACAGCCCGAGACCGACCAGTCTGCCTTGAGCCCGAGCCGCATCGCGCTCGGCCTTCAGCTGATCCCACTTCGCCGCCTTCAATGCGGCGTCGAGCGCCTTTTCGTAGTCGCCCGAGTCATAGACGGCGCCGGTCTGCGTCGCGAACGGAAATTGATTCGGCTTGATCAGATTCTTGCGGCGTAGCTCCGCAGGATCCATATCGAGCTCGTGCGCGAGCATGTCCATGGCCCGTTCGAGGAAATATGTGGCCTCCGGACGACCCGCTCCGCGATACGCGTCGGTCGGCGTCTTGTTGGTGAAGACTTCGGTCAACGTCGAGCGAACGGCGGGAATGTTGTATGTCCCGTTCGCCATCATCATGGTCAGCGTCGGAATCGCCGCGGTCAGGAGCATGTTGTAGGCGCCGATATCGGCGATCAGCCTGAACTTCAGTCCGAGCAGCGTGCCGTCGCGCTTCGCGGCGAGATCGATGTAGCCGAGGATGTCGCGGCCGTGAATCGTCGCGACGAATGCTTCCGAGCGATCTTCCGACCACTTCACCGGGATGCCAAGGAGCTT
Source organism: Acidobacteriota bacterium (assembly GCA_046732715.1). Lineage (GTDB taxonomy): Bacteria > Acidobacteriota > Vicinamibacteria > Vicinamibacterales > 2-12-FULL-66-21 > JALZOC01. The sequence goes on along the minus strand of JBKPNQ010000108.1, from coordinate 1,447 downwards.
GGAGATCGCCGCGGCGACATACTCTTCGCCGTAGATGTTGATCTTGGCGCCGAAGCCGCCACCGACTTCCGGGGCGATCGCGCGAACCTGATCCTGCCCCAATCCGGTCAGCGCAGCGATGAACGTCCGCAGGATGTGCGGGTTCTGCGTCGACGACCAGATCGTCATCGTCCCCTTGCCCGGTTCGAAGTGAGCGACGACGCCGCGCGGCTCCATCGCGTTCGGCGCGAGCCGCTGATTGACCATGCGCTGCGATATGACCACTTCGGCGTTGGCAAAGGCGGCATCAATCGCGGAGTCATCGACCTTCGAGCCATCGGCAGACACGCCGGTTCCGCTTGGAACCAGGGGTATTGCCAGATTGTTTTTGAAGTCCGGGTGGATGACCGTCGGCTGGCCGGTCATCGCCTGCTCGACGTCGACGACGGCAGGCAATGTCTCATACGACACGACGATGGCGTCAGCCGCATCGCGCGCGACGTATCGATCGCGCGCCACGACAACGGCAACCGGCTCACCAGAGTAACGGACCGTGTCCACCGCCACCGCACGGTGTTCGGGTGAAGGAAATGGGGTGCCGATCGGCATTGGCCCGAGGAACTCGGCGATCTGCTTGCCGGTGAATACCGCCTCGACGCCGTCCATGGCCGCCGCCGCGCTGGTATCGACGGAGCGGATCTTTCCGTGCGCGACATCGCTGCGTTTGAATGCAAGATGCTGCATGCCGACGAGCGCGATATCGTCGACATACGTGCCGCGCCCCTGAATCAGGCGCGGATCTTCACGACGCTTGACGCGCTGGCCGACGAGCTTCGGCAAGACGGGAGTAGTCGCCATGGCATTACCTCGTTTCGCTCGCCGCGCGCTGGATGGCGTTGACGATGTGCTGGTAGCCGGTGCACCGGCAGAAATTTCCCGAGATGCCTTCGCGGATGTCGTGCTCCGACGGCTTCGGGTTGTCCTTGAGCAGCCCCACCGCCGCCATGATCATGCCGGGCGTGCAGTAGCCGCACTGAAGACCGTGCTCCTCCCAGAAGGCATTCTGGAGGGCGTGCAGCTGTCCATCGGCGGCAAGGCCCTCGATGGTCGTGATCGAGGAGCCGTCAGCCTGCACCGCGAAAACGGTGCAGGACTTCACGGTTCGACCGTCGATGAGAACCGTGCATGCGCCACACTGGCTCGTATCGCAGCCGATGTGCGTACCGGTCAGACGAAGGTGTTCACGGAGGAAGTGGACGAGGAGGACACGCGGGTCAACGCTGGCCTTCCGTGCCTTGCCGTTGACGGTCATCGACACTTGCGCCATCGGTATGATCTCCTGAAAGCGCCTAGCCTACTCCAAAAAGCAAGGCGTCCGCTGCGGATTTTGGAATGTGAAGGTCGACTGGCCGCGCTCAAGCTTTGACGGACAGATCGCTCGGGCCAGGGTTTCCCGGCGCGCGATAGG
>JBKPNQ010000107.1:0-8534 GCA_046732715.1 Acidobacteriota bacterium | reverse complement strand
GGCGAGATAGGTGCCCAGGATCAGGCCGTGGTGCCCGGCGCCGATAACGATGCCGTCATAAGTCCTATCAAGTCCCTTGGACAAAGGTCGAAATCCTCGAACTATAATTCCTGCCGCTGGCAGAGGGCTCGCAGGCTAGACTGCAAGGCCGCCGGCTTCCGGGTCAACGGGCACAAATCGCATGGCGTGGGACGCCATCGTGACGTCTAAACGCACTTTCTCCGGGTGGACCAATACCCACCGATTTCGGTACATTAGGCCATCCAAAACACGGGCCGAAATGGCCTCGGGGAGGAACACATGCGTAAAACGCTTTTGGCCGCGAGCGCTGCTTTGCTGCTCGCAGCGGGCCCAGCTGCGGCCCAACAGAAAACAATCAAGATCGGCTTCATCAGTACGTTCAGCGGTCCGGTCGCCGTGATCGGCAACGACATGCGGAATTCTTTCGAGCTTGCGCTCGACCATCTCGGCCGCAAGATGGGTGGTATTCCGGTTGAAGTCATCTACGAAGATGACGGCTTCAAGCCGGAGGTAGGCAAGCAGAAGACTGATAAGTTGATCGAGTCCGACAAGGTCGATTTCATTACCGGCTATATCTGGTCGAACGTACTGCTGGCCTCGCTGAAGTCGGCGGTCGACTCCAAGACGTTTCTGATCACGGCCAATGCCGGTCCCTCGCAGCTCGCCGGCGAGCTTTGCTCGCCGTACGTGTTCTCGAGCTCGTGGAATAATGACCAGACGCCGCAGGCCGTCGGCATGTACATGAACCAGAAAGGTGTGAAGTCAGTATTCCTAATCGGCCCGAACTACGCAGCTGGTAAGGACATGCTGGCGGGCGTTGCGTCCACCTTCAAAGGCAAGGTCGTCGGCCAAGAGCTGACCAAGTGGCCTGATCAACTCGATTTCGCCGCCGAACTCGCGAAGGCGAAAGATGCCAATCCGGAAGCCGTGTTCGTATTCTATCCGGGCCGTGCGGGTGTGCAGTTCCTGACGCAATACGCCCAAGCCGGCCTCAAGGGCAAGATCCCGCTGTACACGGCGTTCACCATCGATGAGCTGTCGCTGCCGCTGCAGAAAGATCTCGCGCTGGGGGTGCCGGGCGCGCAGGAATGGGTCAACGACCTACCGAACGAGGCGAACAAAAAGTTCGTGTCGGATTATCGCAAGAAGTACAACTCACGTCCGTCGTTCTACGGCGCACAGTCCTACGACGCGGCGATGTTGATTAATTCGGCGGTCGCTGCGACCAAGGGCAACATGTCCGACAAAAACGCCGTACGCAAGGCGCTCGAAAAGGCCGACTTCAAGTCGGTGCGCGGCAACTTCAAGTTCGGACCTAACCACGTTCCGATCCAGAACTTCTATCTGCAGGACGTCGTCAAGGACGGTAATGATTTCGTATTGAAGACAACCGCCACGATCGTCAAGGATTTCCAGGACATCCATCACACGAAATGCAAGATGCCGGCAAACTGATGCTGGCGCGGTAAATGACGGCGGCGGCGCACGCGCGCTGCCGCCGTTTTCAATTTACCAATGTGGTGAAGTCTTCACACCATGACGCTGTTCATCGAGCAATGCCTCAACGGCCTGCAATTCGGCCTGCTGCTGTTCATGCTGGCGGCCGGATTGACACTGGTGTTCGGCATCATGGACCTCGTCAATCTGGCGCACGGGTCGCTGTACATGATCGGCGCCTATTTTGCGGCGACCTTTACGGCGTGGACCGGCAGCTTCCTGCTCGGCGTCGCGATGGCGCTTGCCGGAACGCTTATCGTCGGCATGGTCGTGGAAGTCGTCGTGATGCGGCGACTCTACGGCCGCGACCACCTCGATCATGTGCTGGCGACATTCGGCCTCATCTTGTTTTTCGATGAGACGGTGCGGCTGATCTGGGGGCCCGCAGGCATGAGTCTGCCGTTGCCGTCGTGGCTCAACGCACCGGTGCAGATCCTTCCCGGCGTCTACTATTCGGCCTACAAGCTCTCGATCATCATCGTGTCGCTCGCGGTCGCGGCTGGCCTCTATTTCCTGGTGATGCGCACGCGGATCGGGATGCTGATCCGTGCCGGCGCCTCGAACCGCGAAATGGTCGGTGCGCTCGGGGTCAATATCAAACTGCTTTATACGCTGGTATTTGGGCTCGGTGCGGCGCTCGCCGGACTTGCCGGCTTGATGCAGGCGCCGATCCTCACCGTACAGATCGGGATGGGCGAGATCATCATCATTCTCGCCTTCGTGATTACGGTCATCGGCGGCATCGGCTCGATACGTGGCGCATTTGTCGCCGCAATTTTTATCGGGGTAGTTGACACGCTGGGCCGCGCCTTCTTTCCGGACCTGCTGCGAATGGTACTGAGCCCCGCCGCCGCATCGACCGCCGCGCCCGCATTGTCGTCGATGTTGATCTACCTGCTGATGGCGATCGTGCTCGTTCTCAAGCCGGAAGGCCTGTTCTCGGCAGGTAACAAATGAGCGGTTGGCTTTCCGCACGGAATCTCGCAGTCATTGTGCTGCTCGCTGCACTGGTGCTTCTGCCCGTGTACGTCGAGTTCACTGGAAACCGCTTTCTGCTCACACTGTTCACCCGCATCATCATTTTGGCGCTGGCGGCGGTGAGCCTCAATTTGATCCTCGGTTACGGCGGCATGATGAGCTTCGGCCATGCCGTCTATCTCGGCATCGGCGGCTATTCCGTCGGCATGCTGGCGCACGAGGGGATATACAGCGGTTTCGTGCAGTGGCCGCTGGCGCTCGCGGCATCCGCGCTTTTCGCCCTGATCATCGGCGCACTGAGCCTGCGGACGCGCGGCGTCTATTTCATCATGATCACCTTGGCATTCGCGCAAATGGCCTATTACGTCGTCGCGGGCCTCGCGCGCTACGGTGGCGATGATGGCCTGACGATCTATAAGCGCAGTCAGTTCTTCGAGCCGATCAATCTGTCGAACAAGATGCAGTTTTACTACATCTGCCTCGCGCTGCTTTATGCGTCGATCTACCTGGTGTGGCGCATCGTCAATTCACGTTTCGGGATGGTGATCCAGGGTTCGCGCTCGAACGACACGCGCATGCGGGCGATCGGTTTCCCGACCTTTCGCTACAAGCTGATCTGCTTCGTCCTTGCCGGCACGCTGTGTGGGCTCTCCGGCGCGCTGCTGGCCAATCACACCGATTTCGTCAGTCCTGCGATGATGTATTGGACGCGCTCGGGAGACCTCATCATCATGGTTGTGCTCGGAGGGATGGGGTCCGTGATCGGTCCGGTCTTCGGAGCAATAGCGCTTTTGGTGCTGGAGGAAACCCTCTCGGGCTTTACAGAATATTGGCAGATCATCCTTGGGCCGCTGCTGCTGCTGGTCGTGCTGTTCGCACGCGGCGGCATCGACGGGTTGCTCGGCAAGGTGCGCTATGCCTGACCTGCTGCAGGTCGAAAGTCTTGCGAAGCGCTTCGGTGGCATCGTCGCGACCGATGACCTCAGCATTGCTATCCGAGAAGGAGAATTGCATGCGGTAATCGGCCCAAACGGGGCAGGCAAGACGACATTAATCGCGCAACTTAGCGGGCAACTCGCGTCGGATTCCGGACGCATCCAGTTTGCCGGCAGCGACATCACAGCGCTGCCAATGCCGGCGCGCAGCGCACTCGGTCTCGCGCGTTCGTTCCAGATCACGTCGCTTTTTCTCGACCTTTCGGTTCTCGACAACGTGGCGCTGGCCGTCCAGGCGCATGCCGGGCACTCCTTTCACTTCTGGCGCGACGCACGCCGACAACCAAACTTGCGCGACCCCGCCCGCGCGGCACTGGCTCGCGTAGGACTCAAAGTACGCGAGAACCTGCCGGCGTCGGCGCTCAGTCACGGCGAGCATCGTCAGCTCGAGCTCGCCATGGCGCTTGCCTCGAAGCCACGCATGCTTTTGCTCGACGAGCCGATGGCAGGGCTTGGGCCGGAGGAATCGACCCGTATGGTGGCGATGCTGCGCGAGCTCAAGAAGGAACTGACCATCCTTCTGGTCGAGCACGATATGGAGGCTGTCTTCGCGCTCGCCGACCGCATCACGGTCCTGGTCTACGGGCGCGTGATCGCTTCGGGAAAACCGGAGGAAATCCGCAACAATGCGCAGGTGCGCGACGCCTATCTTGGTGAGCAAGGGGCCGTCCATGGCTGAACCGGTGCTCGCGCTCGATGGAATCGAAACCTGCTACGGGCTGAGCCAGGTGCTGTTCGGGGTATCGCTGGCGATCGCGCCGGGCGAGATGGTGACGCTGATGGGCCGCAACGGCATGGGCAAGACGACAACCGTGCGATCGATCATGGGGCTCACGCCGGCGCGCGCAGGTGCCATCCGCTTCATGGGCGACGATATTCGGGGATTGCCTTCGTACAAGGTGGCCCAATGCGGGATCGGTCTCGTGCCGGAAGGTCGGCAGATCTTCCCCAATCTTTCCGTGCGCGAGAACCTGCTGGCGACGGCGGTTCAACGTAACGGCGCAGAGTGGACGCTCGACAAGGTCCATGCGTTGTTCCCCCGGCTTGCCGAACGTGAGGGCAGCATGGGCAACCAGTTGTCGGGTGGCGAACAGCAGATGCTTGCGATCGGCCGCGCGCTCATGACCAATCCGCGGCTGCTGATACTCGATGAGGCGACCGAGGGTCTTGCGCCGCTTATTCGCGCGGAAATCTGGCGGTGTCTTGCCCGCCTCAAAGAGCTGGGCCTGTCGATCCTGGTGATCGACAAGAATGTTGGCGCGCTGTTGCGCGTGGCCGACCGCCATTTTCTGATCGAGAGGGGACGCGTGGTGTGGAAGGGCACTTCGCCGGAGTTGGCCGCAGCGCCGGACGTGCAGCACCGCTATTTGGGCGTTTGACCTATTCGGCCGGAAGCGGCGGCCCGCGACGTCGCATGAACGTAAAACTCGCGCCGCCGAGCCTGCGGTGCAATTTGTCGAGCAGCAGATAGATGACCGGCGTCGTGTAGAGCGTGAGCACCTGCGACACCAGCAGCCCGCCAATGATGGTAATGCCGAGCGGGCGCCGCAACTCTGACCCGGGGCCGATGGCGATCACCAACGGCAACGCACCGAGCATGGCGGCCATCGTGGTCATCAGGATCGGGCGGAAACGTGCGAGACACGCATCGTGAATTGCTCGTTCTGGCGAGAGGCCGAGCCGCCGTTCGCCGTCGAGTGCGAAGTCCACCATCATGATGCCGTTCTTCTTTACGATGCCGATCAGAAGAATGATGCCGATGAAGGCGATGATCGAGAGTTCTGCGCCAAACAGTTGCAAGGCAAGCAGCGCACCGAGACCGGCCGACGGCAGCGTGGAAATGATCGTCAGCGGGTGTGCAAGACTTTCATAGAGAATGCCGAGAACGATGTAGACAGCGATAAGCGCTGCGATCAGCAGGAGCGGCTGTGCGCCCGCGGATTGTCTAAAGGCCCGAATATCGCCTGCAAAGTCGGCATGGATGATGTCGGGCAAATGTAGGTCGATGACCGCTTTTTCGATCGCCGCGGTGGTTTCCTCGATCGAGGCATCGGGTGTCAGGTTGTACGAGATCGTTATCGACGGGAATTGACCCTGGTGGTTGACGGCCAGAGGAATATTGCCACGCTCTATGCGCGTTACCGCTGAAAGCGGAACCTGTGCATCGCCGTTGCCTGGAACGTAGACTCGCGTGAGATCGCTCGGGTCACGCTTATACTGACGATCGACTTCCAGGATCACCCGATACTGATTGCGCGTGCCGTAAATCGTCGAGATCTGTCGCTGAGAAAAGGAATTGTTGAGCGCGTTGTCGATATCCTGGACACGCACACCCAGCCGCGCCGCGGCTTGGCGGTCAATATTGATATTGACCTGCAACCCGCCTTGATCACGGTCGGTGGTGACATCGACGACGTTCGGCACCTGCTTGACGCGTTCGAGCACGGTCGATACCCGCTTCTGCAATTCTTCGATGTCGGAGCTCCACAGCGTAAATTGATATTGAGAGTCGGTTTGCCGACCGCCGACCCGGACGTCCTGTGCCGGGAACATGAACACACGGATACCTGGAATTTCAGCGAGCTTGGGCCGTATGCGCGCGATAACGCGCTGGGTGCTCAGCCCGGCGCGTTCTTTGAGCGGCTTCAGGCTGATGAACAGGCGGCCAAAATTAACCGCAGCATTGAACGGTGACGCGCCGACCGATGATCCAAGGCCAGCGACGGCAGGATCCGCAAGCACTACGTCCATCGCCTTGAGCTGCAAGGCTTTCATGGCATCGAAGGAAATATCCGGTGATGCGATCGTGCCGCCGAAGATCAGGCCCGTGTCGTCCTGCGGGAAGTAGCCTTTCGGCGTCTTGATATAGAGGCCAATCGTGAGTGCGATCGTTGCCACGAATACGATTAGCATTAATGGCCGGTGTAAGAGCGCAAGCGAGAGCGTACGGTCATAGAAACGCACCAGCCGCGCCAGCAGGCCCTCAACCAGGCGATCGAGCCAGGTGCGATCGCGGCTCGGCGGCTGCCGCACGAAATAGGCGCAGATCATCGGTGTCACCGACAACGACACCACTGTGGAAATCGCGATCGCAAACGCGAGCGTCACGGAAAACTCTCGGAACAAACGGCCTACCACGCCACCCATGAACAGCAGCGGGATGAACGCCGCGATCAGCGATACCGAAATCGATACCACTGTGAAGCCGATCTGCCGCGCGCCCTGCAGGGTCGCCCGCAATGGCGAGGCGCCTTTTTCGAGATGCCGGAAGGCATTTTCGATCATGACGATGGCGTCGTCGACCACGAAGCCCACGCTGACCGCGAGCGCCATCAGCGACAGGTTATCGATGGAAAAGCCAGCGGCCCACATGGCGGCACAGGTGCCGGAGAGCGCAAGCGGCACTGTCACACCAGCTGCCGCGGTTGGTGCCGCGCGCCGGAGAAACAGAAACACGACGAGCATGACAAGAATGACGGTTGCCGAGAGCGTAAGCTGCATATCGTGCACGCTGGCCCGGATAGTCTGTGTGCGGTCGCTCAACACCGAAATGTCGAGACCCTCTGGTACCCATTGCCGAAGCTCGGGCAGCAATTCGTAGATCCGGTCAACAGTGTCGATGACGTTGGCGTTTCCTTGCTTGGTAATGATGAGCAGAACCGAAGGGTCTCTGTTGAACCATCCCGCCGAGCGCGTGTTACGCACGCTTGGTCGGATGGTAGCAACGCTCGACAGACGAATGACCGTGCCGCTGCGCGTCTTGACGACCACTGGATCGTAATCGCCGGCATCGCGCAGCTGGTCGTTGATGCCGATTGTGACGGCCCGTTTATTGCCGTCGAAGGATCCGAGCGGGCCGGCCGCATTTGAATTGGAGATGGCGGTGCGGACATCCTCCAGCGACAAACCCATTGCCGATAGCCGTGCCGGATCGACGCTCACACGGATGGCCGGCTGTTCCGAGCCGGCGACGGTCACATCGGCCACGCCATCGACCTGTGACAGACGCTGCGCAATCACGCTGTCGGCTGCGTCATAGATGGCGCTCGGTTGCAGGGTTTTCGAGGTAAGGGCCAGAATCAGAATCGGTGCTGCGGATGGGTTGGCCTTGCGGAAGGTCGGCAGCGTCGGCAGATCGCCGGGCAGGTCGGCGAGTGCGGCGTTAAGCGCGGCCTGCACGTCGCGCGCGGCGCCGTCGATACTGCGGTTGAGGTCGAATTGGATAGTGATACGGGAAGTTCCGAGCGATGAGACCGACGTCAGTTCGGTTACACCGGAGATTTCGCCGAGTCGTCGTTCAAGCGGGGCCGCCACTGTTGCCGCCATGACGTTGGGTTCGGCGCCGGGACGGCTGGCGCTGACATAAATCGTCGGGAATTCCACGGTTGGAAGGCTGGCAACCGGGAGAAACAGATAGGCGACCGCGCCGACGAGGAACAAGCCGATTGCGAGCAGCGTGGTGCCGATCGGACGCCGGATGAACGGGTAGGAGAAATTCACGACCGGCCCCGTGCGGCCCGCCCCGCTCGTGGCGCGACCGGGGGCGATGCCGGCGCAAGGCGCGCGCGCAGGCGCTCCATGTATAGATAGATCACGGGTGTGGTGTAGAGCGTCAGCAGCTGCGACAGCAGCAAACCGCCGACGATGGTGATGCCGAGCGGATTGCGCAGTTCCGATCCGACTCCTCCCTCCAGCGCGAGGGGCAGCGCGCCGAACAGCGCCGCAAGCGTAGTCATCATGATCGGACGGAAGCGCAGCATCGCAGCTTGTACGATCGACTGCTCCGGTGATAGGCCCTGGCTGCGTTCGGCCTCGATGGCGAAGTCGATCATCAGAATTGCGTTCTTCTTCACGATGCCCATCAGCAGCACGATGCCGATCAGCGCGATCACCGAGAGGTCATAGCCGAACAGCATCAGCGCGAGCAGTGCGCCGACGCCGGCTGAGGGCAGGGTGGAAAGAATCGTGAGCGGGTGGATAAAGCTTTCGTAGAGAACGCCCAGCACGATGTAGATCGCTATGACCGCGGCCAGAATCAGCCAA
>JBKPNQ010000106.1:0-6914 GCA_046732715.1 Acidobacteriota bacterium | reverse complement strand
CGGCGTCGATCCTGGCATGCGCGATCGCGCTTACCGCTACCTCGAGCAGGAGCTTGCGCAAAAACCGCCATCAAACGAAGGCTGGTGGCCTTCGTACACCGCGTGGCAGACGTTTGCCGTCAAGGTGCTCGTGGAAGGTGGACGAACGCAGGACTCGAACATCAATCGGCTCTACGGCTATCGCGATCGCATGCCGGTGTTCGGTCTGGCGTATCTTCACGATGCATTGATGGCGAAGAAGGAGACGTCAGGGCCGCGCATCGATGACCTGCGTCGCCGGATGTCGAACGCTGTTCTTTCTGAAGGTGGCAGTGCCCACGTCGAAGAGTTAGCCGATCCCTACTTGCTGTGGTTCTGGAATTCGAACGTGCGGTCCACGAGCATCGTGCTGAACACGCTGGTCCGGGCGAACGCGCCGACGGCATCAATCACGCCGATAGTCCGATGGATGATGGCCGCGCGCAAAGGTGGCCGGTGGGGCAACACCCAGGAAAACGCGCACGCCATGGAGTCGCTGGTCAACTATTACCGGAAGTACGAGACGACGGTCCCGAATTTCAGCGGCGTCGTGACACTCGGCGCAGATGAACTGGCGCGCGAATCATTCAAGTCGCGATCGACCGAATCGAAGTCGCTCGAGCTACCGATGACGCAGGTGCTTGCGAAGGGCCCTGTGGGGTCAGCACAATCGCTGACGTTTACGCGCGAGGGCGCAGGAACGCTCTTCTACACGACGCGTCTTCGTTACGCCGCTGATGCGCTCTATCAGCAAGGTCTCGACAGCGGGTTCCGCATCGAACGCCGGTATGAGCCGTATGTCGAGACCGGATCCAAACCGGTTTCGACCACATACAAGGCTGGCGATCTCGTCAGGGTTACGTTGACGTTCCGCTTGACCAAAGAACGGCGGTTCGTTGCCGTGACCGATCCCATCCCCGCTGGTTTCGAGCCAGTCGAATCATGGTTCGCCACAACGGCGAGGGCTGTCGGTTCGAGACAGGACCGTCAGACCTCGCCCGGCGGTGAGCCGAACGACAACGAGGAGAGCTGGGATTGGATGTGGCGTTATGGCGGCTTCGATCATGTTGAACGGCACGACGATCGCGTTCAGCTGTTTGCGACCCGCCTCAGTGAAGGGACACACGAGTTCAGCTATATCGTCCGCGCTACGACGGCGGGCACGTTCCGCACGGCGCCTGCGAGAGTAGAGGAGATGTACGAGCCCGAAGTCTTCGGCAGGACCGGGACGGAAATCATCGAGGTGAAAAAGTGAAACGGCGGAAGAAACTGCTTCTCGCTCTGGCACTCAGTGCATTCGCATTGACCCTCTGGATCCGCCTCGGCCCGATTCCGCCAGGTCTCCTCGAGAACACCAACACGACGTCGACCCTTGTCGTCGATCGAAACGGCATGCCTCTCTACGAGGCGCGCGCCGACGACGGAACGAAGACAATCAATCTCACCGCCGCTACGCTTCCCCCGGTTCTGGTGGCGGCGACCATCGCTGCGGAAGACCGGCGGTTCTGGCGACATCCCGGTGTTGATCCCATTGCGATGTTTCGCGCGTTGAAGCGCGATTTGGTCGAATGGTCATTCGTCGAAGGAGGGTCGACGATTTCGCAGCAGGTCGCGAAACTTCTCCTGAATAGAGAATCACCGGGACGACGACGAGGTGTTGCAGCGAAGATTCGAGAAGCCGTCCTGGCGTTGCGGATCGAGCATCGCTACACGAAGCAGGAAATCCTGACGCTGTACCTAAACCTCGCTGCGTACGGCAACCAGATCGTGGGTGCTGAGCGCGCGAGCCGCGCGTATTTCGGCTCCACCGCGGCGATGCTGACGCCGGCGCAAGCAGCCTTTCTTGCAGGACTGCCGCAACGTCCTTCAGGCTTCAATCCCTATCGGTCTTTCAATGCGGCGCTTTCCCGGCAACGCGTCGTCCTCGTCCGCATGGAACGAAGCGGCACTCTTTCCGCAAGTGAACTGCGCGAGGCGGCAGCTGAACAGCTCACACTCCGTCACGAGGAGGCGCCGTTTTCAGCACCACACTTTGTCGAGATGGTGCTTGCGGCCACAGGCGATCGACGCCCACAGCGGATCCAGACGACTATCGACCGGGAACTCCAGGCGGACGTTCACGGCATCATCGACAGTCAGCGTCCAACACTCAGCGAACACGGCGCGGGAAATGTCGCGGTCGTGGTTCTCGACAACCAGCGCGGCGAGTGGCTGGCCTGGGAGGGGTCTGGCGACTACTTCGACACGATTCATGGCGGCGCGATTAACGGACCGGTCGTTCCGCGACAGCCTGGGTCCGCGTTGAAGCCGTTCACGTATGCACTCGCGTTCGAGAACGGCTTCGACCCCTCAAGCGTCCTGCCTGACGTCCCGTCGCATTTTCCGACCGCGGAACCTGGAGTGGTTTACAGCCCGCGCAACTACGACGGGCGATACCGAGGACCGCTCCTCGCGCGCCCGGCGCTGGCCGGATCCGAGAATATTCCCGCCGTTGCCCTTGCCTCGGAGATCGGCGTGCCCAACCTTCTTCGTTTCCTGCTTCGAGCCGGCTTTTCGACATTCGACAAGAACGCGTCGTACTACGGGCTCGGTGTCACGCTCGGGAACGCGGAAGTGCGGCTCGATGAGATGGTGACCGCGTATTCTGCCTTCGCGCGTCGAGGCGAGTGGATCGCCTCTTCGTTCGTCGTCAGTCCGACAGCAACGGAACGGCGCGCGGTTATGAGCCCGCGCACTGCCTTCTGGATCACCGACATTCTTTCTGATGCCGACGCGCGCGAGTACGTGTTTGGCCGCGGCGGAAGCCTGGATTTTCCCTTCCCTGTAGCGGCAAAAACCGGGACCTCGCAGGCCTATCACGACAACTGGACGATCGGGTATTCACGTCATGTGACGGTGGGTGTGTGGGTCGGCAACTTCGATCGGAAGCCTCTCCGCAATTCAAGTGGTGTGACCGGCGCGGGCCCGATATTCCACGCGGTGATGCTGGCGGCGGAGAAGCGCGCAGCGCGACAGGCCGACGACAGCGGCTTTGATCCGTTCGCAACGGTGGTCGACGCTGATGCGCGCGTTCAATCGATCGAAATCTGCACGTTGTCGGGATTGCCGGCAAACCCGTGGTGTCCAACCCGTCGCCGCGAATGGGTTGCCGCCGGAGCGCATGCGCTCCCTTGCAGCTGGCATCACCTGACCGATCGAGGATTGCTGACGGTGTGGCCCGCACAGTATCGGCAGTGGGCTCGCGATCACGGCCTGGATCGGGACGCCGCTACGTCACGCGAATCGACAAACCCGGTCGTCACCGTCGCGTCGCGCTCGAACGATTTCCGCATCTCGAGTCCGCCAGACGGCGCGTCGTATCTCATCGACCCGACACTCAGACGTGAGTTCCAGGCTGTGCCGCTCCGAGCGGTGACGTCGACACCAGGGCCGGTGGAATGGAGCGTTGATGAGCGGTCACTTGGCACGAATGAATCAGATCGCACAACCTCGTGGCCGCTCGTTCCAGGCCGACACACATTCCGCGCTCGCGACGCCGCAGGAAAAACCGCCGTAGCTACTGTCGTCGTCCGTTGATTTGTGAATCCCTCATCGTCACTGATCGCGGATCGCTCATCCTTGAATCGTCGGATCCTGAATCATAGCCTCGCGAGCACGATTCAGCGATTAGGCGCCGCGATTCGGCGATCGGCGATCCGTGATTCGGATCAGTGATTCGCCGATCAGTGATTCGCGATCAGTAATTAGTGATGAGGAATTCACACGCCTCAAAAAGGACAATTTGTCGGGACTTCGCTCATCCGTAGCGCTGCTCGCCAGCTGAACCAGTCACCGCAATTGCTGGTCGCTCACAAGTTGCGCGGCTGAGTCTCCATGGCACTCGCGTTGCGCTCAAATTACGCGATGGAGTCAGCTATATGACAAAAATCAACATCCGTTCGTTGACCCTCGTGGGCACTCTGGTGCTCGGCATGGCAACCCCGGCGCTCGCGCAGCGCGAGTCCCGGCGGGCGCCACATCAAGGCTCCTCAGCAGTCGCAGGTGAAGTCGGCCTGTTCATGCCAACGCAGGACGGCATGACGACAGGACCGACGGTCGAGGGAGCCTACGAGTACTATCTTACGGCGCGCAACAGCCTGCGCCTGGCCGCCGGCTGGGCGAATCCGAAGGTCGATCGCGAACATTCGGACTCGACGCGGCAGGTGCGCGTCGGAGCTGATCTCATTCACAACTGGGAGGGTGGTGCCATTCACCCATTCGTGGGCGTCGGCGCCGGTTCATATTTCCTGCAGCCGGTAGATAACGGCAACAGCTTCGGTCCGAGCAACACCCGGTTCGGAACCCGGCTGCTCGGCGGTGTGGAGTTCTTTACGGCGCGAACGTTCTCCGTAAAGGGAGAGGCTCGATATGACGCCGTGATGAAGGCGAATGGCTACAATCCCTCAGGATTGTCGTTGTCGATTGGAGTGAAGAGCTACTTCTAACTGTTGGGCGCGTTTCATAGCGCCGGCTGCGATGGATCACGTTTGATCCACTTGTAGGCGGCGAGGGAGTTCTTCCAGAAGTAGTTTTCCGCAACCTCCCGCGGTTTCATCTGGAAGAACTCCCGCACGACTCCCACCACTTTGTCGAGCGGCGCCACACCGTCGCTGTTCGGCCAGTCGCTGCCAAACAGAATCCGGTCGTCGCCGAACCTGCCGATCAGTTGCTCGAGCCGATCGCGATACGGCGTGAGCTCAGTGGACACCTGGCCGTTTACGCGATGAATGACGGCAGAAAGCTTGACGAACACCTGAGGTCGTTGTTCGAGCTGATCCAACGCGGCGTCATATGCCTTCCGGTTGTCTGTTGTTGGCTCCAGGCTCGGCAAGTGATCCAGGACGACGCGCAGATCGGGAACTTTGTCGGTGATCGTGACGAAGGCTTGCAGAAGATCAACGCGTGGATTCGCAGTATCGAGAACGAGATCCGCCTGCTGGAGCCGCTTCAATCCGTCGATGAATGCAGGATTCTCGGCCTGCTTCGTGATGTCACGTCCCCAGAGATTCCCGTAGCGTATGCCGCGAAACAGCCGGTTCTTGTGATAGCGATCCAGCATCTCGGCGAAATCGGGCTTGTCTGGTTCCAGGTTCCCGATGACGCCGACGATAATCGGGTCGCGCTCTGCCACTTCGAGCACCCACAGGTTGTCTTCGACCCACGGACTCGCTTCCACCTTGATTGCACCGACAATCCCGAGAGGTGTTGCAAGCTTGCGATAGCGCGGCGGCAGCGACGGTTCGATCGGCACGCCCGGCGGACCGGTGTAGGGTGCGCCCTGTGGCCGAGTGGGATCGAACAAGTGAATGTGTGTGTCGATGATCGGAAGCGACGAGTTTTCAGAGCCAGTCACTGCCAGGGATGCAGTTCCCGCGATCGCGATCTGTGCGAGAAACCCGCGGCGCGTCAAGCAATCCATTCAGCAATCAGAATTCAGCATTCAGCAATTTGAGCGTGTCATTTGGCCCACGCGTATGCGTAGACTCTCGGATCCGCACCTGCGCTGACGGTGCCCGTTTTCGCATCAACGATCACCGCCGCGAGCGAGCCCATCGACCAGGGCCCGGGCGCGCGCTGTGGAAACTTGTGTCCCTTGGCCGCGAGCGCCGCCTTCACCGTGTCTGAAATGCGCGACTCGACGGAGAGATCGCCCGGATACATCGTGTGCGGAAACGGTGAAGCAGGGAAGCTGCGGGTCGCCCAACGCGGAGCCTCGATCGCCTGCTGAACGTTCATGCCGAAATCGATGACGTTGATCAGCGTCTGCATCGTTCGCATTACCTGATCGTCGCCGCCCGGGCTGCCCAGGATCATGAAGGGCTGGCCGTCTTTCATCACCAAGGTGCTTTGCAGTGTGCTGCGAGGCCGCTTGCCGGGGGCGAGCGCGTTCGCCTCTCCCGGAACCAGCGAGTAGTAATCGCCGCGGCAATTCAGGATGAAGCCGAGATCCGCCATGACCATCCCCGTGCCCCAGGCACTGTGCAGGCTCGGCTCGAAGCTCACCATATTGCGGTCCTTGTCGACGACCGCAAGGTAGCTCGTGTCACCAACGTGATCGGCGTCACCCTCAATGGTGAACGTGACCGGCGGATCCGCAGCAGTGGTCTTCATGAACTTCGAGGGATTACCGGGCCGCATCTCGGTTGACGCGTGGTCGGGATCGATCAGACTGCGACGTTCGCCCGCATAGGCCTTCGAGAGCAGCCCTTCGTACGGGATGGTGATGAAATCCATGTCGCCGAGATACTTCTCGCGATCCGCGAAGGCCAGCTTCACCGCTTCAGCACTGGTGTGGATGAAGGCGGCGCTGTTGTGCTTCATCGCTTTCAGATCGAACCCTTCGAGAATATTGAGCGCGAACAACTCCGCGGGTCCCTGGCTCGCCGACGCATTCTTGTAGACCTCGTATCCGCGATATGTCGTCGACACCGGCGCTTCGACTTTCGCGGTGTAGCTGGCAAAGTCGTCGTAGCGGAAGAGTCCACCGTTCTTTTCGGAAAACTCGGCCATCGTTCGCGCGATATCGCCCTTGTAAAACCGATCGCGCGCGGCGCGAAGCGCCTCATGTCTGCCCTTCGATGCTGCGTGCTTCTCTGATTCGATCAAGCGTCGGAGCGTTCGCGCCGCGTCGACGTTGCGAAAGAGTTCGCCGGCTTTGGGCGCTGTGCCGTTCGGCCAATACACTTTCATGCTGGTCGGGTACTTTTGCAGCTTGCGGCCCGCGATCGACGCCGCTAGTCCGTCGGGGAGCACGAATCCCTGTTCGGCAAGCTCGATTGCCGGCTGCAGCACCTGGGCGAACGTCATCGTTCCCCAGCGGTCGAGGAGCGTGAACCATGCGTCGACAACACCGGGCA
>JBKPNQ010000105.1:0-33274 GCA_046732715.1 Acidobacteriota bacterium | reverse complement strand
CACTAGTCGTCGGCAGCGTCAGATGTGTATAAGAGACAGGTGGTATCGGGTCTCCCACCTTCACGGTTCCGCGATTGGTGACTGCCACGGTCGTCATCCGTACGCGATTCGGCCTGGCGGTTGTCAAAGGAAACAGAAGCTCGTGTGTGTCGCGCGCCCACCGGAGTTCCCGTCTGACATGAGGTATCCGCTCACGGATGCCGGTGAGTGGCTGCCATCGTCCCTCTGCAGAAGGAAATCGTGTGACGAACAGTTCCTGGCCGTTGGGCGTCACCTCGATGTAGGCGAGAAGCTGCCCGTCAGGTGACAGGACGGCGTCGTGTATGTCCGGTTCTGTCGTCCCTTTGAAGATCGTGCGCGCAGGGCCGACGCTGCCATCGGGCATGACATCGGCGTAGCGCAGATGCCCGTTGCCCTTTTCGTCCAGCACATAGAGCAGGTGTTTCCCGTCGGGCGAGAACTCGGCCCCCATGGCAGCGACGAGCTGGCGCGTTTCGCCCGATCCGTCAGTTGGAAGCGAGACCACCCGGGCGCCGTTCACCGTCGAGTAGTGATCGGTGTAGAGGACGCGACTTCCTGACGGGAACCAGGCCGGAGCGCCGTCCCCCTTTTCGTTGAACGTCAGTCTCGTCGGCCGGCCGGTGGCCACGTCATGGAGCCAGACCTCGACACTCTCGAGACCGCTGCCTCGCAGTAGAACGATTTGCTTCCCGTCCGGTGAAAACGTGGGCGCCGCAATGTACCGCGCCGGTGAGCCTATACCTTTCGTGACCTTGCCGGCGCGATCGAAGAGCGCCAGTTCGACCGGAGGCTTCTCTGCCGCTGACGTGATGAGGAGGGTTCCATCGTTGGATGCGCTCACCCATCGGGCGGTGGGTTCGACGAGGAAAGCGTTCGCGGGATTCAGTGGACCAGTGCCGACGGGGATGGCCCACAGCCCGGGATTCGGTTCGTTCCGAATGAACAGGAGATGCCCGTTGGAGTACGTCATCGCGGCGACGAACTGCGGCGGCATCAGAGGCATCCGCGTTTGCCCGTCCCAGCTCTCGATTGTGTATTCATCGTTCCCGCGGTGGGTGGCAAATATCGCGCGGCCATCCGGCACCATCGTCAGCGCGTGGAAATCGATGTCGGTTTTTGGATCGATCGGCGCCCATCGCTTTGGCGAGCCGCCGCGTGCATCCACGCGATAGAGCGAACTGCGCCACACGCTCAGAATGAGATCGTCGCCGCTCCACCGGAGCCCGAGGACACGTCCCGAGTCGGGAATAGTACAGACGGTGACTGGTGTGCCGCCGCCAACGGGAACGCGTCGGACGACGTTGTCGTTGGACGCATAGGCGATTGACGTGCTGTCGGGAGACCAGGCAGTGACATAGGCCGTTTCGGCCGGACCCAAGTCCCTGGGCTTGATCTGATCCAGATCCCGCACCCACAAGTGTCCCGCGGTGACGTAGGTGATGTGGGAACCGTCGGGTGAGAGCGAGAGCGTCGGCGTTTCTGCCTGCTCGAGTCTCACGTCCGATAGCACGTCGTACTTACGCAGTGGCACCGTGGGGTCCGGCTTCAATCGCCAGACGCTCATGCCGGTGAGAACCGCGGCCAGGGCGACGAGACTCACCGACGTTGCGGCGATGCGGCCACGGCTCCGGGTCACTTGCAGGCTCTGATTTGGCGGTTCGTGCCGCGCCGCCTCGAGGTCGAACCGCGCATCGCCGATGTCGCGTAGCCGCTTGTTGGGATCACGTTCGAGGCATCGCGCGAGCAATCGTCGAGCGGGCATCGGCGTGCTGGCCGGGAGCTTTGTCCAATCAATCTCCGCCCGCAGCACCGCGGCAAGAATGTCCGATACATCCGCGCCATCGAACAGGCGCTTGCCCGCGAGCATTTCAAACACGATGCAGCCAAAGGCCCAGATGTCAGCTCGTTTGTCGACGCTCTTGCCACGCGCCTGCTCGGGCGCCATGTAGGCCGCGGTCCCGAGAATCAGACCAATTGCCGTTCCCGGGCTGGTAAACGTCGGCGAATTCATCGCGTCCGCGTTGCTGGCGTTGTTCGAGTCCAGCCCGATGGTTTTGGCGAGGCCGAAGTCCAGGACCTTCACCGATCCTTCGCTCGTGAGTTTGATGTTGGCCGGCTTGAGATCGCGGTGGACGATCCCGCGCGAGTGTGCGGCGTCCATCGCGTCGACGATCTGCGAAGCAGTGGCAAGGGCTTCGTCGAACGGAAGCGAACCCCGTTCAATACGATCGCTCAGCGTGGCGCCGTCGACGAGTTCCATCACGATCGCGCCGGCTCCGTTGTTCGTCTCGACGGTGCCGTAAATCTGCGCGATGTTCGGGTGATTGAATGCCGCGAGCAACTGCGCTTCCCGCTCGAACCGCTCGCGGCGATCAGGATCGGAGGCCAGCAGTTCCGGAAGAACTTTGAGTGCGACCTGGCGCTGCAGCTTGGAGTCGCGGGCGCGGTAGACCTCACCCATCCCACCGGCGCCGAGCGGAGCTTCGATGATGTAGGAACCGAGCCGTGTCCCGGCAGCCAGTGGCATGTGACCGGGATATTACTTCATCGCTCGACTCGCGTAAGGGGACGACAAGCCTGGTCGACTCGCACGATCGAAAGCTCGGTCGGCGTGACGTCCCTCGCGAAGGCCCAGCTCGGCACGCCGCCTGCATTACTCCGACGTTGTTCCATGTTCCCGTTTTGGCGTCATGATGGTACCGGTCTATAGTTCCCGACGGTTCTTCTTTCGTCTCAATCTTCTTCAATCTTTCCGGAGGCACGATGTTGAACGATGAGGTCGTGGCCACTCTCAAGTCCAGCCTGCGTGGAGAGCTGATCCAGCCCGGCGAGGCGCAGTACGACGCGGCGCGGGCCGTCTACAACGCCATGATTCAGCGGCGACCCAGGCTGATTGCCCGCTGCGTCGACGTCGCCGACGTCATCACGTCGGTGAAGTTCGCGCGGGCGGAGAAACTGCTCGTCTCGGTTCGCGGCGGCGGCCACAATGCCGCCGGACTCGGCGTCTGCGACGATGGGCTCGTCATCGACCTGTCGCCAATGCGATGGGTCCGCGTCGATCCCCGCAAGCGGACGGTCCTCGCCGGAGGCGGCGCACAGTGGGGCGACGTCGATCACGCGGCGCATGCGTTCGGTCTCGCGGTGCCGGCCGGCGTCATCTCGACCACCGGCGTCGGCGGACTCACGCTTGGCGGCGGCATCGGCCACCTGACCCGCCAGTGCGGCCTCACGATCGACAACCTCCTCGCGGTCGACATGGTCCTCGCCGACGGCCGATTCGTCACGGCGAACGCCAAGGAAAACGCCGACCTCTTCTGGGCCGTGCGCGGCGGCGGCGGCAACTTCGGCGTCGTCACTGCCTTCCTCTACAAGGCGCACCCGATCCACACAAATTACGCAGGACCGATGCTATATCCGCTCGAGGAGGCCGCCGACGTGCTGCGCTGGTACCGCAAGTTCATTGGCAAGGCTCCGAAGGAACTCAACGGCTTCTTCGCGTTCCTCACCGTACCCCCCGGACCTCCTTTCCCCCAGCACCTGCACAACAAGAAGATGTGCGGCATCGTGTGGTGTTACACCGGACCGCTCAAGAAGGCCGAGAAGGTCTTCCAGCCTATTCGCAAGAGGAAGACGCCAGCGCTGGATCTCGTTGGGCCGATCCCGCACCCGGCCCTGCAAAGCATGTTCGACCCGCTGTATCCGCCGGGACATCAGTGGTACTGGAAGGCCGACTTCGTGCGCGAGATCGACGACGACGCCGTGGCCCTGCACGTGAAGTACGCCACTGAGCTGCCCACGATGCTGTCGACGATGCACATGTACCCAATCGACGGCACCGCCGCGCGGGTGAAGAACAACGCCACGCCGTGGGCATACCGGGACGCCAAGTGGGCGATGGTCATGGTTGGCGTCGATCCGGATCCTGCCAACAAGGAGAAGATCAGCGCGTGGGCGCGGGACTACTGGACGGCGCTGCATCCGTATTCCGCCGGCGGCGCTTACGTGAATTTCATGATGGAGGAAGGCGACGATCGGGTTCGCGCGACCTACGGCGCGAACTACGGGCGCCTCGCGAAGGTCAAGAAAAAGTACGATCCCTCGAACCTGTTCCGAGTGAACCAGAACATCCAGCCTGCGAAATGACGCCAGCATAGGCGGCGGCGCCGGCGCCTGGCGCCTGCTCCGCCGCCTGGACAGCCGGGTAGAAACATCTCGAGGCTCCCGCACGACGGCGGGAGCCTCGCCCAGCACCGCGAAATCAGTTCAGCAGCTTCAAGAACGCGACGATGTCCGCCTTGTCCTGCTCGGTCAGGACGATAAGCGGTTGGGCAGGCCCAGGGCCATCGACATCAGTGACGACGAGGAAGAACTTCCGGTAATGCTCAGCCACGTCCTCGAGCGTTGTCGCGGAGTTGTCGTGGAAATAGGGCGCCGTGTTCCTGATCCCCCGCAGCGGCGAGATCTTGAACGCGTTGAGGTGATCGAACGATGCGGTGGGCAGCTGCACGAAGTTGTCATCGGCGCGGCCGCTGATCAACGCCCGGCCGGGATCCGGGCTCGAGACCTGGATATTGCCGTCCGGAGTGCCATCCTGATTGGTCACGGGATTCAGATCGTTCGGCTGATCGCGGAAGATGAAGTCGATTACGGGATTCCCCGCCACGTTGAACGCCGAAACCAGGACATCCTGAAAGCGTGAACCGGGCGGAACCGCCACGGGCAGGAACTGGTTCGTCTGATTCATCAGTGGCCCACTGTGGCATGCCGCGCACGTGCCGCGCTTGAAGTTCGGCGGGGTTACACTGAAGTCTGGCGGAAGATCCTCAAAGAAAGTCCGCCCACGCTTCTCGGACGCGGTACGCCCCGCGGGCAACTCAGGTGTTCGGCCCGTGAACGCCAGGGCCAGCATTTCCAGCGAGCTGTAGAATCGCGGCGTCTTCTGGAAGGTTGCGATCAGGTCCTTTTCTCTTGACGTCACCGTGCGGGTGGCCTGTGCGTGATCGGTAATCGCACCCTGGGCCTGGTCCTGCAGCGTCGGCTGCCGTCCGTCCAGCATCAGGACGGGATCGAGTGCCGGAGTGTTCAGCGTCGTCGGAATCCCTCGCCTGACCGTGATTTCTCTTATCTCGGGATGGTCCTTCACCTCGACGTTGTCGTGCAGTCGAATCCGCATGAGAATCGTGGCGCTCTGCAGCATGCGCGTGACGTGCTGTCCATCTCCAAAGCCATCGCCGTTGTCATCATCGCTGCCATCGTGAACGAACAGCGGATCGTTCGGGTTGCGGCGGAAGCGGGCGCGCGCGTCCGCCGGTGACACGGTGCCGGTGTCGCGGCTGTGACAGGTGAGACAGGTCCGCCCATTTCCGTCGAACGTCTCGCGGTCGAAGAGGCGCTCGCCTTCGAACAAATCCTCGATGGACTGCGTCACGGACTCGACGCGTTGGCCTTGCCCCGCAGTCAGCGCCTCCGATGCGGCCTGCGGCCGCGACATGGTGACCAATCGATTGCCGGCCTGCCACCAGCCTTTCCGCTGTGGCACATCTGACCGGCCGTGCGCCGTCAGCGTCGCGAGCGCCATCGAGGCCACACAGACCCCTGACGCAAGGGTCAGGAATGTCCGTGGGGTCCGCTGTTGCCTGGGGCTGCTCGCCCTTGGAGTCGTCCGTGCGTGGGGCTGTGCTGACATTCGCAATTCTCCTTCGTGCCGGGACACCGGATCGGAGTCATCAACGGTTTTCTGTAAGGGGGACCGCCGCCGCTATTATTCGCGTCGGGTTGTCGGAGCGTAACTACCCTGAGAGGTAGGTATCGGAGGGATGAACGGCGGTTCGGAACGGAGCTTTGGATGGACCTCAAGAAAGACGTGTCACGCCGGCCTTCGCCCGGCCCTCGCCTGTCACCCTACCCAAACAGGCGGGAGTGAATCGACGAACCGACTCAGCGTTGGTACTTCCAATTGCGAGATTTGCCGTGTGCGATCCATTCGATGGCCTGAGCGACCCGCCGATCTCGAGTGTCCTGTGCCTTCGCATCAACAATCCACTCGACGTACTCGCGCTTGTGGGACGGTGAGAACGCGTCGAATGCCGCGGCGGCTTTCGGGACCTTCGTGAGCGCTGCCCGGAAATATGCGGGCACCTTCAGCGGCGCCTTCGTCGCCTTCGGTATTCGCACCACTTTCACGTCGTTGTCGTTCAGCTTTTTCGCCGCCTTCACGATCCTGACGATATGGGCGCGGCTCGGAACGTCGTCCATCGACGTGATTCGGCCGTACTGTCCGAACGCCCGATGGTCACCCTTCGGGATGAGATCCTGCAGAAGCGAATGCTTCCAGAAGCCAAACATGACGTGCTTCTTGAACGCCGCCATGCCGCAGAACGGCCCTTTGTACTCGAAGCTCGGCACGCTCCATTTGATCGTCTCGACGACGTCGGGGCAGCCGGCGTGGACGGCGTCGCGAAAGTGTTTGAGCATCGGCTGAGCAAACGGCGCAGCTTTGGCAATGTAGGCGTCGACGCGAGGGTCCTTCGGCATGCACGAATTGTAACGCTTGAACCTCGGCGAGCAGCGACTCGGAGTCGTGATATACCTTCTGGTCATGACTCAGACAATCGCGTCCCTGCTCGTTGCCCTCGTGTTACAGCCCGCCGCGCAGGCCGGGCCGTGGCAGTCGCTCTTCGATGGCAAGAGCATGGATGCGTGGCGCATCTTCAAGACCGATAATGCTCCGAAGATGTGCGCCACGCCGGGTGCGAAGGACTGCTGGGAGATCGTCGGCGGCGTGCTTCAGAAGGACGGTCACGCCAACGACATCGCATCGAAGGAACAGTTCGGCGATTTCGAGCTCGAGCTCGAGTGGAAGATAGGGAACGCCAGCAACAGCGGCGTGTTCTACCGCGGCACCGACGAGTTCAACCAGATCTACTGGAGCGCACCGGAGTATCAGCTTCTCGACAACGTGAACGCGGAGGACAACAAGAAAGACAATCACCTCGCCGGTTCGGTATACGACCTCTACGCCGCTCCCAAGGACGCCGCCCGCCCGGCCAACGAGTGGAACCAGACGCGCATCGTCGCGAAGGGAAAGCACGTCGAGCACTGGCTGAACGGCAAGAAAGTCGCGTCGTACGACGTCGGCAGCGCCGACTGGGATGCCGCCATCAAGGCCAGCAAGTTCAGTCCAGAGAAATTCCCCAACTTCGGCAAGGCGCCGAAAGGCTATCTCGGCATCCAGGGCGACCACCCCGGAACGCTCGCGCTCCGCAACATCAAGATTCGCGAACTGAAGTAAGAGAGCACACGGCAGGTCACGCACGCCAGCAACGAGCTGATTCACACAAGCGGACGGAGCAGGCGGTTCAGGATCCGCGCGGTTCGATGCGCGTCGGCAATGGCTCGGTGACTCGGCATGGCGTCGCACTCGGGAGCCAGCGCGCGTGCTGTCTCCGCGAAGCTCTTGGTACCCACAACCCGACCGGCGAGTTTCTTCACGTCGAGGTGCGGGATGGTGAGCTTCGGGAGGCCGTGGCCTTCCAGGTCCAGATCGAGCTGCCACAAGTCGTAGCGACTCCAGGTCGCCAGTACGACTCGCTCCAGCGGTTGTGACCACTCGAGGAACAGGCGCAGCGCTTCCGGAAAAGCTGGAGCGGCGTCGACATTCGCCTGGGTGATGCCGGTAAGCTCGCGACAAAAGCTGGAGAGCCGAGGGAGTTGCCGCGGACGGACGAACGTCTGAAATTCGGGCCACTTCGTTTCGGCCCGATCGAACAGCAACCTGACGGCGCCGATTTCGATGGTCTCCTTCTTCCGGCTGAACACTCCCTTCTTCCAGCACGTGGCCTCGACGTCGATCACAACGATGCGACGCTCTCCAGCGATGACCGCTTTCACCACATCATCTGTGGCAAGCGTTGCGGGCCTGGTCATCTCGGCACATTCGGATCGCTTGGCGTATACGTGTAGCTGCCGTCCAGTGCCACGACGTTCCCCATCCAGTCGGTCGGATCGCTCCAGGCGACCGATCGCGGCCGCAACACGTCACGCAGATCGGCGAGATCCCACTTCAGCGCAAAGCCGGGAATCACTGCGTCATGCAGGTTGGTGTGGATCGGTGCGTCGAGCGCCGCCCGAAGACTGTGCGGCGTCCGGTCAAGTGAAACAGATGCGATCTGCGGATTGACCGCGGCGGCCATCAGCAATGCGATACCAGCTACGCCCGACGCGCGTGCCGTTATTCGGGACATATCCACATCCGTACGAGCGGCGAGCGCAGCAACCGCCGCATTGATCTCCGCAGCATGCGTCGCCGGCAAGTTTCGGCCGACCAGCCACGCCCGCGTGTTGTTCATCCAGTTGCCGGAACGCGGGCGCTCGGGATCGGTATTGACCCCGCTCAGCGCAACGAGAGCGACAACGTGTCCCGTGGTGAGCAGCTTCGTCGCGTCCGTGCCCGCGACCAGATTGTCCTGCACCAGCACGACGGCAGGCCGCTTATCGACAACCGCGAGCTCGCCTGGCGCTGCCGGCAACAGGCTTATGCTCCGCACGATTGGTGGATTGTGGCTGATCAGATCGCTGACGAATCTCTGTAGCTCTTCGCGCGTTCCTTTCGCGCGCGGGATCTCACGGATGACTTCATACAACTCTCGTCCGTCGACCTGACCGTTCGGCGTGACCCACAGCTGGTGATCCGGCAGAAGCGCCACCGCCTCTTCGCGCGCACTGCTCTTGCCGTCGGCCAACCAGCGATTCATCCAGTCGTAAATGGCTTCGCGGACGACGAGTGGCGTTCCATGCCCTCCAGGCCCGACCACCCACTTCACGCGATCGGACGCGTCGAACAACTTGTACCAGCCCTGTGCCTCGTCAAAGACCTGCTTCGCCCCCGCCGGCGTGAAGAAGTCGTCTTCGGTCGAGGTGATCAACCAGGGCTTCGGCGCAAACAGCTCGACGTAGTCGGTCTGATCGAGCCCTGAAGCCAGGAACCCGGGGACACTCTGCTCCGAGTCCCCTATCGATCCGGCAAAGAGCGTCTGAAACGAATTCATGTAGCAGGCCACGGCCGCAACTTTGACGCGCGGATCGAGCGCGGAGATGTATGTCGTTTGCGTGCCGCCGCCGGAACAACCCGTGGCGCCGATTCGTTCCGGATCCACCTCCGGACGCGTCACCAGATAATCGATGGCGCGCATACCGTCGTGAATGAAATAGCGCGCCACGGATTGACCCAACAGGATGGCTGCCGCGCCGTTCGAGAAGTGCTGCTCGGTCGGACCACCGATGAGCGACCGGCCGGTTCGTTTGTCGAACGCCTGCTGTCGCTCCCCCTGCCCGACGGGATCGTAGGCAAGCACCACGAACCCTTTGCGAGCCAGATTCGACGACAGCAGCTGCCCCGCTGCCTTTCCCGAGTCCCAGTGCCCCATCGACATGAGGATCGCCGGATGGCGTCCGGGGCTGTCCGGCCGATAGAGGTTCGCCGTCACGTAGTACTGCGGCAGGCTCTCGAACAACACGTGATCGATGATGAACCCGTCACGCCGCGTTGTCCTTGTGACGCGCGCGTTCAGCGGTCCGTGATACTCGGGCAAACCACCAATGAGCGACAGGATGCGCTCGCGCACCTGCTTCTGGCGTGCCTGGGCAGCGGCTGTGTCGCGGATGGCCTCGACGTTCTTCGCGCGGCCATGCAGTTGGCCTTGCGCAATTGCATTCAGCTCAACCAGGACCGGTGACCCGGACTGCTGTGCGTGCGCCAGCGTCACGGCGCCGATCACTGCGGCAACGATCAGGGATGTGGCACGCCTGGGCATTTCGGTTCCCCCATTTCTGCATGGTGTGCTGCGCAGGCAACATTACAACGCCCCGAGGCGATACCATAGCCGCGTCATGGGACGCCTCGCTGCCGTCGTCACGGTTGTGGTCTGTTCGAGCGTTGTGGCTGTTGCCGCGCTCGACTGGCCTCAGCTCCTTGGCCCGGACCGCAACGGCACCTACGCGGGACCACCGCTCTCTGAAACCTGGGGCAGCTCAGGTCCGAAGGTCGTGTGGCGCAAGCAGGTGGGTCAGGGCTTCGCAGGCCCGGCGGTCGTTCAAGGCCACGTCCTCCTCTTTCACCGCGTCGGAAATGAAGAAGTGCTCGAATCGCTCGACGCGAAGACCGGCACTTCGATGTGGCGCTACGCGTATCCAACTACCTACCGCGATGATTTCGGCTTCGACGAAGGCCCTCGTGCGGTGCCCGTCGTCGCCAACGGCGTCGTTTACACGTTCGGGGCTCAGGGACAGCTGCACGCGGTCGATCTCGCGAAGGGGACGCGCATCTGGAGCAACGACACGATGACGCGCTTCAACGTGCCGAAGGCCTTCTTTGGTGCGGGCGGCTCTCCACTCGTCGAAGACGGCCGCGTGATTGCCAACATTGGCGGAGACAGCGCGGGCATCGTCGCATTCGACGCCAAAACCGGCAACGTGCTCTGGAAGGCGACCGACGACGACGCGAGCTATTCGTCGGGTGTGGCGGCGACGATTGGCGGGAAGCGAACCGCGGTCTTCCTGACGCGCGACAATCTGATCGGTCTCGATCCGGCGACCGGCGCGATTCAGTTTCAACGTCGATGGCGCGCGCGCATCGCCGCCTCGGTCAATGCCGCCACACCACTTGTGATCGGCGATCTCATCTTTGTGTCAGCCGAATACGGTCCCGGCGCCGGGGTCTTGCGCGTCGACGGTTCCAAATTGATCGATCTCTGGACATCGGATGACACGCTGTCGAACCACTATGCCACGAGCGTTTATCGCGACGGATACCTCTACGGCTATCACGGGCGACAGGAGTACGGCCCGAGCTTCCGCGCCGTGGAGTTCAAGACCGGCACGGTCAAGTGGAGTGAAGATCGGTTTCGTGCCGGCAGCGTGCTGATCGCGGGCGACAAGCTCCTCATCATTCGCGAGGGCGGCGAGATGATTCTCGCGCCCGCTTCACCACAGGCATTTCGTCCAATCGCGCGCGCGCAGATCCTGAACGGCGTGGTCCGCCCCTACCCTGCGCTGGCCGATGGCTTCCTCTACGTCCGCAATGAGCACTCGCTCGTCTGCCTCGACCTCCGGCGGCAATAGTCGTCAACCCCGAGAGCCAGTTTCAAAACCAGTTCTAGCCTCGCCTGATCACTGCCGCTGCACACCAGCCCGCCAAAATCAGCATTCCGAGGACCGTCAACGCGTACTCGTTCCCGTACGTCGCGGTTGGAAAGTGATTGCTGATCATGATGGCGACGGTCGGCACGACCATGAACGTGTTGTGCTTCGACCGTTCCTTTGCGCCGGCGCCTAATGTCGGATCGACGGCCTGACCTCGCGCCATCGCGGCAATCATTCGGCGCTGCGGCGGCAGAATGCGCATCCACACGTTGGCGGCCATGATGGTGCCGAAGAGGGCGCCGACGTGGATGTAGGTCGCACGCGTGCTCAGAATCCGCCCGAGGCCAGAGGCTCCGGCGATGACCAAAGCGAAACAGGTCGCGGCGAACGCGACATCGTTTCGCACGAGGGGAGTGCTCACCAGGAGGTCGTAGACAATCCAGCCAACGACCAGAAACCCAAGAGCCGCTCCGACGGCGACACCATGGGAGACGGTCGCGTCCGCGTCGAGCAACAATCCTCCGCCGTAATACACCACCCCCAACAGCGCCAGGCCAGTTATCCACGTCGCCAGCGCTTCGAATCTGAACCAGTGCACGTCTCCCGGTTCCACGCCCAGTGTGTTCTGCTTGAGGACCGAGTAGAAGCCACCACTGTGAACCATCCAGACACCACTGCTGGCGGGCGCCTTCCGTAGCTGGCCGTCGAGCCAGGTGAAATAATAGGTCGCACCGACCCACAGGATGGCCGCAAAGACGTGAGCCCACCTGAAGATCAGGTTGAGCCATTCGGAAACGGTGTAGGACACGATCAGCTCCCTCGGTACGTCGAGTAGCCGTACGGACTCACCAGCAGCGGAACGTGATGGTGGGACGCGCTGTCGCGGACGATGAATTCCACCGTCACGATCGTGAAGAACGAATCGACATCACGGCCGCCAAAATAACCGCCGACGTCGAACGCGAGCCGGTAGGATCCTGTCGATCGCGCCGGGCCGTTCGCCGGGAACTCCGCGATCCGCCCGTT
The DNA here is from genome assembly GCA_046732715.1 of Acidobacteriota bacterium. GTDB lineage: Bacteria > Acidobacteriota > Vicinamibacteria > Vicinamibacterales > 2-12-FULL-66-21 > JALZOC01. The sequence goes on along the minus strand of JBKPNQ010000105.1, from coordinate 21,088 downwards.
CACATCCGTCGTCGCGGTCGCCACCTCGCGCCACGTTCCGCTTTCCTGACGAGCGAGCGCCACACGGACTCCCGCCGCGGGACGGCCGATCGACGTGTCGAGGACATGAGTCGAGATCATCCGAGCAGCTTCTCCAGCCGCAGGCGCATGATGCGTCGCTGTTCTGCTGCCGCGATCGGAAGCTCCGTCGCGGCGTCGTTCTTGAGGCGCGCCGTGAGGGCGGCGCGGATCTCTGCTGCCGTCTTCCCTGCCGCAGAGATGATGAAGACATAACCGAATCGATCCTCGTAAGCGCGGTTCTCGCATGCCAGCGCCTCGAGCTCGTGTCGATCCGCCACACTGACAGCCGCTTGCTCGTCCGCGGATGCCGTCTCGGCCAGCCGGGACTGCGCCCGTTCTGTCCCGCGTTCGCCGATCCTCGGGTGATGACGGAATGCCTCGAGCCAGTCGTCAGCCGCGATCGCCTCGGCCGCCTTGTCGGCCACTGCGAGCACCGCCGCAGCGCTCGAGTACGGCCGCGCCCCCGCCATCCGCGCGATCCAGCCCGGGGCCGCGCAGTAATCGGCGAGCGCGGTGTGCAGCTCGGTGTCGGTCATGGCGTTCAACAACCGAATCACCGTGCGCCGACGCCCCTCCACGGTTGGACGCCCGAGGAGCCGCAGACGGCTGACGCCACCGTCGGGAAAGATGTTGAGCCTGACGTGCGTCGCGGTTGTGCCGGCGGCCAGTTCGGATTCGAATACGTGCAGGTGATCGGGCTGCAGCGGCATCTGCTCGAGCAGCGGTTTCCAGTGGCCGATCACGGTGGACCTCAGATCGGCAGACACCGTGCCGGCGATCTCCTCGACGGCTGCGACCTCGAGCGAGGCGTTCTCGGGATAGTTCCCTTTGTAGTGAGCCGTATCCAGCTCCGCCTGCGTGATCGTTCCTTCGGTGCCGAGCCGGATGATGACCCAGTCGTGACCGGGTCCCCGACGACGCTTCGTTTCCCACCCGTCGCCCATGTTGGGTGCCGGATACGGCATCAGCATGTTTGCAGGCTCGCCGAAGAACCGATCGCTGGTGTCGACGACGTACGCGCCGTTCACGACCGACGCCAGATCCACCTCCTTGCCGGCGGCGAAGATATGCCGCCAGTCGGGGAGCGCCTCGCCGAGCACGCGCAGCCGCGCGACGCCGCCGTCAGGGAAGATGTTCAGTCGCAGGTGCGTGAAGCGGTGCGGATCATCGATCGTGATTAGATTCTGCGCATCGCCCTCCAGCTCGGTATGGCCGACTAACGGTTGCCAGGGCGCTTCTGCCGACGTCAGCAACGACGCGTCGGCGTCGGCGGCCATGCCGCAGGCATCGATCGAACAATGCGACGGGAAGTTTCCGCGAAAGAACGCCGTGTCGACGACGATCGATCGGATCACGCCGGGCAGGCCGAGCGCGACGATGCACCAGTCGTGTCCCGGCGTGCGCCGCCGCCGCGTCTCCCACCCGTCCATCCACTTCCCGCGATCGGTGTACTTGCCGGGAATGAAGATCGGAGCTTCCGGTCTGAGGAGGTTCTCCTTTGGCGCGAAGAAGTCGTCGTTCGCGGCCAAGACCTTCCCGCCGAGCCGGCCCGCGGCGAGATCGATCAAGTGGGAGAATTTCGCCATGATGGCCATTTTCCGCAGTCGGCGCTCACACGCGGCGAATCAACATGCCATCCGGCGAGCCCTTCAGTTCCCCATCACGATACACGAGGTGACCGCGAATGTAGGTTTCACGAACGCGCCCGCGCAACCGTCGGCCCGCATACGGCGTCGACTTGTGGCGATGATGCAGGCGTTCGGCCTCGACAACGAACTCGGCGTCCGGATCCCAGACGACGATGTCGGCATCGAACCCCTTCGCGAGACTCCCCTTGCGACTCGAAAGTCCGGCGAGCGCCGCGGGACCTGCGCACAACCACTGCGTCAGCCGCGGCAGCGGCACGTGACGACTCGACGCCTCGGTCCAGAGAACAGGCAGGCTCAGCTCGAGAGATGGGATGCCGCCCCATGCGCTAACGAAGTCACCGGCCGGCTTCATCGATGGTGGACTCGGCGAGTGGTCGGTTGCGACGAAGTCGATCGCCCCCTCGATCAGCGCGCGCCAGAGCGCGTCTCGGTTTTCGCGGCCGCGAATCGGCGGAGCGCACTTGTAACCGGTCGCCCCGGCGGGGATCTCCTCGGCGCAGAAGGTCAGATAGTGCGGACAGGTTTCCACGGTAATCGGCAGGCCCTCCGCCTTCGCGGCGCGGATCAGCGGCAGCGCCTCCGCCGCGGACAGATGGACGATGTGCAGCTTCGCGCCATGCTCGCGGCACAACTGAATCAAGAGCCGAATGGCCTGTATTTCCGCCGCCGGAGGACGCGAGAGGAGCCACGTCGAATATTCAGCAGGATTCGCGCCGGCCGGAATGAGAACCAGACCGGAAGGCACTTCGGCGTGCGCCAGAAGCGGGACGCCGCATTCGGCCAGCGTCGGCAGGATCTTGCGAAGATCGTCCGCGTCCACCTCGGGAAACTCGTCGACGCCAGACGGGACCAGAAAGCACTTGAGGCCGCAGACGCCTTCATCCCAGAGCGATAGGATGTCGCCGTCGTTCCCTGGCACCACACCCCCCCAGAAGCCCACATCGACGAACGTACGCCCGCGCGCCGCGGCACGTTTGCTCTCCAGCGCCGAAGCCGTCGTGGTGGCCGGAATGCTATTGAGCGGCATGTCGATGACCGTCGTCACACCTCCGGCCGCGGCCGCCTGCGTGCCCGTGTCGAAACCTTCCCAGTCCGCACGGCCGGGATCGTTGAGGTGGACGTGCGAGTCGACGATGCCGGGCATGACGACCAGCGCGCCGACGTCGTGTAGATCGGCCTCGGGCGACACGGCGGCGTCGTAGTCGGCGATCCGATCGATGCGTTCGTCCTGGCAATGCAGGGCGGCCGCCGAAACGCCAGTTGGCAAAATGACGCGCGTGGATCGGATGACTAGTGGACGCATCGGAGTGGGCAGCTGACGTACTCCGGGGGCACGCTATCGGGGACCAACTTACGCGCTGTCTCGTCGAAACTCTTTGTCCTCACGAGGGTCGCGGCGAGCTTCTTGACATCGAGGAAAGGTATCGTGGCGAACTCACTACAGAACGGTCGCCACAACCTCTGCCAAGACCATCCACGCCGCAAGCCAGGCTGCCTGGACCGCAAGGATCTTCGGCTTGCGCTCGGCCGCCCAATGGTTGCGCGCGGCGAAGAACAGCAGCAGCGCGGCAAGCGGCGTGCCGACGATCATCCAGAGCGTAAACACGGCCGATGGCTGCGTCAGTATCGCGTACGCGCCGACGGTACTCCGCTGGAACAGCAGCGAGATAATGGTCCAATCGATCCACTTCGCGAGCGTCATGGCTGCCGCACTTGCGGGCAGCAGCCATGCAAGCGCGATAAAACCGCTCCCGCACCACGACGAAACATACAGACTCCATGTCGTCAGAAGCACGATCGTGGCCGCCAGCGGCAAGAACGACGCCCGGGAGATCTGCGGCGGCGCGAACACGAACCAGGGCAGCACCACGCCGAGCACGAATGCCAGGACGAGCACGACGCCGGCTTTCACCGTCCATTGTTGCGAGCGTCGCACTGGCAGCATCGCCTGCGATTGCAACATGCCGAACTGCCGCTCCTGCGCGCTGGCGAGGGATCCGATGAGCAGCGGCAGCAGCGCGAAATAGAGCATGCCCACACCGCGCATTGGAAATTGCGTGCCGAAGTCCGGGTTGAGCCGGCCGGCAACTGCCAGGCCGGTCGATACCAGAACATAGAACGCCACCATGGCGAACGTCAGCTGCTGCAGCCGGAGCTCCTTCTTCACGAGCATCCACAGCGGCGGCCGGACCGGGTTGGCGTCGGTGACCCTCAGCCATCGCGGCAGTCGCAGTTCCTCTCGCCCACCGTCTATGTCCTGCAGGCGCATGAACGATCGCGCAGACAACACCGTCCCAACCGCGGCGAAGATCTCCACCGCTGGCAACCACACGACGCGCGCCAGCGCTTCGGCAGCAGTCGTTCCGGTGCCGTAGATGATCACGCCGCCAAGCAGCGCGACGACGTAGGTCACGCCAGGAAGCGACGCCGTGAAGACCACTCCCGCCATCTGACTCCGGAGCCGCATCGTGATATAGGGCGCGACGCAAAAGCCACCGATCAACGGAAGAAACAGCGTCGGATATCGCGGAAACTCTCCGAACGTGCGCGTAGGCGACTCGAACAACACGATCCTCGCCACGAGCCCGAGCGCGACGAGCATCAGGGCGAGCACGGACACCTTGATCAACAGCACAGACGCGCGCCGGCACGGTTGAATGAGAAGCGAGGCCAGTGTGCGGTTGGTGAACTCATGGCCGATGACGTGCGCGCCGAGCGCGAGCGATCCCACGATGTACGCGAACATGCCCACAGGGACGAGCGAGTGCATCGCCGTGCCGCGCAGCCATGTGTCGGCAACGATGGTCAACGACGCCGCCGCCCACACCGGGAGCAGCGCGCGGAATTCTTTCGAGGCCAGCGCCGTCAGCGAGCGGTTCATCCGGTCACCCCATGGGGCTGAAGGGTCGTCACGAAAATCTCCTCGAGACTCTTCTCGTGGCGCGCGCGCGCGGCGTCGCCGTCGAGCGTGAGCACTTCCCGCCCGCGATCGATGATCGTGAACTCGTCGATCAACCCCTCGAACTCGGAAATCAGGTGGGTCGAGACGAACACCGTCCGGCGACCCGGATCGCCATCCTGGTAGGCTCCGATCACGGTCCGGATGAACTCGCGCCGAACGATCGGATCGAGGCCCGATGTCGGCTCGTCGAGGATGAGCAGTTCGGGCTCGGGGCAGATGGCGATGACGAGCGCGAGCTGCGTGCGCTGGCCTTTCGAGAGGTGACTCGTCTTCTGGCGCGGTTCGAGACGGAACTGCTCGAGGAGAGCACGCTCCGCCTCCCGGTTCCACGTCGGGCGAAACGACGCGAAGTAGCCAAGCGCGTCCCGGACCGTCATCCATGGATAGAACGCGACGTGGTCGGGGACGTAGGAAATGCGCGACTTGACGGCGACTTCCTCGCGCGCCGGATCCATCCCGAACACCCGCACCTCGCCGCTCGTCGGCTGCAGCAGGTTCAACAGGCACTTGATCGTCGTCGTCTTTCCGGCCCCGTTCCTGCCGAAAAACCCGTAGCACCGGCCCGCCGGCACCGAGAGGCTCAGCCCGTCAACGGCGTCGGTGCGTCCGTAGCGGCGCACCAGGTTGCGGATTTCGATCACCGGATTGTTGTGGGTCATAAGCATTCAGGAGTTCGCGGCGTCGCGCTTGTGCTCGAGCGCGTCGAAGCGCTCCTCGGCGACACGCAGGAAGTCCGCCCTGTCGATTTGCAGATGGTGCGCCTGGATGACCGCGCCGTCGAGCGTCTCGGCGAGCAGCTTCCGGCGCACCTCCTTCTTGAATGGCGAATGATTGGCGCGAACGAAACAACCTTTCCCGGCAATGGTTTCGATGACGCCCTGACTCTCGAGCTCGCTGTACGCCTTGGCAACCGTGTTTCGGTTGACGCGCAGTTCTTCGGCGAGCGGACGGATGCCCGGCAACGGTGAGCCGGTGTGGAGCGCCCCGGATGCGGCGGCCGCCTTCACCTGATCGACCAGCTGCAGGTAGACCGCTTTCCCCGATTTGTAATTCACTTGAAACAGCATGCTCCGACTGTCATATGACAGTATGACAGTCGGCGCGATTTGTCAAGTCAGCAGCCTATCGTGGAGGGAGTTCTGAGGGTATGAGCTACTTTCTGCGCATGCCGGCAGGGTCACATGCTGTTACCGGTCTCATGCAGCACGTCATCGACCCGAATTTGATCGCGCACAATCGCCTGTCGTTCCATTCTGAGGAGGCGGCGCTCATCCGCGCGGCGTTATCCTCCCGCGTGGATCTTCGACGCCGGCGCGAGCGGTGACATCCGTGAACGTCCCGTCGCCATTGTTGTGGACCAGCACATTCAGACCGAACGCGGTGACGTACGCATCTTGAAAGCCGTCATTCGTAGTCGGCGATGCGTGTCCCCCATCCCCGCCCGCGGCCACGTCGCGAGCAGCGTTGACAGGACCGCCTGAAGCAACATGCAGTGGATTGTGATGGCGATGGTCTTCATCGTAAGCTGGCACCTACTACCAAGATCCAACAAGAGAAAGGCAGAACGGAAGATCTTATGCAGGCCGACGCGACCCTTACAGACGCGCACACGATCCTGCCCTTGCGGACGCGATACCGGCAGGAAATGGACTGTCAGATCGTCCACGACTCCATCCACTCCCGTAAGGGATGGACGTTGACCTACGGACTGCGTCTCGCCGAGACGTCAGTAGGATTCGGGTCGGTCGCCATCGCGGGACCATGGAAGGACAAACCCACGATCATCGAGTTCTACGTCCTGCCGGTCCACAGGCACCGCGCATTCGATCTCTTCGAAGCATTCGTCGATGCGTGCGGTGCGGGGCTGATGGAAATTCAGTCGAATGATGAGCTCCTCGCCGTGATGCTCCACGCCTACGCGCGCGACATCTGGAGCGAGAAGATCGTCTTTGGCGACGGGTTCACGACGGCGCTGCCCGCTAATGGTGCCATCCTGCAGCCGCTCACGTCAGACCATGAGACACGACTGTCGATCGCTGAGCGGGCAGGCAGCGCCGACTGGCTGTTGGAGGTCGAGGGCAGGCCCGCCGGAAAAGGCGCCATTCTCTTTCACTACAACGCGCCATATTGCGACGTCGCCATGGACATCGAGGAGCCATTCCGACGGCGCGGCTTCGGCGCGTATCTCGTGCAGGAGCTGAAACGGCTGGCGTATGAACTCGGGAGCATACCCGCTGCGCGATGCAGCCCCGAGAACCGTCCCTCGCGTAAAACACTGCAGAAAGCAGGTTTCGTCCCGTACGCGCACATCTTGAACGGCTCAATGCCCCGTTGAAACGATGCGGCGCTCTTACTTGACCGCTGCCGCCGTCTCCTCCGCGATTGGCACGCCCGGAGGCAGCTCCATGATGCGGATGTTCCGGAAGTGAATCTCCGCACCCTCCGACTCCAGGCAGAGATACCCCTTCTTCTGCGTCGCATGTGAAATGCCGTTGACGAACTTGCCGTTGACGGACAGCTTGATGACGCCGTCCACCGCGACGACGTCGTAGGTATTCCACTCGCCTCTGCCCTTGCAGCGGTTTTCAATCGACTTGCTACGCTCTCCTCGCGGATTATCAGGCGTCGTTTTCACGCCGCCGACGCCGAACAGCTCCCCGTGCACGTAGGCAACGGGCGGTGTGACGCCGTTGACCTTGTGAAGATTGGGCCACTCCAATTCGAGCATCTGGACTTCGATGCCGTTGGGCAGCCGGCTTTCGGGATTGGGTTGCGCAGTGCTCCAGGCGAAGACGCCCGAGTTCCCGCCCGGTTCCATGTGCATCCATTCGATGTGCAGAACGAAATTCTCGTACTGTTTCACAGTACGCATCACGCCGATCGGGTGACCGGAGCAAATCAGGATGCCGTTGCGCACTTTCCAGGTGTCGGGCTCCGTGTTGACGTTAACCCAGCCTGCGAGGTTCTTGCCGTTGAAGAGCGGTAGGAACTGGGCCGGCGCCTGTCCGACAACCGTCACCGAGACGACAAGACTGGCGAGAAGCGCAAGCGGTGTGGAGGTCTTCATGAGTGGGCAGCCTACCACAAGGATCCACGAGCCAATGCCGGACGATCTATGCTGATGCTCTCACGATGAATACCAAACAGAAGGCGCGAAATTCATGAAGAGAACTCGCTCACCGTGGATGGTTGGTCACGTCGTCAAGCTGCTTTTCGTGGCGGTGCTGTTCGCAGCAGTGCCCGCGGCGCAAGTTACCGCGCCGGCGCCTGATTACCCGGTCACCGTGCAGACGAACGTGCGCGTCAAGATGCGGGACGGCGTCTCGCTCGTCGCCGACATCTACCGCCCGAAAGCTGAAGGCCGGCTTCCTGTGCTGTTGACCCGCACGCCGTACAACCGCAAAGACCCGGAAACGGGGATGTATCTCGCCTCGCATGGCTATGTCGTCATCCTGCAAGACACCCGGGGACGCTTTGATTCCGAAGGCGATTTCTATCCATTTAGAAACGAGGCGGATGACGGCTACGACACCATTGAATGGGCGGCCAGCTTGCCCTACTCGGACGGCCGCGTCGGTATGTTCGGCGGCTCCTATGTCGGCGCCACCCAAATGCTCGCGGCCTCGTCGAATCCCCCTCATCTCGTCGGGATCTTTCCATACGTCACGGCGATGGAATATTACGAGGGCTGGACCTACGAAGGCGGCGCGCTGATGCAGTGGTTTGCCAGTTCGTGGACGTCGGGATTGACAGAGGACACCGTCCGCCGGAAGACGGCCGCGCTGAATCGTTCCAGGCAGTGGATCGAACAATTGCTTGCCGACGACTATCGACTCTTCAGTGTTCCGACGACCGCCGAGGTCGCCCCTTACTTCCGCGATTGGGTCGAGCACGAGACGGACGATGAGTACTGGCGCAAAATCAGGGTCTCGGACTTCTACAACAAGATGAATGTCAAAGCGCTACACGCCGGCGGCTGGCACGACATCTTCAGCGGCGGCTCGATTCGCAACTTCATGCGCCTCCAAAAAGAGGCTCCGACCAGGGAGGCGCGTGACGGGCAGCGTCTGCTCATGGGGCCGTGGGCGCACGCGGCGACGTCGCCGGAAGGCAAGATTGGCGACGTCACGTTCGGCAGTCAGGCCGTGCTGGATATGAACGCCACGATCGTGAAGTGGTACGACTTCGCGATCAAAGGCCAGCAGAACGAATTCGCGACGGCCGCACCGGTCAAGATCTTCGTGATGGGCGACAACGTCTGGCGCGCCGAAAAGGAGTTTCCGCTGGCGCGCACGAGCTACACAAAGTATTACTTCCACGCTCGCAAAGGCGCACAGTCGGCGAGCGGCGATGGCCTGATGTCAACGGCTTCCCCGCAACGCGAACAGCCCGATACCTACGAATACGATCCGGCAAGCCCCGTGCGCACGATTGGCGGCAGGCTCTGTTGCGGCGGATTACCGCCAGGCCCGTTTGATCAAAGCCCGAATGAGTCGCGCCCGGACGTGCTCGTCTATTCGACGCCACCGGTGGAGCGTGATGTCGAAGTGACGGGCTTCGTCACCGTCGATCTCTATGCGGCCACATCAGCGGCTGATACCGATTTCACGGCGATGATCGTCGACGTTGATGCGAAAGGCTATGCACGCTACCTCGGCGATGGAGTCATTCGCGCGCGCCTTCGCAACTCCAGAGAAAGAGTCGAGCCGATTGAGCCCGGCAAAATCTACAAATACACGATCGATCTCTGGGCGACGAGTAACGTGTTCAAAGCTGGGCATCGCATCCGGGTCTATATCGCCAGCAGCAATTTCCCGCGCTTCAACCGCAATCTGAACACGGGTGAGAAGACCTTTGGCGGCACGCGCATGGTGAAAGCCCGGCAGACTATCTACCACGACATCGAGCATCCGTCGGCGGTCGTGCTGCCAATCATCCCCCGCTGATGCGCCGACTCGTCAAATCGCCTATCATCCTTCTGCCGTCATGCCGATTGGAGACCGCGGGGCGACCTGGAGAGTGGTCCTTTTGAAAGGCGTCGGAGTCAGTCTGTTTCTGGTTTTGACAGCGGCTCTGTCATTCGGTGCCGCTGGAGCGCCGCTACAGGAACAGTCCGTACCACTGATGACCCCGCTCGAACATGTTCGCGATCCCTTGAAACGAGCCCTAAGTGCGCTGAGTCGTGCGGCGAATCAGAGTTGCGACGTGAAGGAGGCCATTCGTGCCGTCAAGCTCGCGCTGACCGATGTCACAGCCGGCGAAGGGTTGCTGGCCCGGGAGGCTGACGTGGCCGCTCTACCGTCGCTGCCTCCGGACGTGACCCCGGACTTCACGCCACCTCCGCGCCCGGCGCCTAACCGCAATGAAATGCTCGAGGATGGATTGAAGAATCTTCAAACCGCATTTCGCCGGCTCAGCGAAGCGGGCGGGGGCGATTGGCGTGGAGGTCGAGACAAGGCCTACCACCACATCGACGATGCGGCGAGGCATCTGATCGCAGCCATCAAGGCCTCGAACGCAGCATTCCGTGAAGGTCGTCGCGAACTCCCAAGCTGCAAACCGGAATCGCTCTAGCTCAGACGCGGTGTCGCTCGGACGCCGTTGACACCGGCGCGACGGTGAGGGCACCATGAGTTGCCGGTTCCCTCCGCGCCAGCGCCTCGGAACCGACTACACGGGCAGGTGCGTCATGCCGCACACGCGAAGAACTGTGGCCGTTGTCATCGTTTCAGTAATGCTCGCTGCCTGCGGATCTGATTTGACCGTTCTCGGTCCCACGCCTCCCGATCAGGGCATCGTCATCTTCGTGCACGCGGACTACGCCGGCTCGTCTCAGGCGGTGAACGTCGACGTCCACGATCTGACCAAAACGGAGGGCCCATGTTCGAGCGGCGCGGAAGGCGAAGCGCCGACCTGGAGGAAGTGCGTGTCGTCCGTCCGCGTCTTTCCTGGATGGTCCGCGACGCTTTACGGCGACGAGGACTTCAAGGGGAGAAGCATCACGCTGAACGCTGATACACCGAACCTCCGCGACCTGCCAGGCCCGTGTGATGGCAGCTTCAACGACTGCGTCAGATCGATCCGGATAACCAGGCAATAGGGCTCGCGCGCCGATCGCGCAACCGCTCTTCTCAACCAGGGTTGTGCCGATCGGTGCGTGAACCAGGTTGCCCACGATACTCCGAAATGCGACGAGCCATGCGGACAAACTCAATGTTCGTTGCGTCCGGCAGCGTATCGACGATGTGCTCAATCTCGTCAAATCCACACGCGCGGTAGAACGGGACGCCGGGCAGGGTCGACATCAGCTCAACACGAGAGAATCCCCTCTTCACGGCTGCCTCCTCACACGTCGCCAGGATTCTCGCGCCGATTCCCTGCCGGGCATGGTCACCGGCAACAAAGAACGCTCGAACGCGCGCAGCATCGTGCGCCGGATCGAGAAGTGCTTCCCCACCCATGCGCCTCTGATCGCCGCCGTAAAGCGTTCGGCGCCAGCTCCACCCGCCGCACCCGACGATGATCTCGGTGTCCACCGCCACGTAATAGGTCTCATCCGCGATCAACTGCGAATCGACGCCAAAGACGTAGCGAATGGCCGCTTCGATCTGCGCCTCTGAATAGTCGGCCCGGCTTAATGCCCGCACCGATGCCGGGATCAAGTCCTGGAGCGCTGGAATGTCGGCTGAAGTTGCCAGTCGGATCGCAACGGGCATGCCCTCAGTTTGCCCCAGCTGACGTCCCGCACGGCGACGAGTCCTCCTGACCCAGGGGCGAGGAGCCCCTCGAAGTGACTATTCCACACGCAACGCGCTCGGACGAGCCACGGGCGCCATCGGCCGCGCAATGAGGTTCTTGACATCGAGAAGGCAGAAAGACGCCCTCACGCCTGCGCACGGACTGGACCGTGAATGCCAATGGACCGGTCACGTCCGCAGCACTTCCTCACCGCCTACGAACACACGCTGCATCTCGAGCTGAGCGTTGAAAACCAGGAGGTCGGCACGCTTGCCGACATCAAGGCTGCCACAGTCCGCCTGCAGCCCGAGAATCGTCGCCGGGGTCAGCGACGCCATGCGTACGGCCGTGAAGAGCTCGAGCCCTACGCGCTGGTGCATGTGCCGCACCATGAACTCCATTCCGCGAACGCTGCTGGCAAGGTTCTCCGAGTTCGGCAGCAGTCCGACGCCGCCATCGCTGTAGAACGTCTCGCCACCGTCGAGCGGACCGAACGTGTAGACGCCGGGGGCTCGATCGAGCGCCCGGCTGCAGTCGGTCACCAGCGCGGTCCGACCCACGCCCTTCCACTTCACGACGAATCGCAGGAGCTCCGGTGACAGATGACGTCCATCCGCGATCACCTCCGTCGTCATGTCGTCGTGGTCGAGAACGAACTCGAGCATGCTCGCCTGCATCGGCGTTCCGCAGCGCTCGCGCAGAGACGACACGCTGCTCATCGCGCAGTAAAAGTGATCGACATGGCGCACGCCGAGTGCGTGCGCCTCCGCCATCTCGGTCCAGGTCGCATTGGAGTGGCCAGCGTTCAGGCCAATCCCCTTTGCCGACGCGGCGCGATAGAAGTCGGCGGCGCCCGGCAGTTCGGGTGCGCACGTGGCGGTCAGCATCACGTCAGCAAACTCGAGATACTGCTCGTACTCATCCGCTCTTGGCGGCCGTGCCGGATCCTTCGGATGGCATCCGACTTTTTCCTCGTTGAAGTAGGGCCCGTAGAGATGCGCCCCGATCGTGCGCGCGAGGCCACGCGCAGCCTCGGCGCCACGGCGCTGCAGTGTCCGTGTGTTCTCGAGAAAGGTCAGCGTCTGATCGTGGCGGGCGACGGTGCTCGTGGCGACGATGCTCGTCGTTCCGTGGCGGGCGTGCGCGCGCACCACTGTCTCGAACGCGGCGATGGTGCCGTCCATGAAATCCGCGTTGTCGCCGCCGTGCACGTGGAGGTCGACGAAACCGGGCGCCACGAAGTCTCCGTTCGCATCGATCGTCGCGCCCGACCACCGCGGAAGATCGTGGAGACGGCCAACCGCTGTCAGTCGTCCGTCTTCGACATCGAGAGCGCCGCCCGGCATCAGGCGATCGGGAAGGATCAAGGTCGCGTTGAGGACCCGAAAAGGTTGCGGCGGTTTGCCCATGGCTAATACAGAAAGATTACAAGAAGCGTCAGATCCCTCAGCCGCATTACCTTTGCGCCCAGGGTCGGTTCTTTATATTGTTGACACGTCTTGCGCGCTGGTTGGGGTCCCAAATTCGTCCACGGGTGGGGAAACGGCGGGAGGACCGGCGTCGTAGAAAGCCACACGGACGTTCTTCCTTCGGCATGCCCGCGACGGTCTTCCGTTGCGGGTACTGCTGCGCTCGATTCCCATCTCGGTAATGGCAATGAGCTATAGAGTGTTCATGCGTTCCGCGCTCGCGGTCGGGTGCGCGGGACTGATAATAGGGTGTAGCAAATCCCCGACGGGACAGAACCGCCGCGGAGGCGGTCCTTCCGTCGCGATCCAGACGACGGGCACGAAGCGCATCACCGTCCAGCGCCAGGTGGATCTCGCTGGTACCTTGCTCTCGCCTGACCAGGCGAAGGTCAGCGCCGAGGCCGCGGGAGTGGTTCGCTCGGTGCTCGTGGAAATCGGACGCGACGTCCGGGTCGGCGACCCGCTGGTCAAGATCGAGCCGCGCGAACTGGCGCTCGCCGTGGCTCGCGCTGAGAGCGCGCTGCGGCAGACTCGCGCCCAACTCGGGATGCCCGATCGACTCGACTCCGGTGATACGCCACCGAAGGACGAGGACATCGGGTCGGTGAAAAACGCGCTCGCGAATCGCGACGAAGCCCGCGACATTGCGCAGCGGGCGAAAACGCTCTCCTCGCGCGGGTTGATGGCACCGGTCGATCTGCAAGCCGCCGACACGCGGCTGCGCGTGGCCGAGGCCGCGCTCCAGTCCGCCGTCGACGCGGCACGTGGTCAGAAGGCCTTGCTGCAGGACCGTCGTGCCGCCTACGACCTCGCGCTGAAGAAGCTCGACGATACGGTGGTTCGGGCACCAATTGCCGGGGTCGTGTCGGAACGGCCGGTCCACGTCGGCGAGTACATTCCCGAGCGCACCGCGGTGGCGACGATCGTTCAGGTCAATCCCTTGAAACTGCGGACGGGCGTGCAGGAGCGGCACGCCGGGATCATCCGGTCCGGCCAGACGGTCGAATTTCGCGTCGAGTCGTTCGGCGACACGGTGTTTCAGGGCAAGGTGGCCTACGTGAGTCCGTCGCTCGACGAAGCGATGCGCACGTTCACGGTGGAAGCGCTGGTGGACAACAGCGATCTTCGTCTCAAGCCGGGATTCTTTGCCAAGGGCGTGATCCTGACCACTCGCGACGAGAACGTTCTCGCGGTACCGGACGCCGCCGTCTCGACGCTCGCGGGCGTGTCGTCCGTCTATCTCGTCCAGGAGGGTAAGATCGCGCAGCAGACGGTCACGCTTGGCGTTCGCCAGGGTAACCTCTGGGAAGTCGTGGATGGCTTGAAGGGCAACGAGACACTGGCGGCGAGCCATCTGAATGAGCTGGCGACCGGAATCAGCGTGACCATGGGCGGCGAGGGCGCGAGCGGCGGCTCTGGCGGCGGACGGCGCGGCGGCGGGAAGGGCGGCCGTCGCGGCGGCCAACAGGGAGAGACGAAATGAAGCTCGCGGATGTCAGCGTCCGGCGGCCAGTCTTCGCCGTCATGATGAGCGTCGCACTCGTCGTCCTGGGATGGTTCTCGTATGCCGAGCTCGGCCTCGATCTGATGCCGCGGACCGATTCTCCGACCGTCAACGTCAGGGCCGGCCTGCAGGGTGCGAGCGCCGAGGAGATCGAGACGACGATCACACGACCGATCGAGGCCGCCGTCAACACGATCAACGGCATCGACGAGCTCCGCTGTAGCTCGAACCAGGGCAACGGCAACTGCACCATCACTTTTGTCCTCGAGCGCGAGATCGAGGCGGCCACGCAAGACGTCCGCGACAAAGTCGCAACCATCCGGTTCCCTCGCGACACCGAGCCGCCCGTCGTCAGCAAGATCGATCCTGACGCGGCGCCGATCCTCACGCTCGTCGTCTTCTCGAAGCGCGCGCCGAAGGAGATTACCCAGATCGCCGACCGGCAAATCAAGCAAGTCCTCGAAACGGTCCAGGACGTCGGCGAAGTCACCTTTTTCGGAGATCGGCGGCGCGAAATCCGGGTGCTGCTGGATCCCAATCGCGTGAACGCCTACGGCCTGACCGTGGCCCAGATTGCCAGCGCCGTGGACCGCCAGAATACCGAGGTTCCCGGCGGCAGCTTTATCGCCGGCCCCTCCGAGTTCTCGATGCGAACGATGGGGCGGCTGCGCGACGTCAATGAGTTCCGGAAGATCGTGCTGCTCGCGCAGAACGGCTCGGTCGTCACCCTCGGCGACGTCGCTCGCATCACCGATGCGAACGAAGAAGTCCGCAGCCAGACGCGGCTGGATGGCGAGAACGCCATCTCGATGCAGATCCGCAAGCAATCCGGCACCAACACCGTCACCGTCGTCGACCGCGTTCTGGCCAGACTGGCTCAGATTCAGGCGACGCTGCCGTCAGACATCAACGTCAAGGCGAGTCGCGATCAGTCGCGGTTCATTCGCAAATCCTTCGAGGAAATTCAGCATCACCTGATCTTCGGCGGACTGCTGGCCGCGCTGGTCGTGCTGTTCTTCATGCGCAACTGGCGGGCGACGGTCATCTCCGCATTGGCTATCCCGATCTCGATCATCGGCACCTTCGCGGTGATGCGCGCGCTTGACTTCTCGCTCAACAACATGACCATGCTGGCGCTCTCGCTCGCCACCGGTATCGTGATCGACGACGCCATCGTCGTGATCGAGAACATCTTCCGCTACATCGAGGAGAAGGGCGCGGCGCCGCGCGAGGCGGCGATCGAGGCGACGCAGGAGATCGGACTGGCCGTCATGGCGACGACGCTGTCGCTGGTCGTCATCTTCGTGCCGGTGGCCTTCATGACCGGCCAGATCGGCCGCTACTTCTACAGCTTCGGGATCACGTCGGCGACCGCGATCATGCTCTCGATGTTCGTGTCGTTCACGCTGACGCCGGCGCTGTGCGCGATGTGGCTGCGTTCGCAAGACGCGCACCAGGACCACGCCCAAAATCAAGCAAAATCCAGCAAGCAAATCGGCTTTTACCCGTGGATGGATCGAACGTACGGCCACATGCTGGAGTGGTCGCTGCGCCATCGTGCGCTGATGCTCGCGGTTGCCGCCCTCACCGTCGCGTCGGCGGCCGTCCTCTATCCGTATGTCGGCAAGGAACTGGTGCCGGATGATGACCAGAGCGAGTTCAGCGTGAATCTGCGGCTGCCGCGCGGCACCAGCTTCGAACGGACGCTCGAGTACATGACGCCGATCGAAGGCGAGCTCCGCGCCGCCCTCGGGGCCAATCTCCAGTCAATGATGACCTCGATCCAGAACGGCAGCGGCAACTATTCGATCCAGTTGACGCCGATCGAGGAGCGTTCGCAGTCACAGCAGCAGCTGATGCAGGTCGCGCGGCGCACGCTGGGCAAGTATCGAAACGCGCGCATCAGCGTGTCCGGCGGAACCGATATTTCCGGCGCCTCGACCGGCGGTGGTGGCGGCGGCCGCGGCGGCGGCGGCCCTGGTGGTGGCGGCGGCAGCAACCGGCTGTCGATGATCGTGCAGGGTCCAGACATCGACGAGCTGCAGAAGTATGCGAATACACTGTTGGCGAAGGTGAAAGAGATCGATGGCGTCATGGACGCCGATACCAGCTTCGAGGCGACGCAGCCGGAGCTGCGGATCGACATCGACCGCCAGCGGGCCGCCGATCTCGGCGTCTCGATGGAAACCCTGTCGTCGACGATGGGCACGCTGGTCGGCGGTACCGAGGTGTCGAAGTTCAAGGACGGCGACGAGCAGTACAGCGTGCGCCTGCGGCTGGACGATCCGTTCCGCAACGATCCGGCACCGATGGGCGACATCTTCGTGCCTGCGGCAGGCGGCCGGATGGTGCGCGTCAGCGACGTCGCGCACCTGACGATCGGCAACGCGCCGGCCTCGATCGACCGCTTCAACCGGATGCGGCAGATCTCGGTCAACGCAAACCTCGATCCCCTCCGGATCACGCTCGGTACTGCGATTTCGGAGGCGCGCAGCAAAGTCGGAGAGCTCGGCTTGAAAGCAGGGTATCAGGTCACCTTCGGCGGCAGTGCCCGAACGCTGAGCCAGGCCGGCAACGACTTCTTGATCGCCATCGTCCTCGCGGTGGCGTTCATCTACATGGTGCTCGCGTCGCAGTTCAACAGTTACATCCACCCGCTGACGATCATGACGGCCTTGCCGCTCAGCCTGCCGGCCGGGCTGCTCGCGCTGATGGCCTTCGGCATGACCATCAATGTCTACAGCGCGATCGGATTGATGATGCTCTTCGGGATCGTCAAGAAGAACTCGATCCTGCAGGTGGACTACACCAACACCCTGCGCGAGAGCGGCCTGAACCGCCACGACGCGATCGTCCAGGCCAGCCACGTTCGGCTCCGGCCGATCCTGATGACGACGATTGCGATCGTCGCCGGGATGCTGCCGATTGCCTTCGGCCGCGGCGCCGGCTCCGGCTCCCGGGCGTCCATGGCGGTCACGATCATCGGCGGGCAGATTCTGTGCCTGCTGCTGACGCTCCTGATCACGCCGGTGGTGTATTCCTATTTCGACGGTCTGCGCGCGTGGCGGCCGAGCGACCTGTTGAAGCCGTTGCGCAAGTGGGTGCGTTCGGGCGCGGGCGCGCCAGGGATTGCCGCGCCGGAGAAGGTCGAATCGTAATCGTCACGCTATTTGTGGAGCGTCGAAATCCAGTTGACGATCACGGTCAGTGGCGTGGCGATAGCAGCATTCCTGTTGACGAGAAAACGCTGTGCATCCTTGGTCACCGCGTACATATTGTTGGTGCTGACTACACCGGCCGGAAAAAGCGTCTTTGGCAACCCGGCCGCGGAACCCGTGGTCAGGTCAATCGGCACTGCGGTCATCGTCCCAGCCGCATCGAGATAGAACAACTCTTTGCCATCGGCCCGCCAATGGGGATTTCGTCCTCCATTCGGCGAGATCCGCTGCGCCGCGCCGGCGCGAAGAAACGGCTGAATGTGGACGTTCGGCTGGCCAGTTGCGTCGGTCGTATACGCGATCCATCGGCCGTCCGGGGACAACGCCCCCTGGCCCTCAGTGAACTCTGTCTGTATCACTGGGAACGGTTTGCGCTCGCCAGACAGCGGAAGGGCCCAGATGTCCGACGTCGCTGGAAACGTCCCACTGAACGTGTACAGCACGAAACGTCCATCTATGGACCAGTCCGTGGGCGCGAGTACGCATTGTCGCGCGGCACATGGCCGTGACGGTGTCCCTACTGCTTCGACGAGCACTTCCCTCGCGCCGCTGCCGTTGACCGGAATCTGAATCAGGCGTGCCTTCACCGGCAGTCCCCCCAATCCGCTCGCGCCGCTTCCAAACACGATGGTTGTGCCGTTCGGTGACCACACAGGCCATCCTTCGGGCTCCGGATCGGAGGTCACGCGGTTGCGCAGGTTGCGCGCGACGTCGATCGTCCATATATCGAGGTTCTCCCCGCTGCGCAGCGCGAGCGCAACCTGATGTTCATCAGGCGAGAGTGAAAGATTGACGTCTATCCAGCCCTCGCCCGGCGTGCCGAGGATTTTGCCGGCTCGATCGAACCACGTCAGTTGCGTACTCAGTGAGCCGCCCGACGCGTACACGAGCGTCCCGTCATTCGAGACGGACGCGCTGACATACCGACTGCCCTCCGTGCTGACCCGGGTCACCGGAACGGCATCACCGGCCAGTCGACGACGATCCGGATCGAGCGCCACCGCCATCAACGTCTGTTCGCGCGCGAACAACATACGGTTGGCGACGTAGGCGGCCGATGAATCGGCCTGAAGCAACGCCACCGCAGACTCGTGCTCATCAAGCGAGCCAATCTTGATCGTGCCCGGCTTGGACGCAGGGCAGCAGGTTCCAGTCACGGCGGTGTAGAAAAAATGTCTCGCGTCTGGCAGGAAGTGCGGCCAACGATGGGCGTCCTCTCCGTCAGCGAGCGTCGTGACAGGTGTCGGCACGCCGCCGCCGCTCGACACCCGAAACAGGCCCGAACCGAGCGCTCGATCGAACACAATCACGTTGTCGCGACTCCAGCTGCCCCCTCGCCCAGTTGCCGCGTCGGCCAGCTCGACGGGCGGTCCGCCGGCGATCGCAACCTTCTTCAACTTGCCACCGGCGAAGAAGGCGACGAACTGGCTATCGGGCGACCAGAATGGAAACGCGCCGCCCTCGGTTCCCTGTATCGGCCGCGCCTCCCCGGTGGCCAGCGGTCGCAGCCAGATTTGGAACGCAGATTGGGCTCCGGCGACGAACACGATATTGCGACCATCAGGCGAGATCGCAAGTTGTGCAGCGCGGCCTGTCCCTCCAGCGGCCGGTCCGCCAAAAACTGTCTTCTCAGGAGCCGCGATGCTGAATTGGACTGGGTCTGACGGCGGGGCGCCGGAGCGGGACATTCGCAGGGCGACGACCGCTGTGGC
Source organism: Acidobacteriota bacterium (assembly GCA_046732715.1). GTDB lineage: Bacteria > Acidobacteriota > Vicinamibacteria > Vicinamibacterales > 2-12-FULL-66-21 > JALZOC01. The sequence continues at coordinate 1,776 of JBKPNQ010000105.1, read as the reverse complement.
GATCAGCGCGAGGATGGAGAGCGCAGCGACCAGCCATGCGATGCGATTCGATCGCGACGCCACCGGAACGGTCGGAGCGACACCTGCCTGGTGCTCGAGCACGAAGAGCACCGCCGCGATGTCGCCGACGCGTCGACGGCGGTCCTTGACCAGGCACTGTTTGAGGAGTGTCCGCACAGGCGCGGGGACATCGGCCGGGAGTGCCTCCCAGGCTGGCTCGAGGCGGACGACCGCACCGAGCACGTCCGTGATGTCCTCGCCATCAAAGGGGCGTCGCCCCGCCAGCATCTCGTAGAGCACGCAGCCGAACGCCCAGATGTCGCTGCGCTTGTCCGCCTCTCGGCCTTTCGCCTGTTCCGGCGCCATGTACGCGGCCGTTCCGAGGACGATGCCCATGCCGGTCAGCATTGCGGGGCTCGTGATGGTCGGCGACTGCGATGTTGGCGTCGGGCTCGCCGGGACCTGCTCGGATGCCAGCGCCTTCGCGAGCCCGAAGTCCAGCACCTTCACGCTCCCGTCAGGGCGCAGCTTGATATTCGCGGGCTTCAGATCGCGATGGATGATGCCCTGCTGGTGCGCGGCTTCCAGCGCTTCGGCGATCTGTTTCGCAATCGGCAGCGCTTCGTCGACCGGCACCGCCCCGCGCGCAATGCGCTGCGAGAGATCATCGCCCTCGACCAGTTCCATCACCAGCGCGCGAACCCCGCCGGACTCTTCGAGGCCGTGGATGTGCGCGATGTTCGGGTGATTCAGGGAGGCAAGCGTCTGTGCTTCACGGGTGAACCGCGCCAGTCGGTCAGCGTCGCTGGCAAATAGATCCGGCAGGACTTTGAGCGCGACGTCACGATTCAGTTTTGTGTCGCGGGCGCGGTAAACCACCCCCATCCCGCCCTCGCCAATCTGCGCGACGATTTCGTAGACGCCGAGTCGGGTGCCGGGTGTGAATGGCACGGCTTGTGGATTATATGGGCGTGAGAGAGCACTGAAGAAGTATCGACATCGACTACGCATGAGTCAGCTTGGGCATTATCGGTTCCAATTCTGACTATTGCAGTTTCGGGTTGGCTCCAGATCACGCCGGTGGTGTATTCCTATTTCGACGGTCCGCGCGCGTGGCGGCCGAGCACCTGTTGAACCCGTTGCGCAAGTGGGTGCGGTCGGGCGCAAGTGCGCGAGAGATTGCCGCGCCAGAGAAGGTCGAATCGTAGCCGCGAGTTTCGGAACGTTTGCCTGGAGATCGCTCGGAACGCCGATCAGAACCCGTCAAGCACCCACACGTTGCTTTCCTGGGTAGCGCCAAGCATGGCGAGCCACTTGCCGTCGGGCGAGGGCACACCCCACGTCCGGAACGACGCCCGGTTGTGCCAGAGGACGCTGGTCGCGCCGCTCAACGAAACGTACAGCAACCTCGCGCCGAGGTCGGTCGAGTAGTCGCGGCCAACCAATCTCGGGCGCATTCCGTCTCAGGGGGCATGATGCGACTGGAAGAACTGCGTACAGACATCCGCCTCGCCGTTCGGCAGTTGATGTCGGCTCCCGCATTCACCCTCATGGCGACCCTGACCTTGGCGCTGGGGGTTGGCGTGAACAGCGCGATCTTCGCGCTGGCCGACGCCGCGCTGCTCCGGCCGCTGCCGTTCGGCCGGTCGGACCACCTGGTGATGTTATGGGAACGGACGCCGTCCTCGCCGAAAACTGGCGTGTCTCCGCTGAACATGCGCGACTGGAGCCTGCAGAACCACTCCTTCGAGGGCATCGGCTACGTTCAGCGAGGGA
>JBKPNQ010000104.1:0-5819 GCA_046732715.1 Acidobacteriota bacterium | reverse complement strand
GGTCCAGACCTATCGCCCTCGCTTCTTCCGAATCGCTGCCGGCATCAAGGTCGATGCGGACTACCTGCCGCAAAAGGTGCTTGCCGCGGTCGAAGTTCTCCTGCGGGCACGCTTCGGCTTTGGCGCGCGGCAGTTCGGACAGCCGGTATCGAAGAGTGAGGTCATCAGCGCCTTACAGCAGACAGAAGGCGTCGTGTTCGTGGACCTGAACGATCTCGCGCGCATCGATACCGGGTCGGCCGATGTGCTGCCGGCCGCCATGCCGCAGCCCGGCACGCGTCAGCCGATTGCCGGCGAATTGCTGCTGCTCGATCCGCGCCCGATCGCGCTGGAGGTGTTGCCATGAGTTTTGACGTCGAGCGGCTCTTCTCGCTGCTGCCCGCGGTCTATCGGAATCGCGACGCCGAGCTCGCCAACCGGGCAGGGTTTCCGGATGCTGAGGGGCCGCTCAAAGCGCTGGTCTCGCTGATTGCTGAGCAAGTCGACGTGCTCGAAGACGATCTCGCGCAGCTGTACGACGACCAGTTCATCGAAACGTGCGCCGAGTGGGTCGTGCCATATATCGGCGACCTGGTGGGTGCGCGCGGGTTGTTCGTGTTCACGAACGCGGCATTCAGCCAGCGGGCTCTCGTCGCGAACACCGTGGCCGCGCGTCGCCGGAAGGGCACGGCCGCTGCCCTCGAGGAAGTGGCGCGCGACGCCGGCGGCTGGAACACGTATGTCGCCGAGTACTTCTCGCGGCTGGCGACGACGCAGTACATGAACCACCGCCGCCTGGACAACGTGATCATGCCGAACCTGCGCGATGGAACCGGGTTACGCGCCATCGGCACCCCGTTCGACCTTGTCGCTCGCACGTTCGAGGCGCGCCGCATTCAAAGCGGCCGTGGCCGCTACAACATCCCGAACGTCGGCGTGCACGTGTGGCGCCTCCAGCCGTTCGTGGTCACTGGGGCTCCGGCGTTCATGATCGACGCTCGCCGCTATTGCTTCGATCCTCGCGGCCGTGACCGCCAATTGATCACGAAGCCGGAACCGGAAACCGGGATCTCCCATCGAGCGACGCCGATCAACCTGCCGGAGCCGATCAGTCGCGCGACCCTGGCGGAAGATGTGCAGCCGAACGGACGCGGGGCCTATTACGGCAAGCAGAAAAGCGTGCTGCTCACCGTAAACGGTCGCGTCATTCCATCCACCGAGATCCAGGTGTGCAACCTCGAGGACGTCGGTTACGACCGATGGAATCGTGAGGCCGACGCATCGACGTACATCATCGATCCGGAACTGGGTCGCCTCATCACCAAGCAGGATGAACCCGACGCTGATGTGCGAGTCTCGTACGGGTACACGTTCGGCGCGCCGATCGGCGGCGGCGAGTACGCCCGCCAGCGCACGTTCTTGGATGTGCGCTCGGTCACGACGGTGATCGAACCGGCGTCGATCCAATCCGGGCTCAACGCGGCAAGTGGACGCGGTGCCGTGGAAATCAAGGGGAGCGCTCGCTTCGTCGAGGTCCCGGTCGTCGTCGCCGCCGACAACGCGGCCTTCGAACTGCGCGCGGCCGACAACACGCGTCCAACGCTTTACTTGACCGGGCCAGTGACGGTTGGTGGCGGCGCCGACGCAGAAGTGACGTTGAACGGGCTGTGGATCTTCGGCGGCCTGTTACACGTTCCGCGCATGCTCGGACCGCAGCAGCCGAACCGCCTCAGAACCTTGCGCCTGCGCCACTGCACCCTCGTGCCGGGGCCGATTCCGCCACTGCGGCTTCCGGGAGGCGGACCGGCGCCTGCGATCCCTGCGCAGGCGACGGCTGCACGGCTGCACATCGATCTTCCCGGCGTCGTCGTGGAAATCGATCACTGCATCGTCGCTGGAATACGGGCGGTTGCCGGCTCGCGCGTCCGGCTCACGAACAGCATTGTTGACGCCGGCCTGCCATCCGTCGTCGCCTATGCCGGGTTGCTTGATGACGACGCTGGTGCTCGCATGACGGCGATGAACACCACGATCGTCGGCAAGGTTCGCAGTGAGCTCATCGAGCTGGCCTCCAACACGATTTTCTTCTCAGAGCTGGCACGCTGGGACTGGTGGGAGGGGCCGGTGATCGCCGAGCGCCTGCAGCAGGGCTGCGTGCGCTACTCGTACGTGCCGCCCGGGTCGCGCGTGCCGCGGCGCTATCGATGTCAGCCGGCGAATGCAGTCGAGGATGGCCGAGTACGGCCGGTCTTCACCTCTCTCGAGTGGGGTGAGCCCGGCTACTGCCAGTTGAGCGGGCATACAGCGCGCGACATTACGGAAGGCGCGGACGATCAGTCGGAGATGGGTGCGTTTCACGACGTGTATCAGCCCCAGCGTCTCGCCAACGTGCGCGCCCGCATCGACGAGTACCTGCGCTTCGGTCTTGAAGGCGGAACGCTGTTCGCGAGTTGACGACAGGTTGCGGACACCATGCGGGAAGTGATGGCCGCGGGCGCTGCGGCCTGAGGTGATTCGAGGAGACGGTTATGCCGGGTGATTACAGCCGCCGTTCGTTCGTTCCTGGTCGTGGCTACACGGCCGTCCAAATGCAACAGGGACGGGTGTTGACCGACGCCGACTTCAACGAGCAGGTCGAGATCGGCCAGCACCGCACCGAGACTGAGGCGATCGACGTAATCGGGCCGTGCGGCGCACCGCGCGCCGAAGCCGGCTTCAAGATCCAGCTCACCGAAGACGGAGGGGATCTGCAGATTTCGGACGGACGGCTGTACGCGGGCGGGCTGCTCTGCGAGAACGATCCGTCCGCTGTGCCGGTGCTATTCCCGCAGGGGCTGGGCGCGACGCAGGCGCGGATCGCGAACCTCACGCTCAATCGCCGGCAACTCGAGCCCGGACACTGGGTGGAGCTTTCGGCGCGTGACCGGGCAGCGAAAGTCTTTCAGATCGTGGCGGTCGGCAACCTGGCGACGCTGACGTTCGATGCGGATGTCACCACGTATCGGACCGCCGCGGACCCAGTGCTTCGGCGAGTTGTGACCTACCTGACACAGCCGTTCTATCCGGAACCTGACTTTCGTGGGACGCCGGCGAGTCCGCCCGGATTCGAGGATGTGCAGCTGGGGGCTGGCTACTACCTCGCGTATCTCGACACGTGGCAGCGCGAGGTCACCGCGCTCGACGATGCGCACATCAAGGAGGTCGCGCTTGGCGGACCGGACACGACCACCCGTCTGTTGAACGTGTGGCAGGTGCGCCTGCTGAAAGTGACGCCGACCGGCCAGGCCACACCGCATTGCGACGACGCCTTCGCCGAATGGACGAATCGAACCGTGGCGCCAACCGGGTTGCTGACGGCGCGGACGAGCCCTCCCGATTCGAGCAGTGGTCCGTGTGTGCTGCCGCCGTCGGCCGGCTTCCGCAGCCTGGAGAACCAGCTCTATCGCATCGAGGTGCATCGGGGCGGGCCGCGCGCGACCGCCACTTTCAAAGTGTCGCGGGAGAACGCGTCGATCCAGACCCGGATTACCGTGAACGGCGACACCATCACCGCGGAGGATCTCGGGAAGGACGACAAGCTCGGGTTCGCCGGAGGGCAGTGGGTCGAAATCGTGGACGAGATCTCCGCGCTGAACGGTCCCAGCGATTCGGTCACCGGGCTGAGGCTTCCGTACGATCTCTTTCAGATCAAGGCACCCACGCTCTCGACGCGCGAGATCAAGACTGACGCGTCGATCTCGCAATTCTCCGGCGTTCCAGATCTTCAGCTGCGCCGCTGGGATCAATCGACTCCGAGCGCCACGGCAGTCGGCGTGCCGATGGCCGCCGGATGGATCGACATCGAGGACGGCGTGCAGGTGCGCTTTTCCGACGGGACCTACCGCTCCGGCGACTACTGGTTGATCCCTGCGAGGACGGCGACCGGTGACGTGGAGTGGGCGCCGTTCGAGCAGCCGGCGACCAATCCGCTGCCGCTGCCACCGGTCGGTGTTGGGCATCACTACTGCCGGCTGGCGCTCCTCCGCGTCAATACCGCTGGAATCGTTTCCGTCGTCGGCGATTGTCGTGACGTCTTTCCGCCGCTCACCGACATCCGCGCCGAGGATGTGAGCTTCGACAACACCGAGTGCAAGGATCACTTGCCTGGCGTCACGACGGTGCAGGAAGCGATCGAGCAACTGTGTCACGGTGGACTCGGTGCCTGCACGATTCACGTCAGCCCGGGTGACAACATCCAGGCGGCGGTGGACAGGCTGCCCGACGGGGCCAGCGCTCGAATCTGTTTTGCGGTCGGTGATTATGTGCTGCCTGGCGTCGTAACACTCAGCGGTCTGGGAGATATCAGCCTGGAGGGGGCCGGGCCGGGCTCGCGCATCGTTTCTCCCCAGACTGAATACGTCTTCCAATTCAACAACTGCAAGTCTGCGGCTGTCCGCGATCTCTCAATCGAGGCGGGTGTTGCCGCCGGCCAGGAGAAGCAATTCGCGAGGCTGAATGGTGCCTTGACGTTTCTGGGGTGCAACTCGGTTGTCGTGGAACAGGTGTCGCTGACGTGTGCCGCAGGCACGCGGCGCAACGCGACGTGCATCACCGTCCGTGAGGGGCGGGGAACGCTGCTGCCGATGAGTGCGACCCGAATCCGCGGCTGCAGGCTGTCCGTCGGAGATCTGCAGACCGGCATCCTCCTCATCAACGTCAATCGCGCTCACGTTGAAGACAACCTGCTGTTCACGCCGCCGGTTCACCAGAAAATCGGCGTGGCCAAGCTCCTGATCGACCCCGTCTTTCGTGCAAAGTTCGAGGCGCGCATGGTCTCGAACGTCGTGCTGGGCACGACACCGCCGCCAGGCGGCGTGACGAACGCGAAGATCGAATTTGGCGGTCATACCGTGCTGTTTCAGACGCATCCAGCACTGAAAAGCGAGTGGCCGAAGCTGCTGGCGGCGCAGCCACCGCAGGGGGTGACGACTGCCGAAGGTCTGCGCCAGTACCTGGTGTCGAAAGCCAACGCCATCCTGACGAACGAAGCCCTTCGCGCCCAGCTTCCCGGATTCGCGGCGTGGTTCAACGCGGTCCAGTATTTGGACTCAGCGTGGCAGGGCATCGTGGTCGCCGGCGAGACCGTCTCGGACGTGCGCGTGATCAACAACACGGTGCAGAACGCCATGCAGGCAGTACATATCGGTGTCAGCTCCAGGACGCCAGCGGGCGGCACCCCGGAGGTGCTGCAGATCGATCGCGTGCAGGTGTCAGGCAACTCGGCGGTGTTGAGGCTCAACGCGGATTCGTATTCCCGTGAGCGGCACGGCATCTTCGTGGGCAACGCCCGCAGCGTCGCGATTCACGACAACACGATCACGGTGCAGCGATCCAATGGCGCCGAGAAGATCACGATTACCGGTGCGATCGCGTACGGACATCTGGGTCGCGCGGTTGTCGTTCGCCACAACCATTTCACGGATTTCACTACCGGGGTCAACGTCACGCCGCGCTACCAGCTGGGCAATACCCCGTACCCGCCGCGTACCTCGGTACTGTGGCTTGTCGCGGACAACATGTTTGAGAACGTCACCACGGGAGTCGTGCTCGGGCGAACCCCGACTGGCGCCGTCGCGCCCGTGGACGTGGTCACAAACAAACAGATTGTGTGAGGGTGAGAATGTGATTGACGGTCGTGAGTGAGGGGTCTACGATTCGAGTTGCACAGCACCTCTTGGTATTTGAGTCAGATTGTTAGGGAACGTTGACTACGGTGCTACGAGTTGGATCACACCTTCTACGAGTTCCGAATGTTTGCGAGAACGAAGCATATGAAGGGTTCGAATCCCATGCTGTGCAGG
>JBKPNQ010000103.1:0-19183 GCA_046732715.1 Acidobacteriota bacterium | reverse complement strand
GGCACTGCTCGCGCGCAACCGCCGGGCACTGGTCATGAGTCTTCTGGTATTCGCGCTGTGTCTGGGGATTCCAGCGGCGGGTCACACGCTCAGCGCTGCCGCTGGAACGCCCGGCCGGCTGGTTGTCGCGGTGGTTCCGCTGTTCGTGTGGCCTGTCGCGGCCGTCGTCCGCCGGTTCGCATCGTCGACGGCGGTGCGAACCACCGCCGTCATTCTCCTGGTTCTGTCGCTCGACGCGTCGCTGACCTACAACTGGACGCATCAGAAGCACGTCGGACCCATCCATGGAATCGGAATGAGCGGATGGAAACCGAATTTGATGTTTCCAGACATCGCCGTGAACCCCGCGGACATGTCGGCAACCAGCCTCGCCATCCTGCTGCTGTGGATCGTGATTCTCGCGGCGCTGTCGCTGCTCGCGTGGCGTCAGGACGTCGCGCCTGGCAGTTCGGCCGAGCGCACACCGCTTCAAGCGGCAGTCAGTCGTGCGAGTGTGGTGATGGTCATGCTCGCGATCGCGATCGTGACGACAGCGGCGATCGGCCGCTGGTCGTACGGCGACTATCTTCTTGAGGACTACGCAGCGCATCGCCTCGCAGCGCGAGCCCTGGTCAGCCTCGACCGTTGCCGCGTGTGCTTTACATCACGGGACGGGCCTATCGATTGGACGGCCCTCAATCCAAATCGGGCCGATTCGGTGAAGGTCGAACTCGCCCCCGGACGCGAGAGCGTCGTCATCCGAATCGACCTCGTCGGCGAAGACGAGCGATTCGCCCGGTTCGGCCGGGTTCACCTCGATTTCGGGGACGGTCACGTCACGTCATGGTCTGGCATCGTCGACCGAGCACGATACGAGCATCTCTACCGGCAACCTGGCACGTATGCGGTCGTCACGTGGCTGCAACTGCGCGACGGCCGCACCCGTCTCGATCGCCACACCATCAACATCGGTGGCGCGCAATCAGGAGGCTAGATGGTTTCGGCCGACGACACACCCTGGTCACTCGCGGTGCGAGTGTTGTCGCTCTTGTCAGCGGTTCTGCTGGTTGTGGTTTTTCTCGAAGCCCGAACCGTACGCCAGGTGCGGGCCGAGCTGCAGCAGTTGCGCAGCGAGCGGGACCAGACGAAAGCGAACATCGCCGCGGCCTGGACGCGCCGGCCGCTCGAAGAAGCGGACAGTGCGCTCCGCTGGCTCGATACGTTCTATGCGGAACCTACAGAAGGCTTCGGACGGAAAGGCGGCCTCTGTGGCGAAGGCAGGCTGAATGATCGAGCCATTACCGCGTATCTGGTAGGCGGATTCCTCGCCTCTCGAGGGGCCGGCGATTCCTACGACGCATCAATCGCGGCCATGCGGGCACAGATCGTCAAAACTGATGATTATCGAGCGGTGCATCCTGAGCTGGCGACACCGCTGCCGGCGGTCAAGTGATGTCCACTGCTGGTTGCTGATTGAGCAGAGGTGCAATCAACAGCCGACCGTCGTCTCACGGCCCCTGCTGAAGACGGTCGCGTCTTTCGAAAAGGATTCAGCGTCGCGGTGACGGGTGGAGCTCTGCATTCATCGAGCGTCCATGCCGGATCCTGGAGTCATCGAATTCGGCATACCCTCTCGCTGCCCAACGACTCGTGCCGGCACACCGACGGCGATTGCGCCGGCTGGCACGGCTTCGCGCACGACGGCGCCGGCGCCGACGACAGCTCCATCGCCTATTGAGACGCCGTCAAGCACCTTCGCACCTGCGCCAAGCCACGCCCCGTTTCCAACCATCACGCCGGTGGAGCGACGCGCCTGTGCGAGCACCGGCTGAGAAGGATCGCTGAAGTCGTGGTCGCCGCCGATGATGTAGCAGTACGCCGCGATGAGTGTGTCGCTTCCGACATGCACCGAGCTCGCGGAAAAAATCTCGGAGTTGAAACCGATGTTCGCGCGGTCGTCGATGTCGATGTCGCCATCCTTGCAGGACAGGATCGTGTTGCGGCCGATGAACACGCCGTTGCCGATCGTGATTCCGCGGTTGCCGCTGCCCTTGGCATCGATCAGGCAATTGTCGTCGATGACCACGTCGTTGCCGATGCGGATCTTGTGAGGATGACGAAGCACGACGTTCTGACCGAAGATGACGTTTTGGCCGCACGCGCCGAGCAGCAGCGGATAGAGCGCTTTGCGAAGCAGCAGCCCAAGCGCCCCGGGGACGTGCTGCGACCCGAGCGTGACCACTTCGTGCTTGACCAGCGCACGAAGGCCGGGCCGTCCCACGACCAGCGCCGCATACTTCTCGCGTGCCGACGTTCGTCGATCGAACAGCTGGTCCTGCGCGCGCATGATGTCGGTCATGTATCACTCCGAGGGGCTTCGCCCCTCGGACTCCCCTGCACGCTCGCTCGCGGGGTCCCACACGCCCCACCGCGCTCCCGTGGGCTCACTCGCGCGCTCGTTCGCCATCGTGGTAGTCGGTTTGAATCCGCTTCTCGTAGATGTCGCGTAGCATAGCTCGTACCCCGGTACCTTGCAGAACGAAGCTTGTAGAACTTTGTAGAACCCAGCAGAACCCGGCAGAACCTAGATCCATCGCTGTTCCCGATACCACCGCAATGTTCGCGCTATTCCATCGCGCAAACCGATCCTTGGCGCATACCCGAGCTCGGCGCGAGCGCGCGAGATGTCAAAGGCGCGACTCTTGGTGAAGAAATCGACGCGACGGCGATAGATCGGTGGTTCGATCCCGAGCGGCGCGCACAGCGCTTCGCATGCGGCACCGGCCATCCAGAACGGCCACACAGGAAGGTGCAGCCGCGGAGGCGGCACGTGCGCTTCCTCGGCGACCAGTCGCGTCAGCTCGTTGAGTGTGGTCACTTCACCGCCGGCGAGGATGTAGGTTCTCCCCGCCGCTCCGGCGACGGTGCCACAGAGTCGAAATCCCTCCACGAGATCGTCGATGTAGGTGAGGTGATAGAAGATTGAACCATCGCCGAGGATCACGAACCGTCGTCGGCTCACGCCGCGGAATAACTTGAGCAGCCGCCGATCGCCGGGGCCGTAAATGCCCGTTGGCCTGACGATGACGACGTCGATTCCGGTCGTCTGGCCGGCGTCGCGAGCGATCTGCTCCCCTTCCAGCTTGGTCTGTTGGTAGATATCGCCGGGCCTGAGTGGGGCATCCTCGTTGGCTGGCGGACGTTCGACGTCCCCATGAACACCAACGGTGCTGCAGTGGACCACGCGCCGAGCCCCGCCTGCCTTCGCCGCGTCGATGACCGTCCGAACCGCGGTGGCATTGACCGCCCGGTACTCGGCCTCCCGCAATCCTGCCTGACGGTAGATCGCGGCCATGTGATAGACGACGTCGACGCCGTCGGCCGCCGCGCGCATGGCAACGCCATCCCGCACGTCGCCATGCACGATCTCAATCGCCCCGGGGTCGATCGCCCCGGGGTCTGACCCCGTCTGTCTGATTTCACGACCGGGGTCTGACCCCGTCTGTATGGTTTCAAGACCGGGGTCTGACCCCGTCTGTCTGATTTCACGACCAGGGTCTGACCCCGTCTCTCTGATTTCAAGACCGGGGTCTGACCCCGTCTGTATGGTTTCAAGACCGGGGTCTGACCCCGTGGGGCCGGGCGAGCGGACTAGCGCACGGACTTGATCGCCCGCTGCGGCAAGTGCCCGAGTCAGGTGGCCACCGGTGAACCCGGTCGCCCCGGTGACTAGGACGCGCAACGCTCCGCCACGACGGTCACCGGCGAACCAACGAGCCGGGTGAGACCGGCCCGCGCCAGCACGCCTTCGACCCGCGCGGTCATCGCCACTGAATTGAACCGTTTGTGAAGAGCAATCGGCAGCGCGAACTGGCGATGAGCGTCAGCGATGCGAAAGCCATTGGCGCTGAGCCCCTTTTGTAGGGACCGCTCGGTGAAAACGCGATAGGCCTCGACTCGCGCGCCCAGGCTCGCCGCCAATCGGCGTGACGCCGACTGCAGCGCAGCCGCACTGACAAGCGCTGGATAGTCAAACACCACGTGATGCTTCGCCACCCGGCACAGTTCGGCCAGGGACTGATGCCAATCGGGCGTGTGCATCAGGACGCGAAGGCAGACGACGGTGTCAAACGATCGATCGGGAAAGCCGAGTCGATGTGCATCGCCGGTCGCGAACTCGATCTCGACACCCGCCTCCCGGGCGCGCCGCCGCGCAACCGTAAGCATTTCCTCAGATGCATCAACGCCAGTGACCCTGGCACCTCGAGCCGCGAGCGCAATCGCCGCACGGCCTGTTCCGGTGCCGACGTCGAGGACGGTCCGTCCCGAGACAGGCGCAAGGAACGAAGCAATCACACGCTCCTGCGTCTCCGCCACGAGCCGCCCGATCGGGCCGCTGAAGCGCATGGCGTCGAACGCTTCGGCCATGGCCGGGTCGGCGTAGACGGAATAGCTGTAGTGATCGGCGCGTGACGGACGCGCCGCGCTCACGCGACGCCTCCCGCAACCTGCGGCGTCGATTTCGCCGTCAGATGATCGCAGGCCTGGCGGGTTCGCAGAAGATACGCCTCGTAGCTGTACTTCGTGTCGGCGAGAGCGCGCGCACCGGTGCCGACCTCGCGCGCCCGATCCACGTCGTTGAGCGCGGTTAGAATCCCGGCCGCAAATCCCTCCGATGTCGCGGTCGTCAGAATGGCGACGTCATCGTTCAACACCTGCGTGTGCGTCAACAGACGCGTCGCGACGATCGGTCGGCCGGATCGCAAGTACTGATAGATCTTGAGCGGCGTATTCGTCCCGGTGCTGCGCGGCGAGACGAGCACATCAGCGGCATCGAGAAACAATGGGATTTCGTCGGCCGGACGCTGACCGGCGAAAATCACCGCGGCGGCGACCCCAGCCCGAACTGCCTGGTCGCGCGCGACCGCAATCTGTTCTGGCCGCCCTCCGGCAAGAACGAACCGGGCGTCCGCGCGAGCATCAAGGACCCGAGGCGCAGCGGCAAACAGGAGATCGAGTCCTTGGTACGCCTCGAACGTGCCCGTATAGAGGACGATCGGCGCACTGGGCGCGATCCCGAGCTCGCACCGTATGCGCTCGCCCGAACCGGCAACCGGCGCATCGCCCGAGCCGGGCGCATTTTCGATCAAGATGGCCGGCACAGCGGGCTCGATCTCGCGCACGACGTCGGCGAGGTGCGGACAGATCACCACCACGACCTTCGACCGCCGCACGACGAAGCGTTCCAGCCAGGCAAATGTTCCTGCCAGCAGCCGGGACTGGCTGAACGAAAAATTGGTGAGCTGTTGGGGCAGGCTCGAGTGCATGTCGTACAGATGCGGCACGCCGAGCATCGCCGCGATCAGGACGCCGAACCAGCTCCCCTCTTCATGCGAATGCACGGCGTCGTACGTTTCGGAAAACGCTCGCCGGAACGCCGTGCACGCGACGAGAAAATCAAGCGGCACTTTCGCCCAGGACGGACCGATTCCGATTTCCTTGACGAACGGTGGCCGCAGCGACCGAAACAGCCGCAAGCCCGGCAGTGAAACGTCACGGCCGAACGGGTAGGTCACGAGATCAACCGTATGGCCGAGTTCGGTAAGCGCGCGAATCCGGTGGTATTCGCTGAAGGGTGTTCCCCGGGGCTCGAAGAACGGCTCCGGGGCAATCATCAGGATTTTCATGAAGCGCGATCGTGGAATTGTAGGGAACGCTTGGAGAAAGGTCAACGTAACTCTCGCAGTTTGCGCGGTTTAGTGGTAATCTGATTATTCCTGAGACGTGACCACTCAAAACGACACTTCATCCAGGTCGCGCACGCGCAGCCTCATAATTACCGCCCTGAAAGCCAGCGTCAGCATCGCGTTGCTGTGGCTGCTGTTTTCGCGCGTCGACATCGCGAGGCTCTGGTCGGTTGCGCGGAATGCGTCGACACCCTGGCTTCTATCGGCGCTTGCCCTCTATACGGTGATGATCGCTGCGAGTGCGTGGCGGTGGGGGCTTCTGCTCCGCGCCCAGCACCTGATGTTTTCGTTTCGATCGCTGATCTCGTCCTTCCTGGTCGCCACCTTCTTCAACAACTTTCTCCCCAGCAACATCGGCGGCGATGTGATCCGCATCGCCGACACCGCTCCGGCTGCCGGGTCCAAGACGCTGGCAACCACGGTGGTATTGCTCGACCGAGGCATCGGACTCCTCGGGCTCGTGCTGATGGCCGCAGTAGGCGCGACGGTGGGGCCCCGTTTCGGAGACGCGGGCGCGTTCGGTGCGGGGATGTTGTGGGCCGGGTTTGCGGTGGCGGTGACGGTTGCCTCGGTCGGAATTCTCTTTCCTGAAGTATTCACGAAGCTTCTCCATCCCCTCCGGCTGCTGCATGCCGAATGGGTCGATGAGCGAGTTGCCCGCTTGACAGCGACCCTGGCGCGCTTCCGCCAGTCACCCTCGGCGTTGGCCGGCTGTTTCTCAGGTGCGGTGATCGTCCAGACCGTTCTCGTCGGGTTCTATCTGGCTATCGCTCACAGCATGCACATCCCCATTGGCTTCGGGGAACTCGCCGTAATCGTCCCCATCTCGTTCATTGTCCAGATGTTGCCCGTGTCGATGAACGGCTTCGGCGTGCGCGAAGCCACGTTCGGGTTCTACTTCAGGCGACTCGGGCTTCCTCTTGAATCAGCGTTGCTCGTCTCGTTTGTCGGTGCCGCGCTGATCATGCTGTTTTCCCTGTCCGGCGGGCTCGTGTATTTCAGCCGCCACGCGGGAAAGGCGCATGGCGCCTTCGGCGCGGTGCTCGCCGAGGAATAAGCTCTCGGCTGAGCTTGACCGCAACACCTGATCCGCTCATAGTGATCCGACCCGGGCTATACCAGTCTGGCCAGTACAACTAACAGAAAACAAACGACCATCGGCGGGCCGAACCTTGACGCGCAGCACGCGGGCGTCTATTCTGGATGTGCTCCACCCCCCCAGCACTCCAGCTTCGATAAAGGAACCGGTGTGCCCGGCCGATAGTGTGTCTGCACGCGGCTGCCGGCCGATGCACACTGGATTCGAGAGACCGACCCCGAGGCATTTCATGACGACCAATTACAGAACCGCAGTGGCAGCGCTTTCGGCTGCCGCGATCGTCGCGGTTGCTGGATGTGAAGCACAAAAGAGTTCGAACCCGTTGAGTCCCTCGGTCGCGGGTCCGATCCCGGGCGTGAACATCACCCCACCGAAACTCGTCGATCCAGCCCAGGGCTTCAAATACAAGGAATCCCAACAGCCAATCAAGCTGGTCATCGAGAACGCGACGACTAACGGCGTGCGTCCGATCACTTACATGTTCGAGGTTGCCACCGACTCCAGCTTCACCACAAAGGTCTACGCGCGCAGCGGCGTTCCGCCGGGCGACGGCAACCGCACCAGCGTTCAAATCGATCGACTCGATCTGGGCCGCGCGTACTACTGGCGGGCAAAGGCGGACGACGGCGCCAACTCCAGCCAGTTCTCGTCGTCGCAGTTCGAAGTGCTGCCGAAGCCGCTGTTGAATCCGCCAGGGCCGGTATCGCCGGTGAACAATGACCGCGTAACCTCGCGTCGGCCGACGTTGACCGTCAACGATTCCGAGCGCAACGCGGCCATCGGCCCCCTGTCGTACGAATTCCAGATTGCAACCGATGTGGCGTTCACGAAGGTCGTCGCATCCGGCGTCTCCGGGGAGAGTCCCGGGCAAACGAGCTTCACGGCCGGTTCAGATCTTGTCGCCGATCTGCAGCACTATTGGCGCGTCCGAGCGACCGATGGCGACACGACGAGCGCATGGGCGACAGCCCAGATGTTCCGCACCCCCAACGCCGCGCCGAGTCCCGGCCCAACACCGAACCCCGGGCCTGCGCCCGGCGGACCGTGCGCGTCCAACAATGGTCCCGCGATCGTCAACTGCATCGCCGCGAAGTATCCGCAGTACCTCGCCGCGGGCGTGTCCCTGGGCCAGCGTCAGGCGAACATGAGCTTCCTGCGCGATCGAATCATCGAGGCTGGGAAGTGTGGCGGCCTGGATCTCGGTCAGAACCTGAAGCGTGGCGGCCCGGATCTCAGCATAGACTTTCTTGCGTGGCGTCAGGGCGGTGGTGATATGGGCGTCGACCTCGCGGTTGACTACGACAACACGTCCGAGCCGCTGCGGCTCGGCTGGAACGAGGCCGGCTTCGGGGCGAGCTACAAGCCGTTCCCCGTCGCGAGCTGTTCAGGAATTTAGGAGAAGGGAACGCCCGTCACAATCCATCCTTGCGTAGCCTCAAATCGATTAGTCGCGTGTCGGGCGGCGCACCATCTATTCCAACGTCCTGATACAGGTCCAGGAACGCAGCCGCCTCGGGCCGCACATTCTTCAATTCCGTCCAGCGCGTCGTGACGAAGTAGCGCGCGCCAAGCCGGCGCAGGTTGTCGATCACGGGCGGCGACACATCCGTCGGCTCAAAGCTCCATCCTTTCAGATGGGCGAAATACAGGAGGATCGGCGACATGATGCCGTAGTCGTCCACGACGACGGCGACCGAGTTGTCGTCGGTCACGAGATCGATGACGCGACCCGCCTGGCGCATCTTTTCGGCGCCGTCGCGGGGCAGGAAGAAGATCTGGGTCACGCTACTGCAGTAAATGGAGGCGATGGCGAGCAGCGAGACGATTGCGGCGTACGGCGCAAGGCGAAGCCGCCCGCCTCCCAAATGACGAGTGAGCCACGCTTCGTCGAACAGCGGCCATGCCGCGCCTCCGAAGAACATCGCCGCGACAACGACAAACGGCAACTGATAGTACTCGTGCACACGGTGCACTTCGCCGGCGATGAAGAAGAAAATCGTCAGAGAAATCAGCCACGCGATCATCGCGCGGCGGCCCTCCCCGCGCCAGAAGAGCCCGCCGAGGATGGCGCCGGCAAATCCGAACGGCAGCAGGAGGACGTGATAGAACCGCACGAACATCCGCTCGTAGAAGCCCGGATCCGAGAGAAGCGCCGCCGTGCTCCACTTTGAGTAAAAGTTCGGCCATGGGCCAGGACTGACGTACGGCGGATACATCTTCGTCGGCGCGCCAAGTATCCCCATCGTCAAACCCGTTCTCTCAAAGATGACGTGGGCCCGCCAATACCATGCAGCGGTTATGGCCAACGGCAGGACGCCAGCCAGCCACACACGCGGGTCTCGAAACGCGCTCCAACCACGTCGCTGCACGAGAAGCGCGACGATTGCCGGCCCGACAAACACGGCCGGAAGCTTCAGGAGACAAGCGATGGTCAAGGCCGAGGCGCCGATCGTCATCCAGCGCACAGAATGACTGCGGCTGAATTCGGCAAAGCCGACGAGCGCCAGCACGGTGCAGAACACCATCGGCGTGTCGGGGATGACGATTCGTCCGAAGAAGATCGATGCCGGTGACACGGCGATCAGAAAGGCGGCGGCCCTCGCCGCCGACCGTCGTCCGTCCAGGATCAGCGCCAGCCTGTAGGTGGCCCAGATCAATCCAAGTGAGAAAGCGATGATGATGACGCGCCCGACGACCTCGTGCAGCCCGACGATCCGGTAGACGACGGCGATCAACGCTGGAACGATCGGGCACTCCGCCTCGAGATAGCCGTGACGCCCGCCCCAGTCAACCTGCGGATCGAATGGAAGAAAGCCGTCCTCGTAAAAGTTGCGCGCCATCGCGGCGGTATCGAGCTGCCGCCAGGCATGCGCGTCGACGAACGGCGCGGTCAGGTGGAAGAGCCGAAGAGCGGCCCCGAACGCCAGGATGAGGAGGAAGGCTGCGCGGTCGCCGTTGGCCGCCGCCCGCCTGGTGACGAGCGGGCGGACGGCCTGATCAAGAGCGATAGTCTGGATGTATTCGATCCTTGTGTTGACGGTGCTTACTAGAAGCGATACCGCGCGCCGACCCCGATCTGAAATCCACCGACGGTGAGAGAATCCGAAGCGCCCTCGAGATCAACCGAGCCCCACGTATAACGCAAAATCCCGCCAACACCCATTTTTTTGGTGACCAGATAGGTCACGTCGACGCCGAGATTCACGCCGCCGGCGGTCTTGCTGACGTCCTTCGTCGTCAGTCCGGTGACGGTCGGAGCAGGCTCGGTAAATTGGATCGTGTCAGGAAGCTCCTGCTTCACGAAGAAAACGGTGGGACCGAACGAGACGCCGACATCAATCTTGTCGGTCACCGGTACCATCCAGACGCCCATGAAGTTGAGGGCGTTTTCACTATGCTTGAGGTTGTCGGCGGTCGTGTTCACTGTCCGCGGCCGGTCGAATACTGCAGGGTCGGGAATTGTTGCCGTCACGGCACCGTCTGTCGAGTCCGACATGAACGTGTAGCCGACGGCGACCACCAAGTTGCTCCAGACCTTGTAGCCGCCATTGATATCGAAGAGAAATCCGCCGCCGGTCTTCTGCGTCGTATTGATGTGGGCGTCTTCCTCGTAGACCACGAATGCCGTCGTGGTCGCCACATCGTGCGAGCCGGACTGGCCCCCGATGTTGATATTCGCGAAGCCCTTGTCCGTCCATTTCATCTGTGCGTAGGCGCGGGGCGCGGCAAGCGCGCAGAATACGAGGCAGAGCACGGCAGTTTTTTTCAAAACGATTTACTCCTGTTTGATGAACTCGCAGCGACCGATACGTCGGAGAGACGCGTGGCGGTCGGGTTATGGTAGCACGGCAAGTTGGTGACAGAGCGCTGGCAATTTGGTATTATTCGCCAATCCACGGCTCTTCCCAGCGGGCCCCAAAATTCACAATCGAGGTTCTACCTGATGCTCCAAAAAAGGATCGTCCTTTGTTCAGCGGCGGCTGTACTCGCCCTCGCGATTGCTTGTTCGAAGTCGTCTGAGACGCCAACATCGCCAAGCGTCTCGGAAGGCGGAACCGGAAATGCTGGTCCGGATGGCGCCACCCTGAAGGCGACTGCCCCAACAGTGATCTCTCCGACCAACGGTGCGCAACCGGACAGCTTGGTACTGACCGCGTCAACGGCGCAGGGCAAGTTCGACAAGAGCATGCAGCTCAGCTATCAGTTTCAGATCTCGACTGATGGTGGGCAGGTCGTCTCGGCCTGCACGGAAAACGTGAACGCAGATCCCGGTGCGACGACGGTCTCCTATTCGCCCTCCTGCGGACTCGAGTTCGAGGCGCCGTACAAGTGGAAGGTACGCGCGCGCAACGGCGACTTCGTCGGTCCGTGGTCCGCTGACGGATCGTTCAAGGCGCCGGCGGGCGGATACATCAGGGGCAACGAGGTGTTCGATCCGCTGACCAATGGCAAGACCGCAGGTCAACTCAATGGCCCTACTCAGTTCATCCCGGGCGAGGGAGTCAAGCTCCTCGATCACACCAGCTTCGTGCGTTATCCCCTGCCGGTGAACCTGCAGAACGGGGAGTTCTCGATGATGATCAAGGGCGCTGACGAAGGCACCGAGGGCGATAAGAGCAAGGTCTTCGCCATGCAGGAAGGGCCAGACGAGGGAGACATTACTGACGATGACTACCGCATGACGGCGGAATTGCGAGGGGCGAACTACGGCGCCCCAGGCTCGGTGACTTTCCGAATCATCTGCGGCGACGGCGAGTCGCGCGACGGTGGACGCATTCAGCTGAACTTCAGTTCGGAACGCTGGTATTTCTGGCGATTCACCTGGCAGACGGGTAGCGCGAGGCTTGAAGTGAAGGTCGACAGCCCGACGGGTTCGACTATCTACAATGTCGCAACTGGAACCGGTACGCATCCCTATCGGCCTGACCCGCACTACATGTACCTGGGTGCGCCGATGGGGCGTGCGGGTGCAAACGACGCCACGCTCCCGGGCGGCATTTATAAGAATGTCTGGGCCTCATCCCGACCGCGTCCGAGATTCCCGGGCGAATAACCCCGACATCGTTGATAGAAGGCAAAGGACAACCCCTTTGCCTTCTATCTTTTACGTTTGCCTTCCGTCGATCGCCGGGTTACGATGGTAGGTCACTGCTGAATGGCCACCAACACCTTCCGCCTGCATTACCTCGCGAAAGCAGCCGCAGGCGTCCCCCGCGACCTGGTCAATACGTTCGTCAGTGCGAAGCTTCACGCCATTCGCCCGACTGTGCTCATCTACAACTGCACCTGGGTGTGCGACGCCCGCTGCACGATGTGCAGCAACTGGAAGTGGGGCGACCGCAAATCGGACATGACGCTCGACCAGCTCGAGCCGGTGATGAACAACCCGTTCTGGGGCGCGGTTGAAAACCTGAACATCTCCGGCGGCGAGCCGACGACGCGTAACGATCTGCCTGAGATGGTGGAGCTGTTCCATCGGCATCTCCCCCGCATACGGAAGATCGGCATCAACACTACCGGTCTCACGCCCAAGCGCGCGATCCCGATGCTGACGCGCATCGTCGAGTTCTGCGCCGCGAACGGGATTTTGATCAGCATTCGCGTGTCGCTCGACGGCATCGGCGATGTGCACGACCAGGTTCGGGCCGTCAAAAAGGGCTTCGACAAGGCGTCGCAGACGATCGAGGCGATGCAGGCGCTCTCGAAGGTTCACGACAACTTTTCGTTCGGCATCGCGTCGACGATCTTTGCGACCAACTTGACCGACGCTGAGAACATCCTGGCCTGGGCCCGGAAAAAAGGACTCGACGTCGTGTTTAACATGCTGCGTTTCACCGACGCCATGCTGCACAACAAGGAGCTCGAGGAGAAGATCGGCTTCCGGCAGCGCGAAGAAGAATTCATGCGCAAGTTCTTCATCGATCGCGTGCAGGAAGAGTCGGTACTGAGCGGTCAGTCGTTCCTGTACCTGCACTACGCGGACATGATTGCTAACGGTTACAAGCGGACGATGCCGTGCCCCTTCCAGAGCCAGGGTCTTCTGCTGAACCCGAACGGCGATCTCCATTACTGCGAGAACTCGGAAAAGATCGGCAACGTGCTGGACGATGCACCTGACACGCTGTACTTCAAGGCCGAGAACCTGATGCACCGGGAGAACCTGAAGAACAAGGTCTGCCCGACCTGCCTGAGCCCCTGCCAGGTCAACGTCGGCGCCATGAAGCAGTTCGTTCCGTACGCAAAGTTTCTGAAGCGCGCCTATCGGGTGAAACGCGATCCGGCGCGCCACCTGGAGACACTGCCCGTCGCGGAACAGGTGCGGTAGACGGCCGTTCCTTGCCACGGATTCTTCGAATCCTTGTCGCGGTTGTCCTGACCGCGGTTGTTTTCTATACAGCTCACCCCTCGGATGTCATTCGCGCCACTGCGGGCGCGCATCTGCGATGGTTGTTTGCCGCCGTCGCACTCGTCCTCGTCGATCGATCCCTGATGGCGCTGCGCTGGATCGATCTGCTCGTGGCCTTGACGCCGGGATCGCGCCCTCCGTTTGCCCGCGTGCTGCGAATCTTTTTTGTCAGTTCATTCGTCAGCAATTTCGTGCCCAGTGTCGCCGCCGACATGTACCGTGCCTACGCGCTCGCGCGCCATGACGTGCATCTTGCCGAGTCAACCGCGTCCGTTTTGATGGATCGCGTGCTCGGCGTCCTGTCGATGGTGATCGTCGGCGCGTGCGCATTGCCGTTCGCCGAAGACCTGGGAATCGCGCGCGGCCTGATGTTGTCGCTGGCGATTGCTCTCGCCGCGTGCGCGGTTGCGGGCACGATCGTGTTCAGCGAGCGCGCCGCACTCGCCCTGGTGAGGCTCGTTGACGTCATTCCGCTCGGCGCACTCCATCGGATCACGGCGGCCCTGACCGAGGCCGTCCGCCGATACTCGCGTCACCACATGGCGCTCGCGCGTGTCCTGATGATGTCGATCGCCGTGCAGGCGATTCGCGTCGTCCAGGCTTGGTGTCTTGGCGAAGCGCTTGGGCTCGGGTTGCCGTTGCTGACCTACTTCGCGGTCGTCCCGGTGATTCTGCTGATCATGCAGGTGCCGATCACGATCAACGGGCTTGGCACCACTCAGGTCGCGTTCGTGAGCCTGCTCGGCGCCGCGGGTGCCGACGCGGCACCAACCACGGCGCTGTCGATCCTGTTTCTGGCGCTTGGCGTCATCGGGAGCCTGCCTGGTGGCGTCATCTACGCGCTCGCCGATCCGGCCGAACGGCCGGGGGCGCAACCGTCGTGAGGAGCCGTTCGATCGCCACGATTGGGTTCGTCCTTCTGCTTCTGCTGTCGTCGTGGGTCATCGGCGGCGCGGCGGCATGGCTCTATGTGGCGGTTTATACGCTGGCGATGGTTCCGGGCTTGCCTCTCGGTTTTGCTTTGTTCGGGCGACAGCACGCCGCTGGCTGGATCGCGGGAGCGATTCTCGGTTACGCGCTGACGGCGTTCGCGATCTGGGTGCCGATCGCGTTGCACGTGCCATCGGCACTCACGTTCGTCGTCGCGTGGATTGCTGTCTCAGCGGTGACGTGGTCCGCTTGCCGGCGACTCGTACCTGCCGCGACTTCGTCCCTGTGGACGGCGTCGGGATCGACAGCGCTGTTGTTCGTCCTCGTGCTGACGCTGGCCGTCGCGACGCCGCCGCTGGCGCACGTCGGCCGCATCGACAACGAGGGCAACCGCTACTATCGCGCCTACTTCACTGCCGACTTCGTGTGGCACACGGCGCTGACCTCTGAAATCGGCAAGTTCTCCATGCCGCCGCGTAATCCATACCTCGCGCGGCAGCCGATTCACTACTACTGGACCTATTACCTGCTGCCGGCTGCGGTCTCGCAGACTGGACCTGCGCCGATCCGCGACGTCCAGCTGTGTTTGAAGATCAACGCGCTCATGACCGGGCTGCTGCTGATGTCGGCGGTCTTTCTCGCGGCGTGGACGGCCGCGCCGCGTCCTGGCGCCGCCGCCATCGCCGCAGCGCTTGCGCTCCTGGCGACGAGCGCGGAAGGCATCTTTCAAACATGGAGATTGTGGTCGCGTGGGATTCCACTGGCGGAGCTGCGTAACTGGAACATCGACGCGGTCACCGCGTGGCCGCCTTTCGCCGGTCATCGAATCGATGGGTTGCAACGCTGCCTGTGGTACGTGCCACAGCACTCGATGGCCTATGCGCTCGGGGTTATCGCGCTGGTCGTGGCCGGATCCGGGCCGTCCTCATCGCGTGTTCAGATCGCGCTGTCCGGCATCGCACTGGGTTGCTCAGTCGCGTTCAATCCGCTCGTAGGAGGGATTTTCGCCGCGGCGTACGGCATGGCGATCGCCGTGCAGGCGTGGCGTCAGCCGGCGGTCGTCGTCCGCCACGCCCTCGCCGCGATTCCCGTCCTGCTTGCGATCGGTTGGTGCATATCCAATCAGATGGTGGAGGGGGCCGGCGGATTCCTCCAGTTCGGCTTTCTGGGCGCATCGCGCCACCAGCCAATCGTCACGCTATTTCTCTCGCTCGGCCCCATCCTCGTACCGGGTGTTGCCGGCCTGCTCTTGTCGCGGACGCTGCCGCTCGGCCCCGCGGTGCCCTTCGCCATTCTCTCTGCGATTGCGCTGTTCCTGATGTACTTCGTGCGCCTGTCGGTCGATCAGGCGTGGATGGCATTCCGAGCCGGCCAGATGATGATCGTCGGGCTTGCCGCGCTGACCGCTCGTTTCGTGGCGGCAAACACGCATGGCGCGCGACGCGGCATCGCAGGCGCGATCGTGCTTCTCGCAATCGTGTGCGGAGCACCCACAACCCTCATCGACGAATACAACGCGCAGGACACCAGCAACCTGGCGATGGGCCCGGGATTTCCCTGGACGATTGTCGTCACACCGCAACAACAGCAGGCCTACACCTGGATCCGCCAGAACACGCCGTTCAATGCGGTGGTGCAGATGGACGCACGATCGCGTGAGCGTTCGACCTGGAGCAACATTCCCTCGTTCGCGGAGCGCAGGATGGCGGGCGGCCTGCCGATTTCATTGCTGAATGTTCCGGAATACGCTGAACGTTCCGATCGCATCAAGGCGATGTACGCGACGAAGAACGCCGAGGAGGCGGCGAACATCGCCCGCAGCCTCAGGATCGACTACGTCTACGTCGACGAAGTCGAACGCAGCGCCTATAAGGATGGGATTTGCTTCGACGCGTCTCCGGCGTTCGAAAAAGTATTCGAAGCGTCCCCGGTTGCCGTGTATCGGGTTCGATGATGCGACTTACTTGATTGATTGACGCGGGTCGCGCCGCGCGTTGATCAACCATACGCCGCCGAGCCGGCGGGCCGGTCCGGGCACCCAGCCTGGTCTCCACTGCATCGAGAAGTCGTCGCCCGGGTTGATCACCGCAACCCAGGTGGTGTTGCCGCGTTGGCGCTCGAACACTCCCAGTGCCCGGTCAGAGCGGTAGTCAACGACTGCGGCGCCGGGATCCCCGGCTCGACGGAACGTGCCGCTGCGTTCTACATCGGCTGGCAGCACCATCCAGGCGTCCTTCCATGCGTTGAAGCATTCCAGTTGACGGCCGGCCGGCACGATCGCCTGCAGACCTCCTTCATAATGAAACGTCGCGCCAAGACCCGCCAGCCTCGTCATGATCGCGGCGGCGCGGAAGCGCGGGGGGGAATCGTCGCGCCGGCCCGGTTCATATTTGTCCCCGGCTCCGATCGGTTCGTCGCCGATAACCGGCTTGTTCCAGCGTCGAACGAGCTCCGGTCCGTCAGCGAGCGCGAGAACATGCCCCCAGCCGTCGAGCCGATCGTCGCGCGGCGAATGCCACGTCACGTAGTCGCCCGCGGCCCGCCGATCGAGACCCTCGACCAGGCCGAGAGCGACTGGAACCGTCGGTGCTATGCGCAGTCGCAGCCGCGACAGATTCTCTGGACGATGGACGTCCGCGGATTGGCTTGGATGCGACGGCTCGTTTGCAATCTCGATGATCGCGTTGCCATATTTCGCGGCGATCTCCCCGATCGCCGCCAGGTGAGAGTCGAGGTCCACCGTGACATCCCGGGTGCCGGCGAGCGCGACGATTTCAACATGCAGTTTGTGCCGCCCGGCCGCCTCCAGGAGACGCGGCAGCGCGGCGCGCCCGTCCTCGGGTGAGAGGTTCATGAACCCCTGCCCCATCGTGAGCACGCGAATCACCGTCAGCCGCTGACCTTCCGCCCACGACAGGAACTGCTCAACGTCGGCATCCTTTCCGCGCGCGACGTACTCGAGAAGGCGGAAGGCGGTGATGCCCCGCCACTGGAAGGAGCGCTCGTCGGCCGTGACGAACCCGGTCCCGACGATGCGGAGGTGCTCCGGCGAATCCGAGGCCGAGCTTCGATTGCAGGCCGTACTGAAGACGCAACCCGTCAGCGCGACCGCGATCATTCCCGAGGCGAGCGTTGTCATGGAAAGCCAGGCACCAGTGTCGCACGTCGGCGGTGCGGCGCCGCCTGTCGTGTCTGCGAGCTGCTGGAAAAGCTTCAGGGACGGCCGAAGAACAAACGCATCGAATCTGCGAGCTTCCCGGCGAAGTGACTGTCACACAGCCACCACCGCCGGTTCTCGTACTTGCCTGTCAGTAGGCAATCGCCACGTACGGTTCCGACGTCGCCGACGACGCAGGCCTTGTCGCCGGGATCGCAGACCTTGATTTTCGAGGTGAACGAACAGGCGACCGTCATGTTGGCGGAAAGACCGCTCGACGCCACATTTACCGATCGAAGTGCGAGCGAGGAACTGAGGATCTCGTAATGAACGCGGTTCGAGTCGATGTCGTTACGTTCGTCCGCCTTGCCTCTGCAGGAGTCCGTGAAGTCCCGCAGGCACGTGCTCGTCGAAACGGACGAACTGGCAAAGTCGGACAGGAATTGAATCGACATCTCTCCGAGTTCCTTCGGCGAGTTGTGCACTCGCACCGAAGGACCGGTGGCCGTCGTCACATTCTGCTGGCGCCTGCCGGAAGCGTCCGGCGCGCCGTACGCTTCGGTAACCGTCAAGCTAATCTCGAAATCAGCCGGTGTTTTGATGTCTTTCGGCGCGCGCCATTTCACCGAGGCCCCCTCTCCGGAGAACGTGCCGGCGCTGGCCTTCCACTGGAACGTGAGCTGATCGATCGCGGTCTCCTGATCCTTGACGTTTGCGGTCAGCGTGATTTCGCTGTCCACCTCCACGCGCTCGGAGCTCGCCGTGATCGATTCAACGACCGGTGCTGAGTTGACCGATGGACCGGTGGACGGGCCGCCCGAACTCGACGGCGGCGTCACCGGAGTCGGGCTGCTGGAGGATCCGCCGCAGGCAAAGAAGAAAAAACCGGCCAGAGCGACGGCCCCGAAGCTGGCGGCGACTCGTGACGGCCTCTTCAACTTTGCGCTCTCAACGGAATAACAACGGCGATCTCCGAATCGGTGCCGCAGTGGGGATAAACGTTTTATTGTAGCGGTATCGCTGACTTTGCGTCAATTTTGTCGTCAAAAGTCGCCACTCGAACAGGCCGGTTACTCCTCCGTAGCATCGGCCGCAGTGACGCTCGGTCGCAACGCCTGCGCTATGATGCCGACTGCGGTCGCGCGCCAGACCGGGCTGTCGACGCCGAACGCGTTCTCACTCGCTCTTCATGACCGGATTCGTGACGCGCCTGCGCGCCTCACCATTTGCGACCGCACTCGTCGGTGTCTTCCTTTGTGCCGGCATCGCCACAGCGGCGCTCGTCATCGAGCATCGCCGCCTCCTGACACGGTCGGGCCTGACGGGCGATTATCGCAGCGGCGCAGGCTGGGATGGCAATCCGGAATTCACGGCCATTGACGACGGCCTCTCTGCGGCGCTGGTGCGGACCCGATCGCGCCAGCGCAACGGCAGCGCATTTACCGTCACCTGGCGCGGCTATCTCATCGTGCCGCAACGGGATCGTTACCGGTTTTCGATTCTCGCGGACGACCACGCGTGGATAGAAGTCGACAAGCGCCCGGTCATCGATTCCGATCGACAACGACGGGAATCGGCCGTGGAATTGTCACGCGGACTGCATCCCGTCACCATCCGCTACTACGATGGCTTCGGGCTGCAGGACCTCGATCTCCGGTGGGCGCAAGACAATCACCCGACCGATCAGGTTCCCAGGCTCTTCCTGGTGCCTCAACTCGTCAGCGGTGAGGACGCGCAGCATCGGATCCGGATCCAGGCGCTCGCCTCCACCCTTCCCCTGACGTGGTCCGCGCTTGGCACCGCCGTGGTCGCCATGCTGATCGTCTGGCGATCCACGTCCCGAGATCAGGATCGACGCCGTGCAC
>JBKPNQ010000102.1:0-12616 GCA_046732715.1 Acidobacteriota bacterium | reverse complement strand
GGGAGCTGGCGCGCCGCATCTCGGTGCGGCTTGGCAATCCGCCGACCGTGTCGTCGGTCGCGTGAGCGAACGGAAGACGCGAGCGAGCGTCGCGAAGCGAGCCACGGGAACGGAGCGAGCCGGCGAAGCGGCTCGCGAGAGAGCGTGTAAGGGAGTCCGAGGGGCGAAGCCCCTCGGAGTGAATAATAAGGAGGAGAGGATAGACAGTGGCTTATATCATCTGCGAACCCTGCATCGGCACCAAAGACAGCGCCTGCGTCGATGTGTGTCCAGTCGATTGCATTCATCCACGGAAGGACGAGGCTGATTTCGCGACTGCGGAAATGCTCTACATTCACCCGGATGAGTGCATTGACTGCGGCGCCTGCGTGCCAGCTTGCCCGGTTGAGGCCATCTTCGCGCTGGACGAGACGCCCGAGAAGTGGAAGAGCTACATTCCGAAGAACGCCGAGTATTACCAGAAGTAAGTTCCAGTGGCCAGTTTCCAGTTTCCAGTTCGAGCCTCGTTCCGTGGGCTGGTGACTGGTAACTGGAAACTACTGGAAACTGGAGACTGGAAACTGGGAACTTCTACTTACATCCCGCCGTGTGCGGAATCGTCTCTGGCTGATCGGCTGAACGCACAGGATCGCTGCTGAACACGTAGACGCCTCGCGAATGGACGGCCACCGCCGGCCGATCGACGAGTGCGACCGCCTTCTGACTCGCAAAGCGTCGACGAAAATTCTCGACTTCGGATCCCTCGAGCACGATGTAGGAGCTGGGTCCTTCTGATTTCAAATAGTCGATCGCGCGATCCAGCCAGGCACCCTCGAGCAAGTCCACCCGCAGCGTTCGCAATTGCGAGTACAAGCGGATGTTTCCGCTGTGGAGTCCGGCAATCACGACGGTTTGCGGCGGCAGTTCGCGCGCGAGGTATCGGCCGACGTCCGCATACTTCTGTTCTCCCTCGCCAATCTCGAAAATCGTGTTCTGGCGCGCGTATCCAATCGCGTGATTGAGGCACAGCGCTGTGAACCCACATGCCGCGATTGCTTGCGCCAGCGGACCGAGTCGCCGGCCGGCCTGCCAGATCGCATCGACGCTCAACACAAATATCGCCGGCATGGCCGGAATCACGAACCTCAGATACCACCAGTCGTCAAACGGAATGTAGAACAGATAGCAGCCGAACACGGCGGCGATATACGCGAGCAGGATCCACTGCAGCGTCCGGCTCTCGGGCTTCGGGCCGCGCGGAAGTGCGACGGCCAACAGGAACAGGAACACGTACGGTCCCTGCGTTTCCAACAGCCAGCGCGGATAACGATCGAGATTCGGCGGGACGTTCCGCGAGTTGTAGATCGAGGCCGCGTCGCCGTAACCGGACGTGAGGAACGATCCGTAGAGGTCGTGATTGACCCACCCGACGAGTACACCGAACGGAAGGCAGACGAGGACGAACGCGACGAGACGGCGGATTAGAAGGCCACCGTCGGCGGCTGCCCGCCACGCAACCACGACTGCTGGAAAGACCACGAGGGGAGCGAGGTTCGGTCGAATCAGGATCGCGACTCCGGCGGCGATCCCCGAGAGGGCGGCGGATCCCGTACCCCGGATGCCGATACGTCTCACCAAGACGAACGACGGCGATCGCGCAGCGATCACCAGAGACATCATCCAGAACGCCGCCGCGGGCACATCGCTCATCGGCCACAGCGTCATGAATAGAATCGTTGGGCTGCTGGCGGTCAACAGCGCCGCGAGCGCGCCGGTCGCACGACCCGAGACCTGCACACCGAGGGCGAACGTCAAGAGGACGAGCATCGCGCCGGACAGCGGGGTCACGACGAAGGCACCGCAGGTGCCGCCGATCGTCATGAACATCGCCATCAGCAGCGGCAAGCCCGGCGCGTAGGTTGGAACGATGGTATGACCCGGCGCCGGCCGATATCCAAGCGGCGTGAAGGTCCAGTCCGCGTTCGGCCACGGTACTGACGCGGCGAAATCCTGATGTACGTGAAGATCGCCACCGAGCCAGAGACGCGCCTGGCTCACATACCCGTAGCTGTCCGATGCCCCCGCCGCTCGCACGCCGTAAACGAAGCAGAGGCCGAGGACGACGATCGCCGCAGCCGACGCCACCCATGGGAGCAACAGACTGACCACACGACCGGCACGCTGGCCGACGATGACAAGGTTCTGGCGGCGAGGATGCAGCCGGTAAGCGATGGCGGCAAAGAGGACGGCGAAAAGCGCTGGCCGTACGCCGCCATGGCTGGAAACCCGGATGCCGTGGATTCGAAGAAAGAATCCGCCGGAGAACGCGAGGGCCGCGGCAGCGGCTGCAGCGGCGATTGCGAGTCCGAATAGAACGCGCTGGCCGGGACGCTTCTCTCCGTCTTGACCGACCATTATTTGCGCGGGGTCGGACCGAGCCGCGTCTCCAGAAAGGTTCGCGCGCGCAATCGTTCCGCGCGTCTCACCTGCGCTTCCTGCGACCGCCGTCGGTCATCGTCGCTCTCCAGAATTAGACCGGGGATGGGACGGCGATGGCTCTCGCGATCCACGGCGACGAATGTGAGATACGCAAGGCTCGTCATCCGCCGTTGGCCGGTCAGCGTCTCTTCGGAGAAGACCTCCACTTCGACCTCGAGCGAGGTCATCCACGTCGCTGTCACCCGCGCCTTGAGAATGATCAAGTCTCCGATTTTGATGGGATGGAGAAACTGCAGGCCATCGACGGCGGCGGTGACGAGCGGAGACCTTGTGTGCCGATGGCCGGCGATCGCCCCGGCGATGTCGATGAGGTGCATCGCCGTGCCGCCGAGTAAGTAACCCAGCGGGTTGGCATCGTTCGGCAGCACTACCTGCACCATTTCGGTCATCGACTCGGATGACTTCTTGGCGTGCGGCTGCTCGGACATCGAGCCGTACTGTATCGCAGTTCACGACTGAGCGCGCACGGCTCAGGGCAGTGTGGAAACTGGAAACCGGAAACTGGGAACTGGGAACTGGAAACCGGGAACTGGAAACTGGGAACTGGAAACTCTAGAGAAACTAGAAAACTGGCTGGCAGCAGAAACGCGAGGCGCTAATTCTTGCAGTTTCGATCCAGGAAGGACTTGAGCGTGGACCGCAGCTCGGGCGGCAGATCGGTTTCGCTGATGGAGTGGAGCAGGGATACCGTGGATTGGTAGGTCTTGAGTTGCGCGACGCATCGTGGACACGCGGCCAGATGCCGTTCGAGTTCCGCGTGGACGTCTGGTGGAAGATGCTGCTCGACGAAGTCCGCCAGGAGCCCCACGAGATCGTTGCAGCGTCGCTTGTCGCGCACGGTCAGGTATCAGTCCCGGATCCCCAGGTTTCGGGTCAGGAAACCTCCTTCGGGTACCCTAACCCAAAACCCGCAAAACCCAAAAACCAAAACCTGATACGCAGGCGAACGAGCGCACGCGTGTGGGGAGTCCGAGGGGCGCGGGCCCTCGGAATAAGACTCGAGGACTTGACGGAGCCGAATCTGAGATCTCGAGTCAAGTTTTCATCGGCTCGGTCAAGTCCGTCCGCGCGTCAGCGAGGCGTTATCAAACGTATGGCTTAGCGAGGCGAAGCCTCGACGGTCTGTGGCGCAGCCTCACTAGAAGTCGTACCCAATCCAGACCGTGAAGCGCGGCTGCCTGAACCACTTGCTACCGCTCATCCCTTCCTGGATGCCCTGATACGAGAAGATGTAGTCCTCGTAATCCTTGTTCATCAGTGTGCGCCACGACCAGTCGAAGTGGATCGGGAATCCAAGCGCGAACGTTTCGAGGCCGACGCCGTACGACGCGCGGCCGTCGACGAGCTTGAACCCGTTGATGGTTGCCGGAGGTCCATAGACCGGGTCGTAGGTCAAGGTCTGGAAGTTCGGCTGGAATCCGAGCAGCGGCGTGACGGTGACGGGATTGCTCGTCCAGACGTTGGTCGGAATTCCCTCGTAGCCAGCGGCGCCCATCCCGGCATACGCGACGCCGCGCAAGCCGCCGATGACACCGAGCGGCGTCAACGCCGCTTCGATCAACGGGAAGCGCAGCTCGGCGTTGAGGAAGAACGCACGGTTGCCGAGGAACTCGAGGTAATCGTACCCACGCAGTTCCGAATTGCCGCCGAAGTACATATAGCCGGGGAATTCGCCCCAGCTCTTGAAGCCGCGCGCGCGGAATGCCAACACGCCGTTGGTCGCCAGCCTCAGGTAGTAGCGCGCGTCGACGTCCGCGGTCTGGCGTGACAGCAGGCTGCCAATCGATGGTGCGACCTCGTAACCAACCCTGACGGTATTACCCGCCAGCGGTCCGTATTCGCGGAACACCGTTGTTTCCCGCACGAGAGAGACGCCGAATGGCATGAACGTGCCGGACGAGAACAGCAATCGGCCGTACTGGTCGATCTGGTACTGATTCGCGACGTCCTGCAGTGTCGGGTCGTTGTAGCCCTGCTCGTAGTTGTAGATGCCAGCCGTCAACTCGGCCCGCGCGTAGCGGTTGATCGGGTAGATTCCGAACACGGTCGCGCCGCGCGCTGTCTGCGTGGCGATGGCCTGGTCGCGGCTGACGAACGCGTACTCGGCGCCATAGAGCAGTCCGGGATCGTAGCCGTAGTAGAACTGCGTCTGCGAGTACGCCTGCACGGCGTATTGCAACCGGCGCGAGAGGTTCGTGTACGAGAACGACAGCGTCCGGTACTGGGCGACAGACGAGGCGAACATGTTGAACTGCTTGTCGCCGAGCACGTCGCTGAACGTGACCTCGGTGCCGCCGAAGAGATCACCACCGCTGGTGACGCCGATGGCGACTGGCGGGCGGCCTTCGAGGAACAGCTTCTCGAACGTGCCCTTCTTGTGGATGTTCGCTTTCACCAGCGTGTGGGTCTGCGGCGGCGTGAAATCGATCGGCGGCGCGTCGGGCGACCCGAAATCGGATGACGCGACCGTGTGGAGCGGTTCCTCGCGCGGCAGCGTGTGGATCCCGTACTCGCCCTTGTAATAGGTCACGAACGCAATCTTCGCCGGCTTCTGATCGCGGAGCACGATGGGCGACACGTTGCCCGTCAGCGTGTCGGTGTACTGCCTCAGCTCGCCGCTCTTCAGGTTCAGCGTCCAGATGTTGTAGATGTTGCCGTTGCGTGCGACCTCGGGTTCGATCGGCTGATTGGGATCGACCGCGGTGGACGGGAACACGATCGTGTCGGCGTCGATGAACTGCGCGCCGCCGTCATCGTGCGTGCCGAAGGTGACCTGCGTTTTCTTGCCGGTGTCGAGGTCGACCCTGAACAGCTTGTCGTTGCCGCTGACCCGCGCGAGATACACGAGGTACTTCCCGTCCGGCGAGAACGTCGGCGCGTAATCACCGAAGTTGTCGTTGGTCACGTTTCGAATCTGACCGGTGTCGAGGTTGATGATGAAGATGTCGGCGATCGCGTCGCGCAGCGCGGCGAACGCCACTTCTTTGCCGTCCGGGCTGAAGTCGGGCGACTCGGGACCATCGACGGTCTTCAGTTCGAACCGCTTTTCAATCTTCTTGGTGACGATGTTCTGGAGAATGAGCGTCTTGTTCTTCTCGGTTCGCGCAAAGTACGCGAGGCGATCGCCGGCCGGCGCCCACGACATCCACGAGACGGCATTGTTCCGGAACCCGCCCGGTGTGGAGATGTACTCGAATCCCCTGTCCTTGTTGAACCCGCCGGTCAGGTTGGTCTGAACCTTCCCGTCCTTGGTCGACATCAACACGATGTCGAGCTCCTGATCCTTGCGGTTTCCGGCGGCCACCGCCATCAAATCGCCCGACGGGGACGGCTCGATCGACACCACCACGCTGTACGGCGTCTTGTTGCGCTTGGGCGCGAGGTCCTTCCCGTAATCGGCGGGGCGCTCCTTGTCGCGGAACGGCTTGAAGCGATCTTTCAAGTACTTGTCGAACTGCTCGTCGAATTCCTCGGGCTTGAGGCGGAACGCTTCCTCGTACGCGCTCTCGCCGCCGCCGATCACGGCCTTGCGCAGCGCAAACAGGAACTGCCGCAGCCCTTCCTTCCCCCAGCGCGACTCGATGAATTCAAATGCCGCGTGACCGAGGTTGTAGGGCAGACGTCCGTCCGCGAACTGCACGCCTTCGAAGTCGCTCATCGAGGGAACGATGTCGGCGATCGCGGCGTCGCGAACCGTCATCAGGTCGAACGGCTGCCAATAGCCGGTCATGTAGTCGGACAGGCCTTCGTCCACCCACAGCGGGAGCGCGCGATGCAGCAGCGATCGCGGGATGATGTCGAATTCGAAGATGTGGGTCA
Source organism: Acidobacteriota bacterium (assembly GCA_046732715.1). Classification (GTDB taxonomy): domain Bacteria; phylum Acidobacteriota; class Vicinamibacteria; order Vicinamibacterales; family 2-12-FULL-66-21; genus JALZOC01. The sequence continues at coordinate 6,319 of JBKPNQ010000102.1, read as the reverse complement.
GCTCGTGGGTGATCAGCCGGTAGAGCGCGTCTGACGGCTCGTCAATCGGCAGGACCATGCGATCGCGGTACGGCTCGGCGAACGCCAGGACGCCTTCCGGCAGCTCACCGGGCTCGATGTTCTGCTGCTGAAATTCGCTTTCCGTCTTGTAGAGAACGAGGGGAACTTTGAACGCCAGGTCGTGCTTCAGATCCGAGCTGACTTGCTGATACGCGCTCTCCGCGTAGGAGGTCACGCGTTCGAGCTGCGCCTCGATTTCCGGGTAGTAAAAAATTTCGAAGTGATCCGTCTTGTAGATGTTCCACCTGAAATTGTTGTAGCGGATTCGATTCTTGCCAAAGTACGGAACGTACGGCGTCTGGCCGAACGCCTCCTGGAGGGAGCCTCCGAGGAAGACCGCGAGGAGTGCCAGGGCCAAAGGCGCGACCGTGCCGCGCGACGAGCGCGTACGCATATTTCACCTCGAAAAAAGCACGGCGGGGACGGACTTCCGTCTGTGCCCGCGAACCAGGGCGACGGTAGCTGGATGTTCTGCTCGTCGCCGATGTTACTGTAGCTGAGACGGTTGCCGCAATGGTGGCGTCCTCGGAAAAGGTCGCTTGAACCGCTGGCAAACGACCGCCTTGGGCGGCCCGCAGCAAGCCATGTGCCTGACGGCCGAGGCGCGAACGCGAACAAAACCGCGGGTCTTTGCCTCGCCGCTGTCATCCGCGGGGAACGGTCGTCACCATCCTCGGACAACCGTTCAAAACCCAGAAAGGTGGCTGGCACCTTGGCGGGAAAGGTGCCAGCCCACCTTTTCGAAACGGCGCTCGAATCGGGCCTCGAACGCAGGCGCGATCGGCGCTCGTGAGGAAAAGGTGCCTGGAACTTTTTGCGGGAAAGTGGCCGCCACCTCCGCGACCAGGACGAAGTCGGAAAGAACTTACAATACAAGGAATAAGGGCAGCCCCATCGGTGTTTTCCCTGATTGGGCGTCCTGAAGCGACGCCATGGTATTTCGCCGACGCCCGACCTCGTCTGTGCCTGCCGGCGGCGGATCTGCCCCGGGGGGCGAGGCGTCGAAGACCAGTGCAGATGAGGCGTTTTCGCAGGAGGCGCTGTCGTACGTGGATAGCTTGTACGGCACGGCCCTCCGCCTGACGCGGCGCCCGGCTGATGCGGAGGATCTGGTCCAGGACACGTACCTGAAGGCATTTCGATCGTCGGGGCAGTTTCGGCGCGGCACGAACCTGAAGGCGTGGCTGTTCACTATCCTTCACAATACGTTCCGCAATATGCGGCGGCACGATGGGCGCAACCCGATCGACGTGGACAGTGAGTACGTCGAGCAAGCGCCGGCACGGGCGCCGAACGATTTCTCGCCGGAGGAGTTGTTGACGCGTGCCAGCCTGGACGTGGACCTCAAGGACGCGCTCGACGCGCTGCCCGAGGCGTTCAGGCAGGCGGTCTGGCTGCGCGACGTGGAAGAACTGACCTACGCAGAAATCGCGGAGGTCCTCGACATCCCGATCGGGACCGTCATGTCACGGATTTCCCGCGGACGACGAGCATTGTATGAACGGCTGCACCGGGGCGAGCCACAGTCGCAGAACGAGAATATGAAACCTGGCGAACGTCAAGAGAAGGCCGATGTGGTGTAGGGCGCGATGAGTAAGTGCCGCGAACTCGATGCGCAATTCGCGCCCTACGCCGACGGCGACGTTGCGACCGGCGATCGGGCCTCGGTTGAGGCGCATCTCGATCGCTGCCCGCCCTGCCGGGATCGAGTCGCGATCCAGCGGAGCGTGCGGGACGTCATGATCGCCCGCCGGTCGGCGCTGCGACCGGGCGCCTCGGCGCAACTCCGTGCGCGGTGCGCGGAGCACGCACGCGCGGCGGCGCCGGCCCCGTCCATGGTTCGCATCGCATCGCGCCGGTGGGTGCCGCTCTCGCTGGCCGCAACCCTCCTCCTCGCAGTCGGCGGTGCATTCCTGTTCGGCCTCAACGACAGCGTCGAGGCGCTCGCCGCGCAACTGACGCTCGATCACGTCACCTGTTTCCAATTCGCGCCCGAACGTCTCACGCACATGGATGCCTCAGCCGCCGCTCACGACTGGGCGGCGAAGCAGGGATGGGCGATCGAGATTCCCGCGAGCTCGTCATCGTCTGATTTGGAGCTGCTCGGGATTCGACGCTGCACGATGAGCAGCGGGCGCGTGGCCCACGTGTTGTACCGCTGGCACGGCCAGCCACTCTCGGTGTTCGTCGTGCCGCACTCGGTCCGCCCGCTGCACGATCAGCAGGAGCTCGTCGAGAAGTTCGGACACGAAGCCGTCGTGTGGTCGGGTGCCGACCGAACCTACGTCCTCCTCGCCCGGGCCGAGCCGTCGGAGCTGACGCCGGTCGTGCGATACGTTCGCGCGAATGCTCACTGAAATGAAGGATCAGAGATGAAAAGCCGTTGGATCGCCGCCATCGCCGCCGCCAGCGCCCTTGCGTTGCTGGTGGTGCCGTTGATGCTGCATAGTACGCGGCTCGAGTCGAGATCGACCGACGCTCCTGTTTCGCCGCACAAGTCGGAAGGCACGGCGAACCTCGATCTGACGTTCAAGGACATGAACGGCGCCGAGGTCCGTCTCGCCGACTACAAGGGCAAAGTGATCCTCGTCAACGTCTGGGCCACGTGGTGCGGCCCGTGCGAGCTCGAAATCCCCGAGCTCGTCGAGGCGTACGCGAAGTACAAGGACAAAGGGGTCGTCATCCTCGGCGTCTCGCTCGACGATTCCGCCGAGACGCTGCGCGCCTACGCGCCGAAGAAGCAGATGACCTATCCGTTGCTTTTGTGGGAGGACGCGTTCGAGGACGCTTACGGACCGATCGTGGGTGTGCCGATCACGTTCTTCATCGGCCGCGACGGTACGATCAGCCGCAGACATTTTGGTCCGGTTAGCAAGGAAGGGCTCGATCGAGAGATCAAGGCGCTCCTGTAGTATGATCGCAGCAGGATGTTGAAAGGTTTTACGCACGCGCGGCTCGCGTGCGGCTGCCGCATCGGCTTTCGAGAAGGCGTCGAAGGCAGCCCCGTCACCGTCGTCATCGATGAAAAAGGGCCGGGCTGCCCCTTGTCGCTACACGTGCGCGATCTCCCGCTGTTCGATCATCGCGAGGCGCTGCGCCCGTCAACTCGTCTGCTGCCGCCGGAAGAGACCGAGTACGAAGAGTCCTAGCTGTCCTCGTCCTGAGTCGTCGAACCGCGGTCTTTCCGTTCGCGCTTCACCTCGCGTCCATTTTCCTGCAGCGCTCGTCGGATGAGAAACTCGATCTGGCCGTTCAGGCTGCGCAGATCGTCGTCTGCCCAGCGCTGAACGGCGTCGAGAACCTCGCGGTTGATTCGCAGCAGGAACGGCTTGCGCTCGCCCACGACAGCACCGTTACTGATAGATCGTGCCGGCGTTGACGATCGGCTGGGTCGACTTATCGCCGCAGAGCACGACCAGGAGATTGCTCACCATCGCGGCTTTCCGCTCGTTGTCGAGCGTGACGATGTCGCGGCGCGACAGCATGTCGAGCGCCATCTCCACCATCCCGACTGCGCCTTCGACAATCCGTTGACGCGCGGCGATGATCGCGCCGGCCTGTTGCCGCTGCAGCATCGCGTGCGCGATCTCCGGCGCGTAGGCGAGGTGGCTGATGCGGGCCTCCATCACTTCCACGCCCGCGCGCGCCAGGCGGTCCTGAATCTCCTTCTTGAGGTGGTCAGCGACCGTCGTCGTGTGCCCGCGCAGCGAAATCTGCACGTCGTCATGCGAGTCGTAGGTGTAGCTGGTTGCGAGGTTGCGAAGCGCCGCTTCGGTCTGCACCTTGACGTAGTTGTTGTAGTCGTCCACCTCGAAGACCGCTTCCGCCGTGTCGACGACGCGCCAGACGACGACCGAGGCGATCTCGATCGGGTTACCTTCGTTGTCGTTGACCTTCAGCCGCGCGCTCTCGAAGTTGCGCACGCGCTGCGAAATCCGCTTCTTCGTGTAGAGCGGGTTCGCCCATCGCAGGCCAGCACGCTTCACCGTGCCAACGTAGCTACCAAAAAACTGGAGCACCTTGCCCTCGTTCGGGTTCACCACGAAGAGACCGGCCAGGATGAGAATCGCCGCGACGAGGGCGAGGCTCCACCCGACCGCCATCGACGCCGAAGCGTCGCGCGCTGCCTGGACGATTTGGTAGCCGCTGAGAACGATCAGCGCGATGCTGCCGACCAGAACCGGCAGGCCCGGGACCGCAACGGTTTCGCGTTCACGAATCATGATGTGCGACCTCCTCGCAACAGATACCAAAGTGATATCACTTTGGTATCTTCTAGTCAATACGGTCCAGGTGGGGGGAGGTTCCGGGGAGTCGACCCTCCTCCTAATAGCCAATCCTCAGGTTGGCGATCAGGGGAAGGTGGTCTGACGCCATCAACGCCTTCCGCGAGCGATTCAGTTCAATTCCGCGAATCTCGACATGCCCCTCGTAATAGATGTGGTCGAGGTGAAGGACAGGGAAGATGCCGGGGTAAGTCCGCCGACGTTTCAGATGTTCGTACAGGTCGATGCTTTGAAACAGTGAACTAAGCGTGCTCGTGGCGAGACCGCGCATCCATTCGTTGAAGTCGCCCAGAATGATCTTGGTGCCTTCGATCCGTTTGTCGTGGACGAACCCGGCGAGGCGTGTGGCCTGGTAGCGGCGTTCGAGGACGGCGGTTCCGAGGTGAACGTTATAGATGTGCAGCGAGTGTCCGCCCAGGTCGAGGTCCGCACGCTGGCACGCGCGTGGTTCACACGTTCGCCACGACAGGTCGTACTGGCTGTGGTGGACGATCGGGAAGCGGCTCAGGACGACGTTGCCGAACAGGTGGTTGCGAAGGTGCCGCACCGACGCCATGACCCACCCCATGCCCACAGCCGCGCCGATTTCTTCGGCCTGCCCCGCACCATTCGGTCCCGCCCCGATCACTTCCTGGAGCGCGACGACATCGGCGTTCAACTCACGGATCACGTCCGCGACGCGGGTTGGAATCGTCCGCCGGTCCATTCCCCGGCAACGATGAATGTTGTAGGTCGCGACCCGGAGGTCGAGGTGATGCTTGACGCTTCTGGATTCGCTCATTGCTGGCGCTCCAGAATCCAGACGAACGGCCCGGCCACTTTTTCCCAGAGCGGCCGGCGCCTCCAGCGATCCAGCGTCATCTCCTCGCAGCTCGCCAGATCCTGCTCGTAGTCCCTGAGCAGGCGTTCGGCCAGCCCGCGATCGCGCATGGCGACGTTCACCTCGTCATTGTGCTCGAACGATCGGTTATCGATGTTGGTGGTGCCGAGCACACACCACAGCTCGTCAGCCACCAGCACCTTCGCGTGAATCATCGTCTGCCGGTACTCGTAAATCCGGATTCCCGCTTCAAGCAGGTGGCCCCACATGCGCCGGCTCGCAAGCCGTACCCATCGCTGATCGGTCTTGCGTCCCGGGACGATCACCGTGATTCGAACACCGCGCCGCGCCGTTTCGACGAGCGCGCGACGGAGCGATCGATCCGGCAGAAAATATGGCGTGCTGATGTGGATGGAGTGATCCGCTGCCTCCATGAGCGTTTGAAATGTCACGCGCGAAGCGGTCGCTCGATCGGCCGGGGAGCTCTTGACGACGAACGCGGTCGTGTCTCCGACCTGACGCAGGCTGGGAAAATACTCCGGGCCGGTAAGGATCTCTCCACAGCACTCGAGCCAGTTCTCCGCCGCTACACCTTGCAAGGCGGCGACCACCGGTCCCTCGATTCTCGCCATCGTGTCGCGCCACGGCTGGTGCCAGCGCATCCGTTTGAATGTCGGGTACGCCCACCAGTCCGCGATGCCGGCGCCGCCGGCGAAGGCGACGGTGCCGTCGACGATCAGCAACTCCCGGTGGGTGCGGTTGTTCAACCTGGCAAGTGAATACCACCGCAACCGTTGATAGGACTCGATGCGGCACCCGGCCTTGCGAAGGCGTCGCACCGGGCGGCCCCACAGGCTCAGGCTCCCGATCGCATCGACGACGATCGTCACAGTCACCCCCTGGCGGGCCTTGGCCGACAACTCCGTGACGAACTGGTTGGCAATCCGTCCGGGCTGAAAGATATAGAGCTCCATGTTGATGGAGCGGGTCGCCGCGGCGATGGCCGTCAGCATGGCCGGATAGAACGCCGAGCCGTTGGTGAAGACCGTGACTTTGTTGCCGTGATGGAGCGCAGCCTGGCAGGTCGATTGAAGCGTGTAAAGGAAATCCCCCTCGTGGATCGACGTGCGCCGCGACAGGTGATAGTTGATAC
>JBKPNQ010000101.1:0-59596 GCA_046732715.1 Acidobacteriota bacterium | reverse complement strand
TCTGAAGCCCGCCCTCGTCGGACTGGTCGGCGGCTTGCTGCTGACCGTTGCGGTATTGACTGTCGAGTTCATCCACTCTCAGATAGTCGTTGCATCGCAGATTACGAATTGCATCGACGTGGCGGCAGGTGGGGGCTTCGTCTGCTCTGGTGGCGCACAATTCGGCGGCGTAGAAGTGCCGATCGCCTTCGCGCTCGGCTTCGCCGCCGCCATTATCTGGTTCCGGCGACGCCAGGACCGACGCGTCGCGTAAACACCCATGCGCATCGGGAGGACTACGGCGTTCGTCCGGACTCGACCCGTTCGTCGCCTCGGGTATCCGGCACGGGGCTGGATTCTATCGCTGATGGATGGAACCGCGTACCCTCCTACCTTCGCACGCAACGACGACGAAGGTGGATGCGCTCTCGCCCGTCAGCGGTTGCCGACCGGCCGCTCAGGCAATTCCAGAGTGGCGCGACGTTCGGTTGCCACGGTCAAACCGGAGATCGTGTCCCGGATTCGTCCGTCGAACGCCTCCAGTCGCACTTGTAGATTCCGGCCGCTCACCAAGCCCACTTGAAATGACGCGTCAACGGTGCCCGCCGTCGCGCGTGCGACGCTGGCTCGATCCGCAGCCATCGTCGAGCTAGAGCGGTCCGTGCAGCCGGATCGGCCGGCGTCCCACCACCACACCCCTTTGGGATCGTTCGGATCGATGGCGATGCACAGTCCGGGATGAGCAGGATCGATCACCTTCAAAGGAGTGCTCGTCACGATGTAACGCGGCTGTGACGCGCACGCGCCGAGAACTGTCAACAGGCAGACGACGGAGCACCGGCTCATCGCGCTCTCGGTCCTTTCGGCGTCATTCTATCCAACGCTCGGGTGCATGTCTCGCGTCCAGAACCTGCGGGCTGAGCCTCCCTGACTTGGAAGAGGGTTACGAGAAGGACTGGACATTTCAGCTCTTGATGTTTGCTGTCGTTCGATTGCCTGTCCTTGTAGTCGCCCTTGCCATTACTGGGCTCGTTTGGGATCGCCTTCGTCGTGGTCGGTAGCGCGCCATGCGTGATGGGATACCCAGCGGCGCGGGAACGTGGCTGCGCCGGACGGATGCGACTACTACGGAATGAGCAGTGCTGAAGCTGACGGACAATCAATGGTGGGCGATTTGGCTCGCCGTTGGGCACCATCTCGGCGGAATTGCCATCCAGCGCCGAGTGAGCACGGAGGAAATCGCGACGCAGCCCATGACGCTCGAGCTTGCACGAATGATCAATCAGGTCCACATCCGCGATATGAACCGCTGAACTCTATCCGCGATCACCACAGCCGCCGCAGCACCAGTCCCACCCAGCACCGCGTACACGATCAGGAAGGCGGCAATCCGGCCGACGCTGTCCAGAGGCTTATCGAGACTGAGTGCTGGACTCCACCCAAAGTGATCAGCCGTCAGCAGAATTGCCAGCACGCCACCGATGGAACAAACAGCGAAGGCAGGCGGGGCGACTGCCGCTGCCAACGCATAACGACGCCATTTGGGCACCACGAGACACGTCAAGCCCAATAACCCGGATATCAGAACGAACGGAGCTAGATAGATGATTGGCAACGATGTGACAGTAGAACGTGTCTATTCCAGCAGCTTGATAACGTCAGGGAGTGCCATAACTCTTGCGAGTTCCAATGCGGAGGATCTCTTCACGGTAACGCTGAAGTACGTCAGCGGCAGTGATTCTTTTTGCTGACTCGTCTGTCATTTAAGATAGTGTTGAGCGCGGCGAGACCGAAAAAGCCAGTGAGCCAGAACTTATCGCTCGACTTCATACCGAGCCGAACATTCCGACCGCGCCGCAAACAAGCCCAGTGAGAACCAGCGTGGCATGGGACATGGTGGTGCATTCTCCCACATCACTGGGGTGTTTATGGAGTGATTGCTCGCGCGGTTGGTCGCCCGGCACGGGATCAAATCAGGCGACCCGATCCGGCCGCCATGTCCCGCTAAGATGGGCTGACGACGGAACGTCGGTTCCTCTTGGAAAATCGAACCCTTCCGGAATCGTCGCCTGAGGGCGCGACGCATCTACGACTTCGCCGATCATCTGCGGCGCCACGATCTCGTCGGTGCCATCGCCATCCAGATCGCTGAGCACCGCATTCAGATCCGGAACATTCGTCAGCGCCGTACGTTTCTCATCGGCACCTTCGTGATCATAGTGGCTGATTGGACTGCCAGCGCCCCCCTGATTCACCACCATTTCCACGATTGCGCGAGTGACGCCCGCAGCTCGCATGCCAACGACTCCCGTCCGGCGCAGATCGTGTCGCGTCGCGTCGAAGTCGATCGCGTGCGCCTCACCAATCGGTTGGCACCGGGAAGGGACGGATTGACGAGGCGCGCTATTTCCTCCTCATGCGTGCTGTCACTTCATCGAGATTCACCTGCGCATCGGAGAACGACGGATCGAGTCGCAGGGCTTGGCGCAAGTGAACGGCGGCTTCCTCAAGCTGATTCAGTTCCGCGAGCGCGACCCCCAGATTGCGATGGGCATTGGGCAACCTCGGATCGCATCGAATCGATTCGCGAAACTCGTGAGCCGCTTCCGCGAGTTGGTCGTCTTCCAAGAGCGCGGCGCCAAGATTGTTGTGCCAGTCGGCCTCGTTCGGCGCGAGCCGGACGGCTTCACGGTACTCGGCGATGGCCTCCTTGTGCCGATTGGCACGCTGAAGGACCCTGGCAAGGGTGTCGCGATTCTCCGGAGACGTTGGATCGAGCCGAATGGCCTCCTGCACATGCGCCAGCGCCTCGGCAGTCTGTCCGAGCTGAAGAAGAACGAATGCCAGTTCGCGGTGCGTGACAGCATGATCAGGCGCATCCGCAAGCGCAGCGCGCAAGACCGAAGCCGCTTCGTCGAACCGTCCGGCCTCGGCGAGCGCAGCGCCCCAGTGTTCCCGAGCGATTACGAGATTGGTACGGCCTTGAGCGAAGTGCCGATTCAGCTTAATCGCCCGCTCGTGTTCACCGATGGCGTCCTCGAATCGACCCGCCTTCTGAAACGCGACACCGAGGCCGTCGTGGCTTTCAGGCGCATCCGGTCGGATCTGAATGGCGGCATTCAGGTACGCCATCGCCTTCGCCAGGTCCTCCGGTGTGCCGTGCGCCACCAGCGGCACGGCGAGGTTGGCTTGGCACAACCAGCATGACGGGTTCTGCTGGAGCGTCACCGACCACAATGTATCAGGGCCGGAGTACAGGTGACTTCGATGCCACGTCGTGATCGCGAGCGCGATCGCAACGAGAGTGCCCGCTGCTCCGAGGATCCTTGACCGCGTCGATCCGGTTGCATCAGCAGGCAGGTCGCGCATCAGGAGCCATGCCACCCCTGCGGCGACGCTGGCCATCACCGGTAACAGCGCGATGTAGGCGTAACGGTCGGCAACCAGCGAATAGCGCATGTAATAGGCATCGCTCAGGCCCATAACCGGGACCAGCGCAAGGCAGAAGACCAGCCACGCACACAACAGCGACCGGCCGGTGGACTCGCGTCGTTTCCACCACAGTAGGGCGGTGATGACGATCGCACTGACTAATGGCACCCACCAACGAGCGTCGTTCGCCTTGATATGCCATTCGGGGTATACAAATACCAGCCTCACGGGGAGGAGCGCCTTGACGAGATAGAACCAGATGACGGCACCGGCGCCGAGCAGGCGCTGGAGGAGCGTCAGGTCGCGCAGCACGGTCGTGACATGCCGTGTCTGGAACCAGATATTGACGAGCGTCAAGCCGATCGCGATGACCCCAAACGGCACACCGCGGCCGACATCGCGCCAACATAATTGTCCGCGACGCCACCAGGCCAGCACGATCAGGATACCCGGCAGCGTTGCCACCGAGCCCTTGCTCAGCATCGCGGCCGCGAAGCAAAGAATGCTGCCCACGTACCACCGCGAATCGCCTTGCGACGGCGGCGGCTGCGCCTGCCGTGGTCGATTCCGAAAATGACGACGATGTGCGCGCTCGTGTTTAGCAGGATCGGCTTCAACGACTGCACCAGGTTCGCTGGCAACAAATGCCAACGTCGATAGCAACAGAAAAAACAGGGACAGCGTGTTCTTGCCTTCGGCAACCCACGCCACCGATTCCGCGCTCACCGGATGCACGACGAACAGCAGTGCCGCCCAAGCTGCGGCGGGAATCCACAGGCGTCGCAGAAGTACCCAGAAGAGGAATGCATTCGCCGCGTGCAGTAGAACGTTTACAACGTGATAGCCCGTCGGATTCATGCCAAAGAGGCGCCACTCCAGCCAGTACATCGAATTGGTAACCGGCCAGTAGTCGATCGCCTCGGTGGTGAACCACATCCGATACAGGCCGTCGCTCGCGTGCACCAGCGGACTGTCGGTCACGTAAGCAGCGTCATCCCAGATAAACTGGCCGTGGATCGCGGGCCAGTACACTGCGAATGCCGCAGTGGCGAGGACCGCGGCGAATCCTACCTGTCTCGAGCGCGTCATACGGATCGACATCGGGCATTCTCTAACATCCCGATGAATGGCGCATCCGGCACACGCCCGGCGCGCAATTCGCCGTCCTGCGCGAAGGATTACCCGGAACCGGCGTTGTCGAGGAACCTCGGAAGACGGGGGCGAGTACCCCGGCCCGGATCAGGATGGTACGCCGGGTGGTTGGCCAGGTCGGACACCGGCGACGGAGATTACGGTTCACGAGCGATGAATGCTTCGATCGCTCTGTTTATCCTGACCAAGACCAAACGCAAGGCTGCGTTGGCGTCCTCGTCCCAGCTGAGAAGCAGCAGGACCTCGTCTCCAACCTTCAAGGGAGGGTCGGCGGCCGCATTCGAGCCCATCGTGATCGGCAAGCCGTCCACATCGAACCGGAGCGTCGTGCTGAGCTGTCCATAACAATGACGACCGCCTGCCTGACAATGTCGGTGTTCATCGTCATGCCGCGGGGATGTCCCGCCGGAACGTTTCCAGGGTGATCTGGTCTGGCTCCGGCCGCTTCCGCCAGCAGGCGCGTCAGATGATCGGGCATGAAGTTGCTCACACCAATGGCGCGGGCCGCCGACTTCAAGATCGGTCGACACCGTCGAATAACTCCGTGAAAAAACTCTGAATCGCGACAGAGGACCGCGCGTCGGTCTGCGCGTGATACAGCACGCCTGGTTGCTGACCGGTCGCGGTTTCGTGGGTAAAACCGTGCATCGCAGACCCGTAGACAATCAACTGATAGTCGGCGCCTGCGGCCTTCATCTCCTCGACAAACGCCGTCACCTGCGACATCGGCACATGCGGGTCGAGCGCGCCGTGGCAAACCAGAATGCGGGGGTGAATCGACGACGGCTCGGCAGGACTCGTCGTTTCGAGGCTGCCGTGGACACTCACGACGCCGCTGAGCATCGAGCCGCGGCGCGCGTACTCGAGGACGATCATGCCGCCGAAGCAATACCCGACGGCGGTGATGCGGCCGTCGACCTCCGGTCGAGATGACAGGATTTCAATCGCTGCCTCCACTCGCCGACCCACCGCCGCGCGGCTGTTCCGGAGTTCGCCGATGTGGCGCATGATCCGCTCGCGATTCCCCGTCACTTCGTCGCCATACATGTCGCATGCGAACACCACGAATCCAGCCTCGGCGAAGCGCCGCGCCCGTCCGCGCGCGTGATCGTCGAGACCCGCGCCGCCGTGGACTACCAGAACGCCTGGCCGCCTGCCGACATGGTCCGCGTCGCGCGCCAGAAACCCGTTGAGTCGCGTGGTGCCGTCCCGATAAGCGATCTGTTCGGTCTCGAGTCTCACGGTGATCCTCACAGTGACGAATTTGTTCGTCGATGAATGAATCTCCGTTTGTTAATTATATCACAATTCTGCCGATTTTCCTAATCTTTTCGCGATTTTCAGGCATTTTGGGGGCTGCGCACTTCCGACGATGCGGAGTTCGGCGCCGGTCGACAGGTAGGATCTCAGTCCTGCCGAAGTGCGACGATGGGATCGAGTCGCGTCGCCCTGGCGGCCGGCACGTAAGTCGCGACCGCAGCGACGAGCGCCACGAACACCGTCGCGGCCGCGATGCTAACCGGATCGCGCGACTCGATTTCAAACAGCAGTCCTCCGACCGCTCGGCCGAGGACGAGCGTGCAGCCAATCCCGGCGACGATGCCCGCTGCCGTGACGATGAGACCGCGGGACATGAACAGCCGAATCACATCGCGCCGCTGCGCACCTAACGCCACGCGAACGCCGATTTCGCGCCGCCGTTGCCGCACACTGAACGAGACGACGCTGTAAAGACCAATCGCGGCAAGAACGACCGCTGCGCTGGCAAAGCCCGCGAGCACCAGCATGGTGAAGCGCGGGCGTGCGGTATCGGCGGCAACCACTTCGTCCAGGGTGCGAATATCCGAGACAGGCTGGCCGGGATCGATGTCTGTAATAGTGCGGGCGAGCGCCTTGGCCGCTGCGGCCGCATTGCCGCTCACACCCGCAATCAGAGTGATGTCGCGGCCGGGCCGTTGAGGGGCCCAGAAATACGTCGTCCCTGGCGGCGCTGCAGCAGTCGCCATCCACCGGACGTTCCCAACAATGCCGATGATGACGATGGAGGTCTTCGCACCATCTGCGTTCCGTAGCAGCAGCCGGGCCCCAATCGGATTCTCATTTGACCAGTAGCGGCGCGCAAGCGCCTCGTCGATCACTGCCACCGGCTGCGTGGCAAACGTGTCCATGGCTCCTGGCAAACGACCCCGCAGGAGTGGGATGCTCATCGTCTCAAAGTACTGTCCGCCGACCACGCTGCGCCATGACGTCGGCTGCTCGTCGGGGCGGCTGTAGGATCGACCTTCGATCTCGAACGCCATGCCTTCGCCGACGTCGCTCAGCGGCAGGTAGTTCGCCAGCCCCACCATGCGCACGCCCGGGATTGGCGCTGCGCGCATCAGGAGATCTGTGGTAAACGCGCGCACCCGATCGTCACTCGCGTAGCGTGACGCCGCGAGCGTCGTCCGCATGGTTACCACGTTATTCGATCGAAACCCCAGGTCTACGCGCGCCAGGTTTTCGAAACTGCGAGCGAGAAGGCCTGCACAGGCCAATAGGGTGACCGCGAGCGCGATTTGTGCGACGAGCAGAGCGCTCGCGAACAGGCGACGATCGGGCGACGGCGAGGCGGTCCTCGCGTTTTCTTGCAAGCCTGCGTGCGGAGCAATTCTGATCGCACGCGAGGCGGGGAACAATCCGAGTACGGTCACCGTGATCGCCGTCGCGGCGATCGCGAACATTACCGCTCTGGAATCCATCGCAGTCTGCCCAACGCGAGGCAGCTCCAGCATCGCGGGAAACTGGCTCACCGCCAGGCGCGTTCCCCCAGTCGCCAACAGCAGTCCGATGATCGCGCCGCATCCCGCCAGCAGGATGCTCTCGGTTATTAACTGTTGCATCAGTCGCGTAACCGTTGCTCCAAGCGAGATGCGGACGGCGATCTCCGTCTGACGTGCCGCGCCACGGCTCAACACGAGCGTCGCGACATTGACGCAGGCAATGAGGAGCAGGATGCTGACGGATCCGAACAGGACGATGAGCGTGGCGCGAACGTTTCGCACCGTCGCTTCTCGCAAGGGCGTAACCGTGACCCGCCAGCTCCGAGTGAAGGAAGGACGTTCGGTTTCGAGGCCGTCGACGATCGTCGCCACCTCGACCTGCGCCTGGTCAAACGACGAGTTCCCGTCAAGACGCGCGACGACATTCAGAGCGCCGCCCATGCCCACGCCTGCGTCGGGATCGATTTGAAAGGGGATCCAGAGTTCAGCGCGGGACTCGGGGAGCTCGTTGGTGCGAATCGCGAAGCCGGGAGGCATCACACCGATGACGCGGTACGATGTGTCGTCCAAAGTGATCGATTGAGCAATCGCGCGCGGGTCGGCGCTGAACCGCCGACGCCAGAGACCGTAGCTGAGGACGGCTTCCGGTTCGGCCTGTCTGAGATCGTCGCCGTAAGAAAACGTCCGACCGAGCATCGGCCGGGTGCCGAGCACGGCAAAGAAGTTTGGCGTTGTCCGATCGATGGCGACTTCGACCGCTTCGCCGCGTCCGTTCAGAATCACCCGCGCGTCGTACCATCCGGCGATATCCGCGAAGGTCTCGCTCTGCGTCCGCCACGCATACATGTAACGCTCGGAGAGCCGTGAGCCTGAGCTCAATTGGATCGTCGCGAGCCGTTGTGGCTCCGAGAAGGGGAGTGCCTTGAGAAGTACCGCATCGACAACGGCGAACACGATCGTGCTCGCGCCGATACCGAGGGCCAGAATTGCCACGGCAAGAAGGGTAAACGCTGGAGTCCGCGCCAGGGCGCGGAATGAATAGCGGACGTCCTGCCGAACTGCAGCCAGGGAAGCGTTCCACGAAGATTTCCAGTGCATGCTCGGTCGGAGCGGGTCGGCTCTAATTTTCATGGAGAAACCACGGGGTCGGCGGAGGATCGTCCCGCGGTCCGTCTCCGATCTCCTCGGTAATTGTCGGCGACGAACGATGTCGCGACCCGGCGACTGTTCCTTCTGACGGCTCAGTTCGAGTCGGGATTGGGCAACTGTCGCCGCCAAAACGGCTCAGGATCAACTCAACACGTTCACGATTCACTGCCTGACATCGGGTGATTACGGCTATCATGATGCTAAATGGTCTCACGACCGACTACATGAATCGCGACCGAGCCCAGGCTACGCGAGAGAGCGTAGCGAAGCGAGCCCCGCGAACGGAGCGAGCCGGCGAAGCGGCTCGCGAGAGAGCGGGCACGGAGTCCGAGGGGCGAAGCCCCGCGGAGTAACCATGACGCCATGGATCATTGCGGCCGTGTTGTTCGTCGGCCTGATTGCTATCAACGTCAGCTTCTTTCTCTGCGCCCGGGCCATCCGGCGGGACCATAAGAAGCGCTTTGACGATCTGCAGCGCCGACTGGAAAATCACGCCACGGATCTGGTCAACCACCTCTTCGACGCGAACCGCGGCTGAGCCAATCTGACTCTGTCTTGAAATTCACGGGTCAGCGGACTTCTACCCGGAGAACGACATGCTGAGAGTGACCCGACTTCGCCACCTAACCACTGCATTTGGAACCGTTGGCTTGTTCTTGATGTCCGCTGGCGGATCTGCGGCGCGTCAACAATCGACTCCGACGCCAACGCCTGAGCACTTCACGGCCTTTGCCATCAATATGGGGACGGCGTTCGGCGTCCCGCGCACCGGTCAGTCGCAGACGGTCGATATCGTCATCGATCGCTGGTCAACGCAGTCCGAGCGGCAGAGCCTGATGGACGCCTTCCTGCCGAAGGGCGACGCCGACAAGCTGCTGAAGGCACTGCAGAAGACCAGACGCGTCGGTTACATCCGGTTTCCAAACACCCTCGGCTACGACCTTCACTACTCGCGCGAAGTGCCCGGCGAGGATGGCGGCCGGCGCATCTTGATTGCCACCGATCGTCGAATTGGATTCCGCGAGGCGAGCGAGCAACCGCGGACGATGGACTATCCGTTCACGTTGATCGAAATGAGATTGAACAAGGACAGCGAGGGCGAAGGAAAGATGGCAGTCGCCACGAAGATCTCTTTGAACAAGGACAAACAGCAGCTCGAACTCGAGAACTACGGTTCAGAGCCGGTCCGATTGAACAACATCCACAAAATCAAATAGTGAGCGACTGATCTAATACCCTGGCCGGAGATTGAAGGCGAAGCGCCAGCCAGGTTGGCGCAGGTCGAGCGCGCGCTCGGCGGCCAGATCGAAGACCACACCCATCGCGTTGGCGCGGATCCCGGCGCCCACGCTCCGTATCCACGTCCGCGACAGCGTCGTCAAGTGTTGATCGCCGGGACCGCCCCAGGTGGTGCCCGCATCGGCGAACCCAAATATGTCCAGCGGTATTGGGCCGTAGCGCATCCGTGAACCGAATGCGCTCAGCAGCGGCGCGCGGATTTCCAATTTGCCCACCAGGAGACCTGTTCCAAGCAGGCTGTCCAGCGCCGCACATTCGTTCGTGCTGCACTCCGACTGGACGACGCGTGTGCCGCTGTAGCCGCGTACGAGCGACGAGGATCCGAGATAGTTGTCAAGCAGTCGCGGGTCGTCTTTTCCGGGGCCATACCGCGCGGAATGCAGAATCCGCAGGGCGACCGTGTACGGCTTCACCGGCATCAGGTATCGTCGATAGTCCGCCAGCACGCCGACGTAAGAGGCCTCGCCGCCAGCCGGTGCCACCTGAAACCGGTACCGGCTCCCGAGCACGGGGCCTGTGCCGCCCCACACAGCTGTATCTCCGATAAGCGCAACTGACGCGCTCGCAACGGTCAACGGCTCGACCGCCGGCACCGCATCGGGCCGCGTCTCGACGAGTCGTCCGGTCAGAGGCGAGATGACGTCGGTCTTCTTTTCGGCGTCGAACAGATTCTGGCGTGCACCGACGCTGAATTCGATGCGCCGCCAGCGATTGAGGGGATAGGACGCAAACGCCGCGATCGCGCGCTCCGTCCAGACCCGCCGTTCACGCGTGCGTAGCAACCTATCGCTTCCGGTGTCGCCGATCTCGACAGCGGATCGCGCGTATCCGACTTGCGGGATTTGACCAACGGTCAGTCCCCGGTTCCAACGGGAACCTCGATCGAGATACGTGGCGGTGAACGCGGACTCATCGAAGAGGCTGCTCAGGTGCACAGCGGCGAACAGTTGACGATCGCCAAGCAGGTCGCCAAAGAGGAACGAAGTGCCGCCCTGGACGGAGCTTCCGAACGCGCCGCCGCCGGCGGAGAAGTACGGCATGCCAAACGCTTCGAGGCCGAGCCGTGGCTGATATCTCCGACCAGCGGGCTGCTGCTCGGGATCTACGATCGCAGGCCGCTGCGGCACAGGGATGTCGTCGCCCTCCTCGTCGCTCGCCGAGACCGACG
The DNA here is from genome assembly GCA_046732715.1 of Acidobacteriota bacterium. GTDB lineage: Bacteria > Acidobacteriota > Vicinamibacteria > Vicinamibacterales > 2-12-FULL-66-21 > JALZOC01. Next base: position 48,658 of record JBKPNQ010000101.1, on the reverse strand, counting down.
CCCTCGAAGCGACGATCGGCTGTCCTTCCAGAGCCGCGGGCTCGAGTGTGTGGATTTCGTATCCCCCCCGATTGAATACGCTGTAAGCCAGCCGGCCGGAGCTGCCCGCGATCGACAAGGCCGGACTCAGCCTCGTCACACCGCTCACGCCGGTCGCCACGTCGGTGACCTGAAATGTTCGTCCCCCGTCACAATCGAAGCGGAACACGTTGCTGACATCCTTGCGATCGCCGACGAAGAACACGCTTGACCCGTCAGGCGACCATGCCGGATCGCGCTGCGCAGTCGCATCGGGCGCGCCGATCGGGGAAATCGTGCCCGAATCGAGCGCGATCACGGCAATCTGAAGCGCTCCCCATCGCAGATCGCGAAGCTTGGTGGAGAACCGATCGGTCGCGAACGCAATCGATCGTGCGTCCGGCGACCACGCAGGCTGCACATCGGCGAACTGGTCGTTGGTCAGGCGACGAACGTGATTGGTGGCGAGGTCGAGGATGAAGAGGTCGGTCGTACCGCCGGTGAGCGCCGAGAAGGCAATTCGCCTGCCGTCGGGCGACCACGACGGACTGTAGACCTCATCGAACTGCGCGAGCGGCACGTCCGTCGACACGTTGCCGTCGACGTCAAGCAGTACGAGCGCCGGCCGGCCATCGCGGATGGTTGCAAGTGCGAACCGCCGACCCGCGGCATCCCACGCCCCCGCGGAGTGCAGGTACTGCAGGCTGTCAAAGGCGGGATTGGCCGCGGTCGAGATCAACTTGCGCGTGACGTGGCCCGTGATCGCGTCCGCAAGATAGAGATCGACGGACAGTTGGTCGCGTTCCGAGAAGTAGATCATTCGACGGCCGTCCGGACTCAGCGCGGCCGCAAGGTTCAACCGTCCGCCGCCGCGTGCCGTTGACACGATTGGCGGGGACCCGGTCGTCACAGCGGGGTGGGTTCCATATTCAGCGCGGAGAAACCGGTGAAACCCCGCGGTGACGGTGTCGAGCGGCTGCCCGGTGAGAGCCTCGATGCGACGACGCGCGTCGCGTTTCGCCCGCAGTGCGCGGGCAGGAAGGTCCGCGCCGTACTGTGTGGTGAGAAACGTCCAGAGCGCGGCACCCCATCGGTACGGAAAGAACCGCGGCGAAGACAGATCGCTGATACTTGGCAGGGTCTCTCGCGCCGCGGCATCGCGCATCCACATGTCGGTGAGCGGATCGCCCGGGCCAAGCGTCAGAAATTCCGCCATCCCCTCCACGAACCAGAGCGGCACGTCAAGCGGTGCTTTCGATTCGGCCGCGATGTCGTACTGGAACGCATGCACGATTTCGTGCCCGAGTACGTGGTCGGTTTCGGCGAGCGTCGAGGCAAAAGGAATCACGATGCGGCGTTTCCGCGACTCGGTAAACCCGCCTGTTCGTTCGTCGATGAGACCCGACCAGACATTCGTTTGTTCGAACGCGCGATGGCTTGGGTAGAGAATGAGCGGCTGGCGGCGCTTGAGCGTGTGCTGGAGGACCTTGGAAAGACGCCCGTACCAGCGTTCAGCGAGGCGCCCGGCCGTCAGCGCCGCCGGAAGCTGTTCTCGCGGGTAGTAGAGATCGAAGTGTTCCGTCGCCAGAATGCGGAATTCGAGGTGGTCGTATTGAACCTTGTTACGGCCGAAGTACTGCGCGTTGGCAGGGGAGCAGCTGACGAGAAGGACAGCGGCGATGCCAAAAATGAGGAACGGTCGTCCCATGGGGCCCCGTTGAGGTTCTTCCCTGAGCGCGATCGATGTAACGGTCCCCGTTGAACCCATCGGGGGCGCCGCGCGCCATCATTGTGCGGAAGTTCGGGGCGAGATATATCACGTGATCGCAGGAGGGACAATGGAAAGATCCGCGGTTCGATTAGATCTTCACTGTGCCCACTGGGTCACCTGCGACTTGACCGTCTTCTCGTCGCCGACGACGACGAGCGACATCTTGTCGGGGGTCAGGTATTCGTTCGCGATGCGATGGACGTCTTCCGGCGTTACCGCCATGAGCCGTTTGACGTAGGACGACAGATAGTCCGGACCAAGCTTGTGGGTATCGGCGAAGTTGAGCCTGCTGATGACACCGGCCCGCGACGCGTTCTGCATAATGAACAAGCCGGCCAGGTTGTTCTTCATGCCCTGCAACTCCGCGGCTGACGGCGCCTCCTTCCGAAGTCTGTCGATCTCGAAGTAAATCTCCTTCAAGGACGCGCCGGTCGCGCTGGTCGTGACGTCGGCCGTCTCAAACCAGCTCGCCAAACCAGGATGCGACTCGAGCGTGCTGAACGGAGAGTAGGCATAGCCCTTGAGCTCGCGGATGTTCGCGGTGATGCGCGAGGCGAACGCGCCGCCAAGAATCGCGTCGGTAATCTCCAGCGCGACCCAGTCCTTGTGTGACGCCGTGGGAACACGCAAGCCGAGCATGAGCGTCGACTGCGGAGCGTCCGCACGGTCGATCATGGCAAATTGCCGCCCCGCGGATGCGGGCACGGCTGGCGGCTCACTCGCTTTGGCTCCGGCCCATCCTTCGAATGATTGCTTGATGGCTGCCTCGACGGCCGCCGCTTCGAACACTCCCGCGACGTACAGACGTGCGCGCGCGGCGCCGTAATGGTCCTTCTGAAACGTGCGGACCTGTTCCAGCGTGTATCCCTTCAGCCCCGACTCGGACGGGAACACGCGTCCGTATGGATGCTCGCCGTAAATCAGCTTGGAGAATCGCTCCTGCGCGATCGCCTGCGGGCTGCTCTTCTGGATCGCCAGGTTTCGCAGCAGGTTGCCCTTCACGCGCTCGAGCTCGGACTCCGGAAGTCGGGGCCGCTGGGCGACGTCGGCGAGCAGTCGCACGGCGTCGGCCGCCCGCTCGGAAAGCACTTCGGTCGTGATGGATGTCGTGTCGGGACCAACCGAGATGCCGAGTTCGCCGCCCATCCCGGCGAATGTCTGCGCCACGACATCGGCCGACTGGGATGTGGTTCCTTCGCGCATCAGGTTGCCGGTCAGATCAGCCAGCCACACTTCGTCTTTGCCTTCGAAAACGTTGCCGGCCGCCACAACCAGGCGGATCGTGGCCTTCGGGACCTGGCCAAACGGCACCATGGTCACGGGCAGGCCGTTCGCGAGCGTGAACCGGCGAGCCGTAGGAAGCACGAAGTCCTTCGGTGCGCCCGCGGCCGGAGGTTTCTGCTGCGCGGGCGGCGGAGCGCTTTGCTGTGGTGCGAGGCCGAGTGCCAGCAGCAGCGGGATGACGACGGACTTCATCGCGCCTCCTTCTCAGCGGGCGCGCCGGTCTTACCCGGCGTAATGACGTAAACCGTCCGGTTGCCCGGCCGGAGGTAATCCTGCGCCGTCTTCTGCAGCAGGGCGGGCGTCACCTTATCGAATCCGTCCTCGAGTTGATTGATCTTCGAGGGGTCGTCATCAAACAGCGCAAAGGACGCGAGCAGGTTGGCGCGGCCCCAGCCAACAAACTGCTCGAGGCTTCCATAGAGATCAGACCGAATCTTGACGCGTGCGCGGTCGAGCGACGACTGATCCAGGCCCTCTTTGCGCACTTTCTCGACGATCGAATCGATGGCCGACAGCAGACCGTCGGAGGTCACCGATGAATCGTGGAAGAACTGCGCCTCCCACAACATCGGCCCGCTGTAATCGAACATGCTACCGAGACCGAAGTTGATGCCAGCGGTGACGCCACCGGTGAGCCCCTTCTTGCGAACCAGCTCGTCGTAGAGCAGCGAGTCCGAACCCTGGGCAAGCGCCTCGTCCAGAAGTCCGAACGCGTACCACTCGGGCGTAAATCGGTCAGGCACGTGGTAGGCGATTCCGAGGGCGGGACGATTCGCCAGCGGATCCGTGCGGCCAGCGCGTTTCTCTTTGTCCTGTCGCGGCTCCTTCAGGTCTGGCACCGCCGGGAGCTTGGCCGCCGGCACGTTGCCGAAGTATTTCTCGATCCACGCCTTCACCTGCTCGGGGGAGAAGTCGCCGGTGACGACGAGCGCCGCGTTGTTCGGAGCGTAATAGGTTTTGAAAAAGGTCCGAACCTCGTCGACGGTGGCGGCATCCAGGTGCGCGAGATCGCCGTAGAAATTGTGCGCGTTGTACCAATTCTCATTCGCCGTCATCGGCAGATCGATCCAGGGGAACCCGCCATACGGCTGATTCAACACGTTCACCTTGACTTCGTTCTTGACGACTTCCTGCTGGTTCTTCAGGTTCTCGATGTCGATGTCGAGTGAGCGCATGCGGTCGGCTTCAGCCCACAGCACCGGCTCCAGGACGTTGGAAGGAACGACCTGAAAATAGTTCGTGAAGTCGAAGCGAGTTGATCCGTTCAACTGCCCGCCATTCGATTCCACCAGGCGGATGAATCCCATCTTGCCGAGATTCGCTGAGCCCTGGAACATCATGTGCTCGAACAGGTGTGCGAAGCCGGTGCGGTCCTTGGGTTCGCTTCGAAAGCCAATGTTGTAGTACACCGCAACGACGGCTGTCGGCGTCGTCTGGTCACGCGAGAGCACCACCTTCAGGCCGTTGGGAAGCTTGTAGTAATCGACCGGCACCCGCAGACGGGTGTCCTTCGCCGCCGGTGCGGCACTTTGCTCGGCCAACGCCACCGATGGCACCAGATCGGCTGATCCGCCGGCCAGAAATACAGTCGCCATCGTCACAATGGCGATTGCCAGTCTCATAACGCTGCTCCTGTTCGAAGGCACTCAGTGCGGCGAGATTAGTCCAGCCCTCTTTGGCGGGACAAGCGAGATGTGACAAGCCGCGGGACCAGCGATGAGCTGTCTGCTCGGGTGAGGACACCGTCGCCGTCACCCCGGGTCAGTTTCCATGGATTCAATGAATTCTTCTCACCTCTGGCGTGGCACTGCCTTTGCTCGATTGTCCGGTGCCGGCGCCGGAGTGTCTTCAGTCATGCGCAAACTTTTCATGCTTCTGAGCCTGGTCGGCGTGTGCGCGTTGCCATCGGCAGCGGGGGCGCAGACCCGAACACCGGCGCCCGCTTCGAAGATGTCGATTCAGGGTTTCGGCGGTTTCACGTTCGGGAATTCATCGTTTGTCGGCGGCACGTCGTTCGGCTCGACGTTTGGTGGCACGCTCGCCGTCGATCTGACGCCGAACATCCAGGGCATCGGCGAGTTCGGCCGGATGTCGGACATCAAGCCGCCGCTGTTCAACCTGCTCGAGTTCACGGCCGCCGATCTGCGAGTGCCCGCGTGGTATGGGGAAGGAGGCGTGCGATTCATTGCCGCACCGCATTCGGCTGTGCGTCCGTATGGCGAAGCGACCGCCGGCTTCGCGCGGTTGAGTACCGATCTAGACGGCTTCGGCGGCACCGCCTACGAGATCGCTGAAACCGGCCTCGGATATCTCAATCGCACCGAGCCGATGTTCGGCGTTGGCGGCGGCATCGTGTTTCAGGGCGGGCCGATTGCACTCGACGTCGGGTATCGCTACAAGCGGATCGTTGCGTCAGGACTGCCGTCGGTGCTCAACGGCAGCAACGACTACAACATCAACGACGTGCGGATCGGACTGGGCGTCAGGTTTTAAGCAAGAACACCTGAATCCCTGATCGCTAATCACTGATCCTGAATCCCGAATCCCGAATCGCGGAATCCCTGATCCTCGAATCGCTGCAGAGCGATTCAAGGATCAGGGATTCAAGGATGAGCGATTCGGGATCAGTGATAAGGGATAAGGGATTCAGCGTGGTCTCAGAGACGCTGCCACGTTCTTGAACGCCTGCTTGAGCAATCCGAGGGTCTCCACATCCCGCTTCAGGATCGCTGACGTGAATGACTTGGCTTGATCGAATGAGATGTGCGGTGGCAACGGCGGCACGTTCGGATCGGTGAAGGCGTCGATGACGAACGGTCGATCGGAGGAGAGTGCCTGCTCCCAGGCCGGTCCAATCTGCTCCGGGCGATCGATGCGGATTCCACCCAACCCAAGCATGTGCGCGTACTCGGCGTAGTGAAAGTCCGGGAGATCCTGCGACGCCTCGAATTTTGGATCGCCGCCGAGGACACGTTGCTCCCAGGTCACCATATTCAGATCGCGATTGTTCAGCACCAGCACGACGAGGCGTGGATCGGCCCACTCCTGCCAGTACTTCGCAATCGTGATCAGGCCGTTAATCCCGTTCATCTGCATCGCTCCGTCACCGGCGAGGGCAATGACCACGCGGTCGGGATAACAGAACTTCGCCGCGATCGCGTATGGCACCGCCGGGCCCATTGTGGCGAGCGACCCGGACAACGATCCCATCATCCCGCGGCGGAACTTCAGGTCTCGTGCGTACCAGCTGGCGGTGGTGCCCGAATCAGCCGAGACAATGGAGTCGTCGGGCAAGCGGGACGACAGCTCCCAGAAGACCCGCTGCGGATTGATCGGATCCGCAGCGTTCATCGCCCGTGCCTCGAGCACATGCCACCAGTCCGCAACGTTCCGCTCGATTGACTCGCGCCAGGCACGATCGGTCTTGCGTCGGAGCAACGGGATAAGCGCGCGCAGGGTCTCCACACTGTCGCCGACCAGATTGATCTCCATGGGATATCGGATGCCGAGCAGTCGGCCGTCGATGTCGATCTGGACGCCTCGAGCCTGCCCTGGCTTGGGCAAGAACTCGCTGTAGGGGAAGTTCGACCCGACCATCAACAGCGTGTCGCAGCCGGTCATCATCTCGTAGCTGGCGCGTGTGCCGAGCAAGCCGATAGCGCCGGTCACGAACGGATAGTCGTCGGACACTGCCGCCTTGCCGAGCAACGCCTTGGCAACGCCGGCACCAAGGGTGTCCGCCACTTCGATGATCTCGTCGGTCGCGGCGAGCGCTCCGGCACCCACGAGAATCGCGACTTTCGAACCGGCATTGAGGAGTTCCGCCGCTCGCTGCAGATCGGGCCCTCGAGGCACGACGCGAGGACGGCAAACGCCGACGCCCGAGTGAACGGTGCCATGGACGTGCGCAGGCTCCTCGACAGCCTCGAGCTGCTGCACGTCGCCGGGAACGATGAGGCACGTGACCGTTCGCTCGACTATCGCAATGCGCATCGCACGATCGATGAGGTGCGGGAATTGCTCGGGAACGGTTGCCACCTGCACGTACTCGTGCGCGACGTCTTTGAACAGCGACAGCAGATCGATTTCCTGCTGATAGCTTCCGCCGATTGCCGCGCGGTCCGACTGTCCAACAATTGCCAGCACCGGCTGATGATCCATCTGCGCGTCATAGAGGCCGTTGAGCAGATGAATAGCGCCAGGGCCTGATGTCGCCACGCACACGCCGACCTCGCCGGTGAATTTCGCGTGCGCGCACGCCATGAAGGCGGCCATCTCCTCGTGGCGCGCCTGGATGAACCGCATGCGATCGGTCGCTCGCTCGAGCGCACCAAGAATCCCATTGATACCGTCCCCGGGGTACCCGTAGAGGCGGGTCACGCCCCATTCCCCGAGTCGGGCAATCAGATGATCTGAGACTGTTGCAGACATGCCCCCGATCGCCCGCAAGCTACATGCCACACATTGTGCGGCCGACGTCAGAGGTCTTGCAGCATTCGAGTGAAGAAAAGGAGACCCTCCATGTTCATCGATGCTGAAGCGATCGAGGTCTACGACGTTGAGTGCGACGAGATTCCGAAACGGTCGAGCGCTTGGAAGGGAGCTGTCGCCGGTGCTGCCGGCGGGCTGGTGGCTTCCTGGATCATGAATCAATTTCAGGCCGCGACATCAAAGGCAGCCGAGCTGGCACAGGGACAGAATGCAAACGCGAATGCTGGGCCCCAGGACGGCGAAGACGCAACGATCAAGGCCGCTTCGGCGATTTCGGAAAACGTCGCCGCGCATCGACTGACCGCCGACGAGAAGAAGATCGCCGGCCCCGCCATCCACTACGTGTTCGGATCGGCAATGGGTGCACTCTATGGCGTCGCATCGGAACTCGCACCGAAGAGCTCCGCCGGACGCGGCGTGCCGTTCGGTGCGGCACTGTGCTTCGGCGCAGACGAGGTCGCGGTGCCGATGCTTGGGCTGTCCGGTGCGCCATCCGAAACGCCGGTATCCACGCACGCTTCTGCGCTCGCCGCTCACATCGTGTACGGCTTCACGACAGACACCGTCAGGCGAGCGGTGCGCGGCGCCCTCGCGTAGGCCCAGCTCGATCGCCGATTCGATCCGTCAGCAGAGTTTGCGATACTGTGCGGACGCGTGACTTTTGAAGAGCTCTTCGGCTCCCGGCCGCCGGTATCGGCGTACGCCCATGGCCGGGTCAACCTGATCGGCGAACACACGGACTACAACGACGGGTTTGTTCTGCCAGCTGCGCTGCCGCTGCGAACACACGTCGAGCTCGCGACGCGGAACGGCCGCGATGTTCGAGCCTGGACGACGTCGTTCCCGGATCGTCCGCCACTGACATTCCCGCTCGACGTTTCCGTTGCTGAAGGCGACTGGGGCGACTACGTGCGCGGTATGGTCTGGGCGCTCAACGGACGTCAACTCGATTGCGGGCTCGATATCCGAATTGAATCGAGCGTGCCGCTCGGCAGCGGCCTGTCATCGAGCGCTGCGCTGTTGATCTCCGTGGCTCGTGCGGTACGCGAGGCGCTGGATCTCCGACTCGACGATGTGCAGTTGGCGGTGCTGGCGAGAAAGGCAGAAACGGACTTCGTCGGCGCCCCGGTCGGCATCATGGATCAGATGGCGTGCAGCCTCGCGGATACCAGCGCCGCCTTGTTCATTGATACGCGGACGCTCGCGTACGCCAAGGTGGCGTTGCCCGCAGGAACGGAACTTCTGGTGATCAACTCAGGGGTCCGACACAGTCATTCCGCAGGGGACTATCGCATTCGTCGCGACGAGTGCCACCGGGCAGCGAGAATGCTGAGAGTGGCAGCACTACGCGATGTCGACGTAGAGGATTTGAGGACGGTGGAGTCGCTGCCGGATCCGCTGAGCCGGCGTGCGCGACATGTCGTGACCGAAAACGCGAGAGTGCTCGCCGCGGTCGACGCACTGAAGGCCGGTGATGTAACTGAAATCGGCCGGCTGTTTCGCGCATCGCACGCATCGATGCGCGACGACTTCGAGGTGTCGGTCCCGGCCGTCGATTCGCTCGTGGAGTCAACCTGCGGAAAGGATGGTGTCTATGGCGCCCGGCTCACCGGCGGCGGATTTGGCGGCGCCATCGTCGCGCTGACCGAATCCGGAACCGCCCGTGCGATAGGGGAGACGGTCATCGCCGAGCACAACCGGCGCTTTCCGCATCGCGCAACGGTCGTCGTCCCTGAGAACGGACCCAGCAGAACCTCGTAGAACCCTGTAGAACCCGGTTGAACCCGATTCAGGCCTCTCTCGTCCTGGCCTCGTCGATCACTTCGAACACGTAACCGTTGATCGGCTCGCGGAAGAAGAACCGCGCGAACGGCGTCGGCCGAATCGGATCGAACAGTACCGCTCCTGCCACCGCAAGACGCGCCTTCAACGCCGGAAACTCCGGAAGCGGGAAGAAGACCGCAACGTGCCGCCCGAACTCATCTTCGAAGGGCGACACCTGAAACCCGTCGACAAAGAAGACGTGCATCTCCTGACCACGACCGATATCGAGCCACACCAGTTCGACCGGTGAATTGGTGGGAACGGGCAGGCGGACGTAGCCCAGGGTTGTCTCAAAGAATGTCGCCGTCTTCTCGACCTCGCGTGTTGGGAGCGTCAGATGTGCAAGGCTCATCACACCCATCGTATACTCAGGCTTAATTCGATGTTTCTTGCGGTGGGCTTCGGTAGCGACATGAAACAGGTGTATCGACTTGCGGTGTTGGCAGCGATCGGCCTCTCTGCGGCTGGGTGCTCGAAATCAGAGTTGGCCCAAGCGCGCAGCCGGGAAACTGCTGCCAAGGCCGTCCAAACCGAAGCCGTCCGGCAAGATTCGGTACGCCGCGCGGTCGATGTCGTCGGCACGCTTGCCGCTGTGGATGAGGTCACGATCTCGTCTGAAGCCGAAGGCAAGGTGAGCCGCATCCTGGCGGATCTCGGGGACCGCGTCAGCGCCGGTCAGGTGCTCATCCAGCTCGATAACGAGAAACAGCAGTACACATACGCGCAGCAGCAGGCAGCACTCGCCCGGACGCTTGCCCAGTACGGCGCCCAGGACTCCGATCATCTTCCCGAACTCGAGGACACACCGGACGCCCGCCGTGCCAACGCCGATCTCGTGCAGGCCACGCAAGCCTACGACCGCGCAAGCGAGCTCTTCAAGCGCACGTTGATTTCTCAGCAGGCGCTGGATGATGCCAAGGCGGCCCTGCAGTCGAAGCGGGCGATTTACAACTCCGCGATCCAGAACGCGAAGAACCTCCGCGCCGGGATCCAGGCGTCCGAAGCGACGATGAAACTGGCGGCGAGACAGTTGCGCGACACGGAGATCCGCGCACCGTTCGACGGCTACGTTCAGAAGCGGCTGGTCAACCTTGGAGAACTGGTCAAGGGGCAGATGCCGGTCATGGCGGTTGTGCGTCTCGACCCGCTCAAGGTGACGGCGGAGATTCCCGAAAAGATGGCCCCCTGGATCAACGCCGGTCAGGCCGTCGATCTCAAGGTCGACGCGTATCAGCAGCGGAATTTTACCGGCAAGGTTTCCCGGATCAGCCCGGCGGTGAACACGGCGACGCGCGCGTTTTCATTCGAAGCCCTGGTTCCCAACGGCGACGCCGTACTGAAGCCAGGAACCTTCGCGCGCGTTCATATCGAAAGCGGCAAGGTCGATACGATCGTGACGGTACCGTACGCGGCGCTGCAATACCGCTACGGCGTCAATCGTGTCTTCGTCGTCAACGACGGAAAGCTCGCCATCCGCGAGCTCTCGGTGGGTGAGCGCATGGGCGATCGCATGGAGGTCGTGAGCGGCGTCAAGGCAGGTGAACGCGTCGCCATCACCGACGTGGACACCTTGAACGACGGCGCTGCCGTCACCGTCACCAAGTAGGCAATCAGCAATCCCCTAGGGTTTTCCCACAATCCGATTGATGCCGCTCGCGAGCTCACGGCGCCCGTCGGCCTCGGCGGTGCGTCCGAGCCGATCGGTCAGCGCTTTCAGCGCGTCCTGGCTGCCCACCGCGGCGATTCGGCGAACCGTGAATTGGAAGAGTCGCGGCAGCTTCGATCCCGCCGCGAGCGTGAGCGCTCTCGGCATATCCAGCTCCACGGCCGGTTCTGCGGCATACCACACCATCAAGGGCAGGTTTTGATCCGACGCATCCTCGGCGTGAGCGAGGAGTGCCGCAAGCACATCCCATCGCTTCGCCGCCGGCGTGCGTTGAAGTGCACTCGCCAGATAGAGCCGGACGAGCGGCGACTTGTCGTCGCGCGCCAACTTCGCAAACATCCGAAGTGTGCCGTCCGACGGGTTCTTGTTCTCGACGAGCAGATACACCGCCCAGCTGCGGACGTACTCGCTTTCGTGGTTGAGGAGCTCCTGCAGGTCGCGCTCGGATACGCCGCGCGTGACGTGCAGTGCCCACAGTGCGCGCAGCTTTCGCGTGACGTCCGGATTGTCGTGGAGCATGCGCTTCAGGCGCTCATGAACCTTCGGATCGGGTCCACGCTCCTGAAGGATCCGGCGCGCATGGCGCACGTACCAGTCGTTGTGATGTGCCTGCAGATCAACCAGCTCCTCCGACGACATTTTTGCCAGATCGACCTTCACCCACCTGTCGCCGTCGTGGCTGATCTTGTAGATCCGCCCGAGCGTCTTGTCGTGAACCTCCGGGTTGCTACTGTGGCACTGGTTCTTGTCGTACCAGTCAATCACGTGAACCGAGCCATCCGGTCCGTACCGGAAATTCAGCATCTGACTCCACGAGTCGTTCGCCTTCAAAAAGTCGGGACCGTGTGCGGCGGCATACCCTGACCCCGTCCGCTTCAGCCGATCCATATTGGCGCGAGCGCCGTGAATGTTGTTCATCACGATCGCGTCGCGGTATTCCTTCGGCCAGCTGTCTCCACCGAGGTAAATCATCGCGCCAGCGTGGGCATGGCCGCCTCCGGCCGCATCCGACCGGCTGTTGCCGGCGTGCGGTCCCTTGTTGCCGACCCAGTGCACGTGGTCCGCCACCGTCTTGATGTCGTCGTAGATGTTCGGGTTGACGTGTTGCCCCGCTTGCCGTTTGTATCGCCCACCCTGCACGACTTGATAGAGGTGCTCGATCACGCACGCCGTCACGAAGGCGTGTCCGTAGTCATTGAAGTCGAGGCCCCACGGATTGCTCGTGCCCTCGGCAAACAGCTCGAAGGCGTGCGTAACCGGATGGAAACGCCACACGCCGGCATTGAGCTTGATCCGTTCGGAATCGGGGGCTCCGGGTTTGCCAACATTTGACTGCGTGAACACACCGTGGGTCCCGTACAACCAGCCATCCGGCCCCCAGGTAAAGGTGTTCAGCGTCTCGTGCGTGTCCTCGTAGCCCCAGCCGTCCAGCATGACCTGCGGCGGTCCAGCCGGCTGGTCGCTGCCATCAGCAATTGGAATGAAGAGAAGATTCGGCGCGGCGCCCACCCACACTCCGCCAAATCCCACCTCGATGCCGCTCACCAGGTTCAAGTGTTCGATGAACACCTTGCGGCTATCGAGACGGCCGTCGCCGTCCGTGTCCTCGAATATCAGGATGCGATCCCGCCCCTGGCCTTCGGAAGCGCGCACGGGATAGGTGTGAGCCTCCGCCACCCACAAGCGTCCACGATCGTCGAGCGTGAAGGCGATCGGCTTTTCGATATCCGGTTCCGCTGCGGCCAGCGTCACAGAAAAACCAGGCGGCAGGCTCATCGCCTTCGCCGCTTCCGTGCCTGACAGCCCGGCGTAGGGGAGCACATCCATCGGCGGCATCGTGCTCATCTCGGAAGGGACGATCTCGTTGGCAAAGAACGGCCGCTTCTCGTGAAGGCGGAAGTCGTCGAAATTGATGTGCGCCCACGCGCTCTCACGGAGGTACGCCGCCGTGGGCGCGCCGGTCTCGTCGTCTACGAGGCGAATGAAAATGTCCTTGTCGACGTACTGCCTGAGATCTGCGACGGCGGGTCGGAACGCCGCCTGGTCGGCACCGGAAATCGTGTAGATGACCGTGTTGTCGTCAGCGAGCACCAGTTCCACACGCGTGCTGGCAAATGCGCCACCGGAAACGAGAAATCTGGCATTGGGAGCCGTGACCCGAAACGGCACCGACGACAGAGTGCCCTTCCGCGCGTTGCCGTTGATACCGCTGCTGACCCAGTACGCTCCGGCGATGCGCTGATCGCGGCGCTGAGTGTCTTCCTTCACCACCGCAAACGCGTCGCCTGTGGCCGTCCAGTTGTCGAGCGTGCCAGTCTCGAAATCCAGGTTCAGCGGCCGCCCGTTGAGGAGCGGCACGACGCCGGCCGACTGAACGACGGGTTGGTCGGACACTTCAAATCGTCCTTCCATGCCGGCGGCTCGATGCCCCGGGACTGAACAAAAGTAGATGTCGGATTCCTTCACCTTGAAGGTCACGCTCGACGTCGCTCCCTTGTCGAGAATCTGAGAGGTCCTGACGTTGTGCTTCTCGAGCGAAAGGTCGTGCACCATCAATTCGCCGTTGACGATGGTGATGCGGACGTTCTCTCCGGCGCGTGCCCACAGGGGAGGATTGCGGATGCCGTCGATGTCCCCGCCGATGCCGCGGTACCCAAGCATGGTCGATTCGAGCGTGTATTCGCGATCGATCGGCGGAGGAGTCTGCGCCTGGGTTGCGAGGATCGATGGCACCAGGAGAAAGGCGGCGTAGGTGAGACGGTTCATGCCCGGAAGGATACGCCAGGGACGAGCACAGGGATGGAGAAAAGCGCCAACCATTCAGACGGCGTTCTCGTCTAAGCCGTCACTCATCTCTCTGGAGGGCGTGTGTTTGACGAGTTTGCCCAGGACCTCCGCTACGGAATCCGAACACTCCTCAAGGCGCCGGCATTTGCCGCGGTCGCGATTGTGACGCTCGCCCTCGGCATTGGCGCCAACAGCGCCATCTTCAGCTTCGTCGATGCCGCGATGCTCAAGCCGCTCCCGTATGCCGAGCCGGAGCGCATCCTCCAGATCTGGGAGAAGCCACCGGGCGGTGGCAACAACGTCGTGTCCGCGCTGAACTTCCTCGACTGGCAGAAACAGAGCACGTCGTTCGAGGCGATGGTCGCGTCGACCGGCGGATCCCTGACGATGACCGGCCAAGGTGATCCCGTGCTGCTGCGCGCGGGACGGGTGTCGGCCGGCTACTTCGAGGTCTTCCGCGTCGCGCCGCTACTCGGTCGAACCTTTGCGCCAGACGAAGACACACCCGGCAAAGAGCACGTCATCGTGCTGAGCCATCGGCTGTGGGCCACGCAGTTCGGGAGCGACCCGGGCATCGTCGGCAAGGCGATCACGCTGAATGGCGAGCCGTACACGGTGATCGGCGTGATGCCGGCCAACAGCCCCTTCGACCGCGCGTTCAATCAGCTGTGGCGTCCGCTCGCGTTCAACACTTCAGAACGGACGAGGAATTTTCACTGGCTGTCGGTCGTCGCCCGGCTGAAACCAAACGTCACGTTCGAACAGGCGCGCAGCGAGCTCGACGCCATCGGCGCGCGCATCGCCACCGACTATCCAGACTCGAACAAGGGCTGGGGCGTTTCGACGCTCCGCTACATGGACATCGTCGTCGGCCAGCAGCTGCAGACGTCGCTATACGTCCTCCTCGCCGCCGTCGGCATGCTGCTGTTGATCGGCTGCGCAAACGTCGCGAACCTCGTGCTCGCGCGAGGCACGTCACGCGAACGCGAGGTTGCGGTTCGGGCGGCACTCGGTGCCGGACGCGGTCGACTCATTCGCCAGTTCCTGACGGAGAACGTATTGCTGGCGACCATCGGCGGCGTCCTTGGCATCGGTCTCGGGTACGGGCTGATGATCTGGCTGAAGTACATGCTGCCGCCTTTCTATCTGCCTTCGGCGATCAACGTCGAGATGGATCTGAGGGTCCTGGCATTCACCTTCGCGCTCGCCGTGATCACCGGCGTCGTGTTCGGGCTGGCTCCGGCGCTGAGCGCAACCAAACCTGACCTCGCCGGCGCGATGAAAGAAGGCGGACGAGGCGCCGCAGGCGACAGCGGCCGCCGCCGTCTTCGCAACGCCTTGATCGTGATCGAAGTCGCGCTCGCGTTCATCCTGCTGGCCGGCGGTGGCCTGCTCGTGCGCAGCTTCTTCCGGATGATGGACGTCGAGCTGGGCTTCAACCCCGCCAACGTGCTAACGATGAGGCTGCCGATCGCCGGCGACCGTTTTGAGGACGCCGCCCAGCTCAGCGCATACGTGCGTCAGATGGTGACGCGAATCAACAGCGTACCCGGCGTCACCGGCGCCGCATCGAGCAATGGACTTCCGTTCGAGGGCTTCAGCAACGGCATGCCTTTCCTCATCGCTGGTCGGGACCAGGTCGATCGGGCCAACCGGCAGGCATGCGGTTTCAAGAACGTCGACGCCAACTACTTCAAAGTGCTGGGCATCCAAGTCACCAAAGGCAGGGGATTGACAGATCGTGACGTCAAGGGCTCGACACCGGTTGCCGTGATCAACACGTCGATGGCGAAACGGTTCTTTGAAAATCAGGAGCCCATCGGTCAACACTTGCTGATTCAGGAAATTGTTCCAGGCAAGCCGCAACTCGGACCTGAGATTCCGTGGGAGATCGTCGGCGTGATTGCTGACGAACGGACGAGCTCACTCGACGGCACCGTGCGACCTGGCGTCTACGTGCCCAGTGAACAAGGGCCGTCGCCCTTCGTCAACATCGTCGTGCGATCGGCGGTCGAGCCCACGTCGCTGTCGAAATCGATCACGCAGGCGGTGCACGAAGTCGATCGCAATCAGGTCGTCAGCGATATCCGAACACTCGACGAACTCAAGACCACGTCGGTATCGTCTACCCGGCTCCGCACCACACTGCTGGCGGTGTTTGCGTCACTGGCGCTTCTGTTGTCGGCAATCGGCATCTACGGCGTCATTTCCTACACGGTTGCGCAGAGGACCCATGAGATCGGGCTGCGTGCGGCGCTGGGAGCCACTGGCGCGACCCTGCTGCGCATGGTGATCGCGAACGGCATGACGTTGACGCTTGTCGGGCTCGCACTCGGCCTGGGCGGCGCGCTATGGCTGACGAAGCTGCTGGGAACACTGCTCTTCAACGTTGGCGCGCGGGATCCCCTGACGCTCATCGGCTCTGCGGTTATTCTTGCGGCCGTCGCGTTGGCGGCGTGTTATGTACCCGCGCGCCGGGCGGCGCGAATGGATCCGTTGGTCGCGTTGAGAGAGATATAAGGCGCGGAACCGCGCGCCACATCGGCTCGAATGCGAGCCGTCCGACGCGCGGTCCGTGACATCAACTCTGTTTTCGGTTTGGAATATTCGCGGCCCCCTCGCCTTCGCGGGCGCTTCCACGCGATCGCCGCCGTGACGCAATCGCGAGGTTGTTCTGCACGTCGTGCACGACCGGCAGCGCCCACGCGATCTCCCCGACATCGCGCTTGATTCGCTTGTGCTGAACGCTCCCCGCCAGCGTCGCCCGACCGCCCTCACAGCGCACTTCAACGTCCGATGTACCCGGCACGAGCTCGAGCGCGTCGTAGACGAAGTCTTCGATCTCCTGATCGTTGGTCGGCCCCTGCGGCTGTCCCCGACGCATCGCGACCGCTGCAACGAGTGCGGGAGCCGTCAGAGCGACCAGCGGTTCAGTGCCCATGAAGAACGACGGACCGCGTGGAAACGCTGGGCCGCCCAGGCTTTGAGATGACACCGGGATCATCCCGGGTGTCTGTCCGTATGGACTCGTCGGAATCGGCGCTGGCCCTGGCAACGACTGCGGGGGTGCCGCCCCTGCGCTCGCCGGACCGGCAAAGCTCGGCGGACCGAACACCGACTGCCCGATCGGACCATTGCCAAAGGCAATCGGCGCGTGAAGGCCGAATCCCGTCGGCGGCAGAGTTGTCCACATTGGAGCGGCCGAACCAAATAGAGCTTCCATCATTTTTGAACTCTCCTGTTTTCATGAGTGTTCGTGGCGGCCTGCGAACGTGCGCGCGCAAACCGCCACGGCCGTTGATTCAGCCGCGAGTTACATCACGTAACTGGCACCAGTGCCGGCGAAGGCCTGAGGCGTCAGTCCGAGATTGGAGGCGCCCGAGAAGGCTGAACCGTACGGCTGCTGCTGGAGAAGTTGGATCTGTTGCGGGATGAACTGAATCATCTGCTGGAGCTGCTGGAGCTGGGCCGGAACGTACTGCAGCAGCGGCTGGATCTGTGCGAGCTGCTGCTGCAACGCCTGCAGCTGCTGCACCTGCTGCGGGACGAATTGCAGGAATTGCAGAACCTGCTGCAGCGGCGGTGTCGAGCCGACTCCATATCCAGGTTGATTCAAGAACGACTGCGCGTAGTGCTGAGGAAACGACTGAGTGCCGAACGGCTGGCCCGTGTATGGACTGAATCCCCATGAAGTTCCCGACTGGGGCTGGAACGTCGGCGTGCCAACTCCGAACGTGCTTCCTTGTACGTGACCCATTACACCTCCTCGAGATGTCGCATTGAACTCACCGCCACTCCTGAAGACATGATGCCGAATACCTGCCGCGCTGAGGTACATCGCCGTCACTGGAGCGCAATGGCGCTGGTATGTTGCCGCGGCGAACATCTCGAAGTTGCGCGCGAACGTCACCGCTCGCGGCGGGGCTTTTCGGACTCATCTCGAAGAGTGGTGGTTTGACGAGCCGATTTGCCCGTCGTTCGTGAGCCCCGCAACTGACGTACCATTCGTGAGGCCGCGCCGATTCGGGTTCATCGCGCGAGCACATGAAGCGAGGTGTAGCAAGCGGTGCACGAGCTGTATGGCTTCGCACCGGGGCCATTCACGTTGTGTGCTGTCGTCGATCGATGCAGGCCGTTCGCGTGCGTGTTAGCATCGGCCGCCGGTCCACGTGAGGTCACATGACAAAAAAGAAGAAGCCGTTAAAGAGAGCGTCGGCTCGAAAAGGCAACACGAGGAAACTCGCTGCCACAAACAAGCGCGCGAGGGGGGCGCAAGCACGGCCCAGGACGGCAAAGCCATCACTTGCGCCGGTCAAGGGCGCTGAGCTCCGCGAGGTCGGTCACGTCCGCCTCGAGGTCGGACGGGCCGGCGATGCACGCGTCAAGCGCATGGTGTATCCGCCGGGGTTCCGCTGGTCAGTCGACATGAAACCGGCCGTCGGCACCGACCTCTGCATGCACGCGCACGTCGGGTTTCTCGTGAGCGGCGAGATCCACGTCGAATACGCCGACGGGTGCGTCGTGGAGCACAAGGCGCCGCAGATCGTGGCCATCGAGCCCGGCCATGACGGTTGGGTCGTCGGCACGGAGCCCGTGGTTCTGATCGAGTTCGATTTCGAACGGGATACGATCCAGCGGTTGGGAATGCCGGACAGCCACAGGCACTGATACCGTCGCGCCAGAGCTATCGCTCCGTGTCACGACTACAACGCGCTGCTGAAGCAGCGCGCTACCGGGGGTTTGCGCCTGCCTCCAGCGTATACTGGGCAGCGGCTCTTATCGGCCGTTCGCCCGGCACTTACTGGAGTCTCCCCGTGCTCTCTGACCTCTGCGTCCGCCGCCCCGTGTTCGCCACGATGCTCGTCATGTCGCTGGTGGTGCTCGGCTCATTCTCGTTCCGCAGCCTTGGTGTGGACCTCTTCCCAAAAGCCGACCCTGCGACGGTGAGCGTGGCGTTGTCGCTCCCGGGCGCGAGCCCCGATGAGCTGTCGTCGTCGGTTGTCGAGCCGATGGAAGAGGCGATCAGCGGCGTGTCAGGCATTGACGAGATGCAGGCGCGGATGGCGGAAGGGCGGGCGCAGATCACGGTCCGCTTCGTCCTCGAGCGCGACATCAACGACGCCGCGAACGATGTGCGCGAGAAAGTGGCGAGCGCGATCCGCAACATGCCGCCGGCGCTGCTCCCACCGGTCATCACCAAGGTCGATCCCGACGCCGATCCGGTGATGTCGCTGATCGTGTCTTCCGATGGGATGAGCCTTCGGACGTTGACCGAGCTGGCAGACAAGCAGATCGCCCGATCGATCCAGGCGGTCAATGGCGTCGGCGAGGTCAGCCTCGCAGGTGGACGGGCTCGTGAGATCCACCTCGTCGTCGACATCGAAAAGCTGAACTCGTACGGCTTGTCGATCACGCAGGTCAGCGATGCGCTGGTGGCGGAGAACGTCGAGATTCCCGGCGGAACCGTCGAGCAGGGCAAGGGTCAGCTGCTGCTCCGCACCCTCGGGCGAGTCGACGCCTCTGCCAGCTTCAACGACATCGTTGTCGCCACGCGCAACGGTACGCCGATCCGCGTCTCTGATATTGGCTACGCGGAGGACACGTTCCAGCGGCCGATCAGTGCGGTCTGGCTGGGCAAGACGCCTGCGGTGATGCTCGATATCCGTCGCGCGATGGGGGAAAACACGGTCGCGGTTATTGAAGGCGTCCGTGCCAAGCTGGCGATTATTCAGCGCTCCCTTCCACCGTCGGCGAAGGTGACCGTCATTCGCGACGATTCGAAGTTCATCTACGCCTCCATCTCCTCTCTCGAAGAACATTTGATCTTCGGCGCGCTGTTCGCGACGGTCGTGGTGATGTTCTTCATCAGAAATCTCCGCGCCGTCATCATCTCGGCGGTCGCGATCCCCGCTTCGATCATCTCGTCGTTCACCCTGATGAACATCATGGGGTTCACGCTGAACAACATGACGCTGCTGGGAATCACGCTCGCCGTCGGTATCGTGATCGACGACGCCATCGTGGTACTCGAGAACATCTTCAGGTACATCGAGGAGAAGAACTGTACGCCTTTCGAAGCGGCCATCCAGGGCACACGCGAAGTGGCGCTTGCGGTCATGGCGACCACGCTGTCGCTGGTGGTGATCTTCCTGCCCATCGCGTTCATGAACGGCTACGCCAAGCGGTTCATCAATCCGTTCGGCTGGACGATGGCGTTTTCGATCCTCGTGTCGATGCTGGTCAGCTTTACCTTGACGCCGATGCTCAGCTCGAGGTTCTTGAAGCTTTCGGACGCGGAGGCCGATCACAAGACGAAAGAGAAGGGCTTCTTCCATTGGCTCGATCACTGGTACGTCAGGCAGGTGAACTGGGCACTGAATCATCCCGGAATCATCATCGGGGTTTCCGTCGTCACCGCGCTGCTCACCTTTCCGCTGAACCGGATGGTCGGACGCGAGTTCGTACCGAACGAAGACATGGGCGAATGGATCATTCACGTCGATTCGCCTGAAGGCACATCGCTCGAAGGGACGAGCGAGATTGCGTTCAATCTGGTCAATGAACTGAGCGGCATCGAAGGCGTCGCCGATATCGAGCCATCCGTAGGCGTGACGGCGAACTTGAGCTCGCCGACCCACATCCACTTCCTTTGCCAGGCGCTGCCACCCGATCAGCGCAAGAATACGCAGGCGCAAATCATTACCGAGATGCGCAAGCGCCTTTTGGCGCATCCCAGTTACCGACCGAGCATCAGCTCGCGCACCGCGTTGGGAAGCGGGGAAGGCAACATCTCCTTTCCGATCGCGCTGCAGATCCTCGGTCCGGACCTCAGTCAAATTGCCGAGTATTCCAAGCGCGCGCTGACGGCCGCGCAGAAGATTCCCAGTCTCACCGAACCAAAAATCGCCCTGAACGTGTCGAATCCGGAGATTCACGTCGCGGTCGACCGCAAACGCGCCGCCGACCTGGGCGTCCGGATGGCGACCATCGGCAACACGCTCCGCCTGGCCGTCGCCGGCGACGACGAGATCTCCTTCTATAAAGAAGGACAGGAGCAATACCCGGTCAAGATTCGCGTGCTCGAGAACCAACGGGGCGACATTCAACAGATCGGGCGGTTGACCGTTCCGTCGCCGAATGGCCCGGTTCGCATCGACAACATCGCTCAACTCCAGCGCGGGCTCGGACCGACGACGCTGCAGCGGTCCGATCGCCAGTTCGCGGTCATGTTCATCTCCGATATCGCGCCCGGACACGCGTTGGATGAAGCCACCAACGACGTCCGGAAGATGTTGACGGAGCTCAACATGCCGCCGACGATGTCGTTCAAGTTCCAGGGACAGTCGAAAATTCTCGACGAGACCACGGCGAACATGATCATGGCCATCGGCCTCGCCATGATCTTCGTCTACATGGTGCTGGCGTCGCAGTTCGAGAGCTTCCTCCAGCCGGTCGTCATCATGCTTGTCCTGCCGATTGCGATACCGTTCGCCTTGTTCACTCTATGGATAACCGGGCGCACCCTCAATCTCTGGAGCGCGCTTGGCATGCTGCTGCTCCTCGGCATCGTCAAGAAGAATTCGATCCTGCAGGTCGACTATGCGAACGTGTTGCGGCAGCGTGGTATGCCGTTGCGCGAGGCGATCGTGGAGTCGTGCCGCACGCGGCTTCGCCCGATCCTGATGACCACGACCGCCATTATCGCCGGCCTGATTCCAACATCGCTTGGCATCGGCATTGGCGGTACTGGCCGTGCGGCCATTGCCGTCACGATCATCGGCGGTCAGTCGCTTTGTCTGTTCCTGACGCTGCTTCTCGTCCCTGTGGCCTATGTGAAATTCGACGCGATCGAGAAGGCGCTGGTGGGAGAGGGTGCCAGGGAATGGCTGTCGAAGATTTCCGCGGCGACAGTCGGACGGTGGCGCCCTGCCGTTGAATCACGCCACGGGTAGAGAGACGGTTTCAAAACCTGTGGCGCGTGGCCAGACAGGTTTTGAAACCTGAGCCCCGGCCTTAGAACGTGAACAGGCCCGTGAGGACGATGCTGCCGGTGTTCTCGTGGAAACGCGGTCGCAGTTTGGCCGCCTCGTGGTTGACGCCGCTGGCCGAATCGAACCACATCATACGGTAGCGATAGCCCGCGCTGACGCCGACTCGCGGGTGCGGATAAACCGTCACCCCCCCTTCCGTGTTGAAGCCGAAGCCTCTGAAGCTCGCATCTCCGAGGTTCGGATCATCGAAGGATCCGTCGGCGATTTTCAGCCAGGGGATCGACCCGCCGAGCAGAACGTGCGGCTGGATGCGCCCCTTCGTCATCAGGTAGATCCGTTCGTCAAAGTTGAGCACATGGAACGTGGCTTCTACCGGTGTACCAATGAACGTGCCGTTGTGCTTTGTCCGGTCATAGCTGACCTCGAACGAGCCGCGTCCCGCGCGATAGCCTCCGACAAAGCGCATGACGTTGTGAGCGCCATCGAAGCGGGGCAGAATCACGATCTCGCTGCCGCCTTCCCGCATATACGCGGACTCACCGTCGAAGGTGTCTCCACTAAACGAAAAATTGAGCAGGGTGGATGCGCCGACGAACATCCCGTCTTTCGCAAATCCACCACCGGTTGGCATCTCGTCCTGGGCCCATGCAGGCGAGGCGAGCGTGAGCAGAAGTGGGACGAACGCGAAACGTTTGACGATCCGCCCGAGGAAATGCATGGTCATGTCATGTGTTACTCCAATTCCGATGCCGCTCGTGATCAGTGTGCTCGCGCGCGAAATCGATAGAAGAATCAGGTGAAGTGCAGGGGAGTATCGACGCGAGATAGGACAAAATCCGTAAGCGTTCTCGACAAAAACGTCAGTCTTCCAGTGAATTTTCTTGCTCAGCCGCTTGCATTCGCTCTCGCTGCGAAACCGTGCAAGGCGAGAAAACGCCAATCGATAACTTCTTATCGGGCGACTCGCCCCGGCCGCGGTCGCTCGTTGGCGTGGCGATTGCCAATTACGCGATCACTGTGTCCACGCTGTCCGTTCGCCTCGCGTCGAGTGCGTTAGCGATTCTGTGCGCGACTGCGTGTGGAGGCGGATCGTCGTCGTCCAAGAGCTCGCCGACGGACCCGTCACCCACCCCGTCGTCAAACACATGGTCGGTATCCGGCAGCGTCGTCGATACGGCGGCGCACAAGGGCGTCTCGAATGCGTCCGTCAAGCCGTCATGGAACATGCCGGCGGTATCGACTGACGGGAGCGGTGCGTACTCACTGAGCTCCACCGGAAATCCTCCTCCAAGTCCCAGCAAGGTGACCTTGACCGCCACCGGGTTCATCAACCGAGAGCAATGGATCGCTATTCAGACGCAGCGCTCCGATGTCACGCTCGATTTGATTCGCGACTCCGCGCCGTTCTCGATGGATTTCTACCGACAGCTGGCGCGCGGAACGTTCGATGAGGAGGACGGCCCGTATCCGCTGCAGCGGTGGTCGCAGCAGCCGAAGTTTTATCTCCAGACCGTCGATCAGATCGGTCGCGCGGTGCCGGCCGACGTGCTGAACACCATTCGAGACGCGGTGAACCGGGCGGTGCCGGCATGGACCGGCGGCCAATACACGGCGGTGCTCGAGAGTGGTAAAGAGGGTCGTCCCGGAACGCCCGGCTGGATCAACATCACGGTTCAGAACAGTCCTGGCGAACATGTCACCTGTGGCCAGTCATATGTCGGCGCCGATCCCGGCGACATCCAGCTCATCATGAACCCGGTCTGCTCATGCGGGAGCATCAAGGTCCCCGGCCAGGTCGTCGTTCATGAGGTCGGACACGCGCTCGGGTTCTTCCACGTCGGCGACAAATCGAGCGTCATGTATCCGGAAGCCCCGGGCAACTGTCCGGTCGGCGAGCTGAGCGCGAGCGAGAGCTATCACGCCGCCATCGCGTATCAGCGTCCCCGCGGGAACGACGACCCTGACAACGACCCGCCGATGAGCAAATCGCTCTTCGCGAGGCCGTTCAAGGGACGCCCGGGGCCGATCATCAACTAAGTAAGAGTTACCATTGGTACACGAAAGCATCGCCGACGCTCGCAAGAAGCGACGTCGAGAGATGGACCGCCACGCGCTCATTCGGATCGCAAGGCGACGATCGGATCGACGCTCGCGGCGCGGCGGGCCGGAACGATCGCGGCAATAAGGCCCGCAAGCGAGAGCAACAGGGCGGCCGCCGCGAAGGCTCGCGGATCGGCGGGTTGCAGCCGGAACAGAAATGTTCTCGCCGCGGCGCTCACGTACCAGGAAGCGACGCCGCCGATTGCCAGCCCGGCGACGACGAGCATCGCCGCGTTCCGAAAGACCAGGCCGACGACGGCCAGACGTGTGGCACCGAGGGCCATGCGCACGCCGATCTCGCGGGTGCGCTGGGTGACGAGGTAAGCCATCAGCCCGTAGATGCCAACCGCGGCTATGACGAGCCCCAGGAAGCCGAACAGCCCCAGCAGCAGCATGCTCATCTTGCGCTGCGCGATTCGCGTCGCCATCATCCGTTCCATCGTCCGGACGTTTCGAAGAGGAACGTCGGGCAGCACGGCAAACACCGTGCTCTTCAATGCAGACACTACGTCGTGTGGATTGCCGATCGTCCGGACGACAAGGTCCCCGCCGAACGCCTCGGATTGCTCGAGCGGTATGAACGCCTCTGGCAGCGGATCGGTCTCGAGGCTCACCTGGTGAACGTCGCCGACGACGCCGACAATGGTGCGGTTCCCCTTGATCCCGACAATCTGGCCAATCGGATCGGCATCGCGGAAGTACGTGCGCGCGGCGGTTTCGTTGATGATGACGACCGGCGCCGTGCCATTTCGATCTCGCGAGTCGAACATGCGCCCGGCGCGCAGGCGGATCTTCAGGGCGCGGTGATAGTTGGGTGTCACCTGTCGGATGACAATTCCGGCTCCGTCTGAATTGAGTTCCCGCAGGTCACGCCCGCGGATTGAAATCGTCGTTTTTGAGATGGTGCCACCAAGCGGGACGCCGGTCCAGACCGCCGCAGCGGTGAGCACGCCGGGAATATGCTCCGCGCGGTCGACGATGTCGGCGAGCGCTGGAGAGACGTTCCTGGGTTGGGTTCTGGACTCGACGCGCGGAGAAATCTGCGCGACTAACAGGTTTGACGAATCGAACCCCGGATCGATCCTCAGGACCGAGAGAAAACTTCCAATGAAAAGGGCGGCGCCGACCAGCAACACGAGGGCAAGCGCGATCTCGACGACCACCAGCGCGCTCCGAAGGCGCTGACGGCTTCCGGCGGCTCCACGTGCACCATCTTTCAGCGCGGTCGCCAGATCGAGTGAGGACACCTGAAACGCCGGCACGATGCCGAATATCAGCGCGGTCAGGATGCCGATAACGCTGCTCATCACCAGCACGCGTCCATTGAGTGCGATCGCGACGACTCGTGGCAAATCGTCGGGCATCGACGATCGCAGCACGTCGACGGCCCACCATGCCAGAATCACCGCCGCAATCGTTCCGGCCGCGGACAGCGCCAGACTCTCGACCAACATCTGCCGGACCAGCCGCCATCGGCCGGCGCCAAGCGCCGCCCGAATGCTTGTCTCACGCTGGCGAGCGGTCGCTCGTGCAAGAAGCAGGTTCGCAATGTTCGCGCACGCGATCAGCAGCACGAGCCCGACCGCCCCAAGGAGCAGCCACATCCACGCCTTGATCCTGGTGCCAACAATATGATCGACCAGCGGTCTTACTCCGATCGTCAGGTCCTTGTTCCACACCGGATTCGCCTGCTCGATTGCCGCTCCGACCTGCGTCATCTGCGCCTGCGCGCTCTCGATCGACACAGCGGGTTTGAGCCGGGCAATGACCTGGAGGTAGAGCGCCCGTTTGTGGGGATCGCGAATCCTCTGATCCGGCGGAACGACATACGGAATCCAGATGTCGGTCGAGCGCGTCGAGGCCACCGGATACGCGAATCCCGGCGGCATGACGCCGACGACCTCGTATCCGCCGCTCTCCGTCGCCGCCTGCCCGCCTTCGAGGTCTTCGAGCGGGATCAATCGGCCGACAATCTGCGGATCGGCGCCAAACCATCGCCGCCACGCGGCGTCGCTGAGGACGGCCACGCGTTCGCGACCGGCGTCTTCGTTCTCTGCGGTGAAAGCTCGGCCAAGCGACGGATGGACGCGTAGGACGTCGAAAAACCCTGACGTCACCCGCTGCGGCACGATGGATTCCGGTTCGACACCCGGACGCCGGAGCGTGAACCATCCGCTGGCGATCGCCGCCATCGACTCGAACGCACGCTGCTCGGCAGCCCAGTCCCGATAGTTTTGCGGAGACACCCATCCAAGCGCGTCGGGATCGCGGAGGTTCGATTGCACCGGCCGCGTCGATCGCTCACCAACCGCGACGAGTCGATCCTGGTCGTGAAATGGCAGACCGCGAAGCGCCACCGCGTCCACGACAGAAAAAATCGTCGTCGCGGCGCCGATTGCCACCGCGAGCACGGCGACCGCAGCCACGCTGATGCTCCAGGCTGAGCGCATCGACCTGATCGCGGTTTTCAAGTCTTCTCGCATTCGACCATCTATCTTACGCGGAACGAACCCAGCGGAACCCAGTCGACCCTTGTGGCACCACGTCGAGCAAGGGCCGCATCGCGTGACGACGGCTTGCCCGATCGGTCATACTACGCGCAGACTGCCCATTCGAAGGCTGAGATGCGATCTGCCCGCGCGCTATTGGCGGCCGCCTTGATTCCCGGGATCGCTGCATTTGCGGCAGGCCGTGGCCCGCAACCGCTTGCTGCCGTCTCCCAAAAGAGACCGACCGCCGAAGTGATCGATCTCAGCGGGCAGGTGATGAAACTATTTGAGCCGACTGGTCCTGCCACCGTCATGTTCTTCGTCGCGACCGACTGCCCGATCTCGAACTCGTACGCTCCCGAGATCCAGAGCATCTGCCGTGAATACGGCAGTCGCGGCGTTGAGTGTTCGCTGATATACGAGGATGTCGATCTGTCACCGTCTGGCCGGCAGTTGGACGACGCGATCCGCAAGCACCTTGCGGAGTACGGCTACGCGAAGATTCCCGCCGTGATCGATCGGACCAGAACTGTGGCGAAGCGCGCCAAGGCGTCGGTGACGCCACAAGCGGTGGTCGTCGATCGTGCCGGCAAGATTCGATATCGGGGTCGAATCGACAACCTCTACGCGGCGCTTGGCACAACCCGGCGCCAGGTCACCGAGCACGATCTCCGGTCGGCGCTCGACGCGGTCCTGGCCGGCCGGCCGGTCCCGAAGACCGAGACGGAGTCGCTCGGGTGTTACATCGTCGATCCCACAGAGATGAAACGGTGAGATGAAGGCGAGGACCCGCGTGGTTACCGTCGTCGGAGTGAGCCTGATCGTGGCGGTCGGGCTCAGTTCTGCAAACCTCCGATCGCAGACGAATGGTGTCCGCGCGTCGCAAGCGCGGGCGACGTCCACCAATCCCACGTTCACCGAGACGATTGCGCCGATCGTTTATGCCAACTGCGTGACCTGCCATCGTCCCGGGGAAGTTGCGCCGTTTTCCTTGATTACCTACGAAGACGTTGTCAAGAAGGGGAAGCAGATCGCGAGGGTCACCGAATCGAAGTTCATGCCGCCGTGGCACGCGGTCCACGGATATGGCGAGTTCGTCGGCGAGCGCAGCCTGAGCGATGCACAGATCGCCACGATCGCGACGTGGGTGAAAAACGGCATGCCACGCGGCGACGACTCGAGGATGCCGAAACTGCCGGTCTTTGCACCCGACGGGTGGCGCCTTGGCCAGCCGGATTTGATCCTGGAGATGCCCGTCGGATTCGATCTCCCGGCGAGCGGACCCGACGTCTTTCGCAACTTCGTCATCCCGACGAAGCTGACCGAGGACAAGTGGGTTCGTGGCATCGAGTTCCGACCGAGCGCGAGAAAGGTCGTCCATCACGCGTTGTTCGCCCAGGTGGCCGGCGGCAGCCTGGCGGCGCGCGATGGCGCGGACGGCCGCCCCGGCTTCGGCGGCATGGGAGCCGTCGGCGTCGTCAACGATCGCGGCGGGTCGCGCAGCCTTGGCGGATGGGCCGTCGGCGCCACCCCGATGATGTTCCCGGAAGGAATTGCCGCACGGCTGCCGAAGGGTGCCGACTTCCTGCTGCAGATGCACTTTCACCTGAGCGGCAAACCGGAGACGGAGAAATCGCAGATCGGGATCTATTTCGCTGACAAGGCACCGAACAAGGACGTCTTCTCGGTCGAGCTGCCAGCGATGTTTGGCGTCGGTGCGGGGATCGACATCCCCCCGGGCGAAACCGGCTTCACCATCCGCGATTCGTTCACGCTGCCCGGTGACGTCAGCATCTATTCGGCGATCGCGCACGCTCATTATTTGGCGAAAGAAATGAAGGCGACCGCGACGCTGCCGGACGGATCCACCCGGCCGCTGCTCTGGATCCCTGACTGGGACTTCAATTGGCAGGACACCTACGTTTACAAGAAACCGGTCACGCTGCCGAAGGGTACACGCCTGGACGTCACCATCACCTACGACAACTCGGCGGAGAATCCGCGCAACCCGATCACGCCGCCGCGACGCGCGCTCTGGGGTGAGCAATCGTTCGACGAGATGGGGACCGTCGGCTTCGGGTTCGAGGTGTTGAACAAACCGGACGTGCCGGCTTTCCAGGACGCGCTGACGTCGCGGTCGAAAGACGCGATTGCCGCGGGCGGCAAGGATGGCACCATCGGACGTTTTCTTGCGCGCCAGCAGCGATTGAATCGCGGATTGCAGCAGTTGACCGTTTTCGACCGACACGGAGCGGTGGTGAGTCGGGTGGGTGAGCCAGGTTCCTATTCGCAGGCGGCGTTCTCACCCGATGGATCTCGCCTGGCGGTGATCAAGAGGGACATCGACAGCGACGCACAGGACGTCTGGACGTTCGACATCGAGACCGGAAAAGGAAGAGCGATCACATCGGATTCGACGCCGGACGCGGCGCCAGTGTGGTCTCCGGATGGAAGATCCATCGCCTACGTGTCGGTGCGTGAAAACACAAATGGCATCTACCGTCGCGCCGCGGACGGCACAGGCGCGGAGGAGAAGCTGTACGTCCACTCGACCGGCGCCACGATCGTGCTCACCGATTGGTCGGCAGACGGCCGTTACCTGACGTTCTGGAATGGCGACACCATGTTCCTGCTGGCGCTCAGCGGCGACCGTAAGCCGGTCGAACTCGAGCGCGAGGATTTCTTTGGCCGTGGCGGCCGCTTCTCGCCGGACGGGCGGTATCTCGCGTACAACTCGAACGACAGCGGCCGGTTCCAGATTTATGTCAGAGCTCTCGACCCGGCCTCGGGCAGTGCCGGGTCCGCCGCGACGCGAACGCAGATCTCGCAGGAAGGTGGTATCGGCGGGATCGTCTGGAGGAAAGACGGCAAGGAGTTGTTCTACCTATCGCAGCCGCCGCGGCAAACGGTGATGGCGGTGGACGTGACGAGCGGGTCCCCGTTCGAGTCCCGAGCGCCGCGAGCGCTCTTCGAGATTCCGACGCCGATCATCGCTCCCGCGCAGCTCAGCACGGTGTGCAGTCCCGACGGAGAACGCTTCGTCTTCGCCGTCAACGTGCCGTCTCGAACCGCGCGCTAGCGCTTTACGAATCGAGCGACTTTTTGGTTCAGCTTGCCTTCGCCGAACGTCCACTTTTGGCATCGGCACACACAGCTGTGTTCGACGCGTCGGGCAGCGCTCCCGACACGTCTACCTGTAAATAACTCCATCTACGGCGGTTCTGGCAATAACCCAACAATCTGAACGATAGGCACATGCCTTGCGCTGGCTGATGGCGGAGGGCAGTATGAAAACGCTGATCACGCGTGCATCGATGGTGGCCGGACTGACGGGCGCCATCCTGTTTGCGAATGTCGCCGTTGAGACTGCGGCTCCCGGCGCGCCTGCGAGCCCGGTGGCTGCGCGAGCCAGACGACAGGTCACCATCCCCGCAGGGACAGTGCTGCGGCTGCGGCTCGATCGAGGATTTGGATCGGATATCTCGCACGTCGAGGATCCGGTATCGGCCACGTTGACCTCACCGGTGATGGTCGACGGGCGCACGGCGCTGACCGCGGGCAGCGTCGCATCGGGGTACGTGTCCGAGGCCACGCGTCCGGGCAAGGTGAAGGGACGTGGCCGCGTCGCGGTTCGCTTCACCCGAATCGCGCCTGCCGGACTGGACACACGCTACAACATGCAGACGCGCTCCTGGGTTGCCGTCGCTCCCGCGACGAAGAAAAAGGATGCGCTGACGATCGGTGCACCGGCGGCGGGTGGTGCGGTTGTCGGCGGGATTCTCGGCGGGAAGAAGGGCGCGGGCATCGGAGCGCTCGCCGGCGGCGGTGCTGGGACGGCCGTGGTCCTGACGACGAGAGGCAAGGATGTGCGGATCGGACGCGGCACGACGGTCGCCGTGAGACTGACGTCGCCGTTGACGGTCGGGGTCGAGCAGTAACTGAGCGACCGGAGTTAGCGAAGAGAACGGAGTTCACCACGAACTCCGTTTCCTTCGTACCCTCCGGAATCCCAAAACCGGTGTCTAATTCTCCAGAGCGCTGAATGCTCGACCTGCGAGCCCTCCTCGTTTCCGAGATTCCCTCATGAAACGTATTGTCGAAGTCCTGTTCCTGGCCGTGCTGTGTCTTCGTGCAGGCTCTGCTGACGCCGGCCAGCTCCCGCGCGCGGACGCCGGTCTGACCGTTCTCAGCACCGCACCAACGGGCGAGGTCGCGTCGCTCGCTGAGGTCAACGAGATCCGGGTTGTGTTCTCGGAACCGATGGTAGCGCTCGGACGGATTCCGACAGACGTCCGTCCTTCCTTCTTCACGATGTCGCCGGCAGTCCAGGGAACATTCAGATGGTCGGGAACGACGGTCCTGATTTTCACGCCCGATGCCACACGTCCGCTTCCGTACGCGACCACCTATCAGGTCACGATTGCCGCAGGCGCCACCGCGGCGAGCGGACTGAAGCTGCTGAAGCCCGTGACTTTCTCGTTCACGACGCCAACGGTACGACTGCTTCGCACGAATTGGTACCGTCGTGGAGCGACGGTCGACGGACGTATGGTTCTGCTCCTGCGTTTCAATCAGCCGATCCGGGTAACCGATGTTGGCGCATCCTTGTCGGCGGCGCTGGAACCGCATGAGTGGCAGCCGCCATCCTTCACCGCGGAAGAGCAGGTCCGGGTGACGGCCATCGATCCGCAGGCCCTCCAACGATTCGACGCGAAGGTTGCAGCGACGAGAGCGGTCGCCTTTGCCAGCACACCGGTGTCGCTTCGTCAAACCGATGACTGGGACAAGAAAAGCTTTCCGCCATCGCCGGACCTCGCCGTCTTTGAAACCAACACGCAAGTACTGCCGGAAAGCTGGGTGAAGCTCTCACTCGACGGAAAGTTGAAATCGGCCGCCGGTCCCGCAACGCCCGGTCGGGAACAAGCGTTCGTTGTGCATGCCGAGCGCGCGTTCTTCATCGATGGATTCCGTTGCAGCTCTGAATGTGACCCCGATCGCTGGAATCCGATCCGGGCTCGTGCGCCGATCAGAGTGGCCAACCTCGCCGCCGCCATCACCGCGACCGACATAACGCTCGCACCGACCGACGTTCGCAAGTCCGCTCCAAAACCTCAACGCGGCGACATCGTCCGCGACGCAACGTTCCAGATCACGCTCGAGGATGCGGGATTCGAGGCGCAGCCGCCGGTGCGGAAGTACGCCGTCGCGGTTCGCGCCGATCTTCGCGCGGTCGACGGCCAGGTCCTCGGCTATCCGTGGCTCGGCATCGTTGACACCTGGCATCGCAGCGCGTTCACGAGTTTCGGTGACGGCCACGGCGTATGGGAAAAGGATGGCGGCGCCACGTTGCCGTTCTACGCGCGCAACTTCCGCGACGTCCGGCAGTGGGCCGTGCCGATTGATCCGTCGCAGTTGATGCCAACGTTGCTCTCTCTTCAAGAGAATCGCTTTCAGGCGGCCCCGGAAGGAGAGGGCACGACCAGACGGCTTCCGCTGACCGCCGATCGGATTCAATCGCACGGCCTTGACCTGTCGCGAGCGTTGACACCGAACCGGACCGGCCTCGTCTGGACGGCGGTGCGCGAAGGCGAGTCGATTCCGAAGGCGCGACGCGCCGATGGCAACAACGACAAGCCACAGACCCGCGCGTCTGTGGTGCAGGTCACCAATCTTGGCATCACGGTGAAGGACAGTCCGCAGAACACGGCCGTCTTCGTCACGAGGCTGGATAACGGATCGCCGGTCGAGGGCGCCAAGGTCTCCATCATCAGCATCCGAAACAATGTGATCTGGAGCGGACAGACCGGCAGTGATGGCGTCGCGCTGGCAACCGGCACACCGCTACGCGACCCGGACAATTGGTGGAAGTTTGCCTTCGTCGTGACGGCGGAGAAGGACGGCGACATCGCCTACGTCGGCAGCAACTGGAACGAGGGCATCACCCCGTGGGACTTCGGCACCGCCGTCAACTTGAATGAAGCGGCGCCGATGCTGCGTGGCAGCGTCTTCACCGATCGAGGCGTCTATCGTCTGGGTGAGGAAGTGCGCTTCAAGGCGATCCTTCGCCAGAACACGCCAACGGGCATTCGACTCCTGCCAGTCGGCACACCCGTTTTCTTGACCGTTCGAGACAGTCAGAACCGCCTGATCGACCAGCGCACCGTGAAGCTGACGGCGTGGAGCAGCGCCGACTGGACGCTGACGCTGCCGCAGGACGGGACGTTGGGTTACTACTCGCTGCGGGCCGTTCTCGAGAGCGACAAACCCAAAATGAAGACGGCCGAAGAAAGACGACGTGACGTCGAGCCGGGTGAATCAGACGACGACTTTGTCCGCTATGAGAAGTCGGTGCAGGGCTCGTTTCTCGTGGCCGCATACAAGCGGCCGGACTTCCGCGTTGACGTCACGCTGAAAGGAGACAAGGCGATCGCGGGAGAGACGTTGAGCGGAGTCGTCGCGGCGCGATATCTCTTCGGCGCAGCGATGGGCCAACGCCCGATGACCTGGAGCTTCTCGAAGACTCCCGGCTACAACGCTCCACGAGCCATTACCGAGAAGTTTCCAGAAGACCGTTGGATCTTCGTCGGCTACCCGGACGGCGAGGATCGGGCGTCATCAGGCGAAATTCGACGTGAGCAGTCAAAGCTGGGCAGGACCGGCGACTTCGCGCTGACCCTGGACACGCGGCGCGACGCCGGGGTGCCCTACGTCTATACCCTCGAAGGTGACGTCGAGGATGTCTCCCGTCAGCACATCGCCAACCGCGCGAGCGTCACGGTCCATCCTGCTCCCTGGTATGTCGGTGTTCGCAGACCGCCGTATTTCGTCGAACAGAAACAGGGATTGAAAACGGAGATCGTCGCGGTCGGACTCGATGCGTTGCCGGTTGCCGGGGTACCGGTAGAGGTCAAGCTGACGCAGATTCAGTGGCAGAGCGTCCGACGCGCTGAAGGCAACGGCTTTTACACCTGGGACACCGAGCGGAAGGAAGTCCCGGCCGGCAGCTGGAAGTTGACGACTGGCACCGACCCCGCGCCGCTGAACATCACGTTCGCCAACGGCGGCTACTTCGTCCTCGAGGCGAAAGGGATAGCCGCCGACGGACGAAGCGCCGTCACGCGAACGTCATTCTACGTGCTCGGGGACGGATACACGGCGTGGGCGAGGTTCGATCACAACCGGATCGAGTTGGTTCCCGAACGCAAGACCTACAAGCCGGGTGAGACGGCCCGGATCATGATTCAGTCGCCGTGGGAACGTGCGACAGCGCTCGTCACCACCGAACGCGAAGGGATCCAGACCTACCGGTCGTTCATGCTGACGTCGACGCAGCAGTCCATTTCAGTGCCCATAGCTGAGGGGGACATTCCCAACGTGTTCGTCTCGGTGCTCCTGATCAGAGGAAGGGCCGTCACACCTCCGGCGAATGCGGCATCTGGTGCGGTCGCATCCACTCGCGATGCGGCACCGGGCGATGACGATGCATCGGACCCGGGGAAGCCGGCGTTCCGACTCGGGTACGTCGAGTTGCGGGTTGAGGATCTCACCAAGCGGCTGACGGTGTCGGTCGCGGCGAACAAGGAGGAGTACCGCCCGGCCAACAGCGCCACGCTTGCGCTCGACGTCAAAGATATGCGCGATCGCGGCGTCGCGAGCGAGGTCACGCTCTGGGCGGTCGACTACGGCGTGCTGTCGTTGACGTCCTATCAGACGCCGGACGTGCTCGGGTCCGTGTACGTCCACAAGGCGCTTCAGGTGTTCAACGCCGACAGTCGGCAGCGAATCGTGTCGCGGCGTGTGCTGACTCCCAAGGGCGATACCGATGGCGGCGGTGGTGGGGCGGAAGCGGGCGCCGGCACTCTTCGCAAGGATTTCCGCGTGCTCGCGTTCTGGCTTGGATCGGTCACGACGGACAACAACGGGCACGCGAGCGTCAACGTCAACCTTCCCGAATCGCTGACCACCTACCGAATCATGGCCGTCGCCGCGGACCGGCTGTCACGTTTCGGCGCGGGCGACCGCGAGGTACGCATCAATAAGCCTGTGACGTTGAAGCCCACATTCCCGAGATTCCTTGCGGTTGGAGACCGCGCCCATTTCGGCGCGGTGATCACAAGTCAGCTCGCCGCGGCCGGCACGGCAATCATCTCGATGAAGAGCCTCGATCCGTCGGTGCTCGAATTGGCGGTGGGGGCGGAACAATCGATCCCGATCGGTCCTGGAGGATCGACCGAGGCACGGTTCGACGCGGTCGGCAAGTCGATCGGCCGGGCGCGCATCCAAATGACGGTCAAGGTCGGCGACGAGAGCGATGCGTTCGAAGACGTGATTCCGGTCGAAGTGCTGGCGTCGCCGGAGACGGTTGCGGCCTACGGCGAAGCCGGCAACACGGCAACCGCAACCGAGCGTCTGACGCTCCCTCAGGGTGTGGTTGGCGGATTCGGCGGACTGCACGTCGAAATGTCTTCAACCGCGATGGTGGGGCTGGGAGAAGGCGCCCGTTATCTCGTCGAGTACCCGTACGGCTGCGCGGAGCAGAAAGGATCGCGGGCACTTGCGCTCGTGCTCGCGGCAGATCTTGGTGACGCCTTCACGCTCCCCGGCGTGAACACGTCGAGCATCCGGCCTGCCGTCCAGCAGACGCTCAAAGAGCTCGAGCGGTTCCAATGTCCGAGCGGCGGCTTCGCTTACTGGCCTGGCGACTGCCGATCCGTGTCGCCGTATCTCACCGCGTATCTGCTGCACGTCTTTCAGGTAGCGGCGGAGCTCAAGTACACGGTCAATCCAGGGATGCGCGACCGGGCGTACACCTATCTCGAGCGCAGTCTTTCGCAAAAGCCCCCGGCCAACGAGGGATGGTGGCCGGCATACACCGCGTGGCAGGCCTTTGCGGTCAAGGTGCTCGCCGAGGGCGGCCGTACGCAGGATTCACATGTGAATCGACTGTATGCGTACCGCGATCGCATGCCGGTCTTCGCGCTCGCCTACCTCCACGATGCGATGCTTGCCAACCGGGAACCATCCGGCACGCGAATCGACGATCTCCGCCGCCGGATGTCCAACGCCATTCTTCCGGAAGCGGGAAGCGCCCACGTGGAGGAGCTGGCCGATCCGTATCTCCTCTGGTTCTGGAACTCGAACGTGCGGTCAACCGCGATCGTGCTCAACAGTCTGGTCAAGGGCAACGCACAACCGCAGTCGATCACGCCAATCGTCCGATGGATGATGGCCGCTCGGAAAGGCGGACGCTGGGGCAACACGCAGGAAAACGCCTACGCGATGGAGTCGCTCGTCAACTACTACCGCAAGTACGAAACGACGGTTCCCGACTTCAGCGCCGTCGTCAGCGTTGGCGCCGAGGACGTGGCGCGGGAAACGTTCAAAGGCAGATCGACTGACTCGACGTCGATGGATCTCTCGATGTCACAGCTTTTGTCCAAGGGGACAGCGGGGACAACGCTGCCGCTCACCTTCAACCGCACGGGAGCGGGGACGCTGTTCTATACCGCGAGGCTGCGATATGCCGCCGACACGCTGTTCCAGCAGGGGCTCGATAGCGGATTCCGGGTCGAGCGGCGATACGAACCCTATATCGAAAACGGCACGAGGCCGCCAGCCACGACTTACAAGGCCGGCGACCTCGTCCGCGTGACGCTCACGTTCCGACTGACGAAGGAGCGACGGTTCGTCGCGGTCACCGATCCGCTTCCGGCCGGCTTTGAAGCGGTGGAGTCCTGGTTTGCGACAACGGCGCAGACGATCGCCGCGCAGCAGGACAGGCAGTCAACACCGAAAGGGACTTCGTCAGGCGGCGAGGAAGATTCATGGGAAGGATGGTGGCGATACGGCGGCTTCGACCACGTCGAACGGCACGACGATCGAGTCCAGCTCTATGCCACGCGCCTCAGCGAAGGGCTTCACGAGTTCAGCTACATCGTCCGCGCCACGACGGCTGGAACATTTCGCACCGCGCCGGCACGGGCGGAGGAGATGTACGAGCCCGAGGTGTTCGGTCGGACCGCGACGGCGGTGATTGAGATCAAGCGATGACCTGGGTTCGGATCTTTCGTCTGCGCAACGTCCGCCGCTCGTGGTACGCCTGCGCAGCTGTGTCAGCGACAGCGCTGGCCGCCGGGCTCTGGGTCAGACTGGGGCCGATCCCGTCGGAACTGCTCGACACCCGGGATGCGACGTCCACTGTAGTGGTCGATCGCAACGGTGCGCCGCTTTATGAAGCACTCTCCGGCGACGGCACTCGAAGCGTGACGTTGAGCGCGAACGATCTCCCGCCGGCACTCGTTGCCGCGACCGTTGCTGCCGAGGATCGTCGGTTCTGGTCGCATGCCGGCGTCGATCCGCTTGCGATCCTGCGTGCCCTGAAGCGGGACGTGCTGGAGCTTCAACTCGTCGAGGGAGGCTCCACGATATCGCAGCAGGTGGCCAAGCTGCTCCTCAACAGGCAATCGCCGCGTCGACACCGGGGAATCGCGGCAAAGGTCCATGAAGCTGTCCTCGCGATGCGCCTCGAGCACCGATTTTCAAAGCGTCAAATCCTCGCGCTCTATCTGGACCTGGCATCGTATGGGAATCAGATCGTCGGGGCGGAGCGCGCGAGCCGTGCGTACTTTGGCAGCTCCGCGTCGATGGTGACACCGGCCCAGGCGGCGTTCCTTGCGGGCCTGCCTCAACGCCCGACGGGTTTCAACCCCTATCGCGCACGTGATGCCGCCGTCACGCGGCAACGAAGCGTGCTGCAGCGGATGGCGGCGGCCGGAGCCTTGCCGTCGGACGGCCTGCGCGAGGCGCTGGCAGAGCGGCTGGTGTTCAGGCGCGACGCGGCGCCGTTCAAGGCCCCGCATTTCGTGGAAATGGTGCTTGCGGCCGCTGGCGACGCTCCGCCGGCGCGCATCGAGACCACTCTTGATGGCGAACTGCAGCGGGAGATTTCGGGGATTATCGAAAGCCAGCGCGACACGCTGAAGCAGCATGGTGCCGGAAACGTCTCGGTGGTTGTGCTCGACAACGTCAAAGGCCAGTGGCTCGCCTGGGAAGGATCCGGCGATTACTTCGATGCCTCGCACGGTGGCGCCATCAACGGGCCGCTTGTGCCGCGGCAACCTGGATCCGCGCTCAAGCCGTTCACGTACGCGCTCGCGTTCGAGAACGGATTCACTCCCGCGAGCGTGTTGCCAGACATTCCCTCACACTTTCCAACGGCGGAGCCAGGAGTGCTCTACAGCCCGCGAAACTATGACGGTCGATATCGAGGGCCACTCCTGGCGAGACGAGCGCTCGCCGGATCCGAGAACGTTCCCGCAGTCGCCCTGGCGTCGGACCTGGGTGTGCCGAATCTCGTGCGCTTCCTTCTGCACGCTGGCTTCACGACGTTCGATCGCAACGCCTCCTACTATGGTTTAGGTGTCACGCTGGGCAACGCCGAAGTGCGGCTGGATGAGCTCGTCGCGGCCTACGCCGCGTTTGCTCGCGGAGGTGAATGGATCGCACCCAGCTACATGACCAACGGTCAGCGGCCGGCTGCTCACACCCTCGTCAGCCCTCGCACGGCGTTCTGGATCACCGACGTTTTGTCGGACGCTGACGCGCGCGAGTACGTCTTCGGCCGCGGTGGGAGTCTCGAGTTCCCATTCCCCGTGGCCGCCAAGACGGGAACGTCGCAGGCGTACCACGACAACTGGACGATTGGCTACTCCCGCCACGTGACGGTTGGCGTGTGGGT
This sequence comes from Acidobacteriota bacterium, assembly GCA_046732715.1. Taxonomy (GTDB): domain Bacteria; phylum Acidobacteriota; class Vicinamibacteria; order Vicinamibacterales; family 2-12-FULL-66-21; genus JALZOC01. Next base: position 10,500 of record JBKPNQ010000101.1, on the reverse strand, counting down.
TGGCAATTTCGATCGTCGGCCGCTTCGAAATTCAAGCGGCGTCACCGGCGCCGGGCCGATCTTTCATGCCGTGATGCTCGCGGCGGAGCGGAGGGCCGCCGGCGCGGCCGGCGGCGTGCGCCCGTCGGGCGACGCGAGTGCAAACGGGGACATGAGTGTGCAGCCGGTTGAAATTTGCGCGTTATCCGGCATGGCCGCGAACTCCTGGTGCCCGACGCGGCGGCGAGAATGGATTCCGACGGAAAACGAGCTGCGGTCCTGCAACTGGCACCATCTCACCGACGAGGGAGTACTCACCGTTTGGCCCGCTGAATATCGCCAATGGGCTATGGACCACGCCGAGACTGAACCGAGCGATCGCTGGCGCGAAGTCGCTGCGGTTCGGACGAGTGGCGATGCGCCCCCCGAGTCGCTTCGGATCACCAGTCCACCCGACGGCGCGACCTATCTAATCGATCCAACACTCCGTCGCGAGTTTCAATCGCTGTCGCTCCGTGCCGTGTTGCCTGTTCCGGGTCCTGTCGAGTGGACCGTCGATCGGCGATCGCTCGGTACCTCGGCATCCGATCGGAGCGTCACCTGGCCGCTTGCGCCGGGTCGCCACACCTTTGGTGCCCGCGCCGCGGACGGCCGCTCGGCTGAATCAACGATCACGGTGCGCTGAGATTCTCGGATCGTGGATCCCGCCCTAGGGACGGTCAGAAATCCCATCCGACGTCCAACAATCGGACGTGGAGTGCCCACCAAGCACAGCCATGTGAGCGGGCGGGAATGGAACACCGAGCTGGGCTGCCCTCCCGTAACCCACTGTGGACGCTAGGGCAGACACAGCTGAGCTCTGAATGGGCATTCAGGTTGCGGTCTGTCTCCGTCGAGGAGTGCATACAGATGACACATCTCAGCATTCGTTCACTGGCTATCGTCTCGACGCTTGCTCTATGCATCGCTGCCCCGGCACAGGCTCAGCGCCGGGAAGCTCGCAACCCGCATCAAGGCTCGTCCGCAGTCCTTGGCGAGGTTGGTCTCTTCCTCCCGACCGAGGACGGTATGACGGCGGGGCCGGCGGTTGACGGTGCCTACGAGTACTACCTCACCGCGCGCAACAGCCTTCGCCTTGGCGTGGGTTGGGCAAATCCGAAGCTCGATCGTGAACACTCGGACGGCACACGGCAAGTCCGCGTTGGTGGCGACCTCATCCACAACTGGGAGGGGGGCGCCGTCCATCCGTTTATTGGCGCGGGAGCGGGCTCTTACTTCCTGCAGCCGCTCGACAACGGCAACAGCTTCGGCCCGAGCAACACGCGATTCGGCGCGCGCGTGCTGGGCGGAGTGGAGTACTTCACGTCTCGATCGTTTGCGATCAAGGGAGAAGGCCGCTACGACGCCGTCATGAAGGCCAATGGCTACAATCCATCGGGCCTTACGTTCTCGATTGGTGTGAAGAGTTACTTCTGACGCAACCTCATATCGCTGGCTGCAAGGGGTCGCGCTTGATCCATTTGTAGGCAGCGAGGGAGTTCTTCCAGAAATACTTCTCCGAAACCCCTTTCGGTTGCGTCTGGAAGAACTCCCGCACTACTCCGACCACCTTGTCGATCGGAGCCACGCCGTCGCTGTTCGGCCAGTCGCTGCCGAACAGTATCCGATCCTCTCCAAACGTGCTCACCAGGCGATTCAGCCGATCGCGATAGGGCGCAAGTTCTGTTGCCACAACGCCATTCACGCGGTGGATCACGGCCGACAACTTGACGAAGACTCGAGGACGCTGTTGAAGCTCTCGAATCGCATCGTCATACGCCTGTTGTGTCTGAGCTGTGGTCTCGAGGCTCGGCAGATGATCGACGACAACCCGGAGATCGGGAACCCTGTCGGTGATCCGCACGATGGCTTGCAGAAGATCGACGCGAGGATTTGCCGTATCTAGAACCAGATCGGCCTGGGCGAGCAGTTTCAACCCCTCGATGAACGCGGGATTGTCGGCCTGTTTGCTGATGTCTCGGCCCCACAGGTTTCCGTATCGAATGCCGCGAAACAGCCGATTCTTGCGGTACCGCGACAGCATGTCGCCGTACTCAGGTTTATCGGGCTCGAGGTTGCCGATGACGCCAACGATGATGGTGTCTCGCTCGGCGACCTCGAGCACCCACAGGTTGTCCTCTACCCAGGGACTCGCTTCGACCTTCATCGCGCCGACGATTCCGAGTGGTGTGGCGAGCTTGCGATAGCGCGGCGGCAGCGATGGTTCAACTGGAACGCCCGGAGGGCCCGTATAAGGCGCCCCCTGCGGTCGCGTGGGATCGAAAAGATGGATATGAGTGTCGATGATAGGGATGGACGACGAGGACTGATCGATAGAAGCGCTGGATCGCGGCGTCAGGCCCAGCGCGCCAACGCCTGCGAGTCCTGTTAGAAACGTGCGCCGAGTCTGCATTCAATCCACAATCACAATTTAAGTTCCGCAACCGAACAAATCAGCAATCAACGATCAGCAATCGCCAGTCTAACGGGCCCACGCGTACGCATCGACGCGTGGATCAGCGCCGGCGTTCACGAACCCCGTCTTGCCATCGACGATGATTCCGGCGAGTGATCCCATTGACCAAGGCCCAGACGGCCGCTGAGGGAATTTATGGCCCTTTGCGGCCAGCGCGGACTTGACCGTGTCGGAGATCCGCGACTCAATCGAGAGGTCTCCCGGATACATCGTGTGTGGGAACGGCGACGCGGGGAAGCTGCGCGTCGTCCAGCGCGGTGCCTCGATGGCTTGCTGCACGTTCATGCCGAAGTCGATGACGTTGATCAACGTCTGCATCGTCCGCATGACCTGGTCGTCGCCGCCCGGGCTACCGAGAATCATGAACGGCTGGCCGTCCTTGAGGACGAGAGTGGACTGCAGCGTGCTGCGCGGCCGTTTGCCCGGTGCGAGCGCGTTGGCTTCGCCGGGGACCAGGGAGTAGTAGTCGCCGCGGCAGTTAAGGATGAACCCGAGATCGCCCATGACCATGCCCGTACCCCAGGCGCTGTGGAGGCTGGGCTCGAAGCTGACCATGTTGCGGTGCTTGTCGACGACACCGAGGTAGCTCGTGTCGCCGACGTGATCGGCATCGCCTTCGGTCGAGAACGTCACCGGTGGATCGACCGCGGTGCTCTTCATGAACTTCGAGGGATTGCCCGGCCGCATGTCCAGCGATGCGCGGTCGGGATCGATCAGCGTACGACGTTCGGCGGCGTACGCCTTCGACAGCAGGCCTTCGTACGGAATCGTGATGAAGTCCATGTCGCCGAGGAATTTTTCGCGATCGGCAAAGGCGAGCTTGATGGCCTCGGCGCCGGTGTGGATGAACGCGGCGCTGTTGTGTTTCATCGCCTTCAAATCGAAGCCTTCGAGGATGTTGAGCGCGAACAACTCCGCCGGCCCCTGACTGGCTGATGCGTTCTTGTAGACGTCGTACCCTCGATAGTTCGTCGAGACCGGCGTTTCAAGCTTGGCGGAATAGGTCGCAAAATCCTCGTACCTGAACAGGCCACCGTTCTTTTCGGAGAACTCGGCCATGGCTTTCGCGATGTCGCCCTTGTAGAAGCGGTCGCGAGCTGCGCGCAATGCTTCGTGGCGCCCCTTCGAGGCGGATTGCTTCTCAGCTTCTACCAGCCGACGAAGGGTTCGCGCCGCATCGACGTTCTTGAACACTTCGCCAGCCTTCGGCGCCTGGCCGCCGGGCCAATACACCTTCATGCTGCTCGGATACTTCTGCAGCTTGCGGCCAGCCATCGATCGCGCGAGGCCCTCGGGCAATACGAATCCCTGTTCGGCGAGATCGATCGCCGGCTGGAGCACCTGGGCGAAGGTCATCGTGCCCCACCGATCGAGCAGGAGATACCAGGCGTCGACAACACCCGGAACCGTGGCTGAGAGCAGGCCGTCGTCGAGCGGAAGCTTGCCGTCCTGATGTTCTTTGTACCAATCGATTGTCGCCAACTTTGGAGCCGTGCCTTCCGCGTTGATCGAGATGGCCTTCTTCGATTTCGCGTCGTACACCAGCACGACAGCGTCGCTGCCGTAGCTATTCGAGGCAGGGTCAACGAGTGCCAGCACGGCCTGACCGGCGACTGCCGCATCGAATGCATTTCCCCCGGCTTCGAGTATTCGCACGGCAGCCTCAGTGGCCTGATGCTTCATCGAGCTGACCGCGTACTGCCGTCCCGCAATCACGGGCCTCGACGTGTGGCCAGGTTGCGGCTCGATTTCCTCTTGTGCGAAGCAGGGGAGCGCGACTGCGAATGCGACTATCGCGAGCGCGAGGGTCAGCCGGACGCGTGCGTGCATGTGACCTCCTGAGGAGCGCGCGATCATCGCGCGGCCGCCGTGCGCTGTCAACTTCGAGGCTGAGGCCAGCGCTCGTCAGAGTTGTCGTCTTCGTCGGGTTCGGGAAGCGCGATTGCCGATTCCCGACTCGGAACGATCGGCTTTAGCGGTGCGCCCTTGTATTCTCCAATCGCTTCATTCGAGAGGGCCGACTTGAAGAAGACCGTCGTGCGATCGAGCGCTGCCTCGATGTCGAGCTCACGCCTGAGGCGGCTGGCTTCCAAAAGAACCGTCCTGATCTACTCCCGCAACCAGCCATCAAGGTTCGCGGCCACGAACTCGTCGTCTTTCAGGTGTGGATACGCCGCCGTCACGCGGCCGATTTCTTCTGCCTGACCAGGGCTGAGCGTTTCGTGCGGATCGAGGCAACGCGCACTGGCCAGGAGGCCCTGGCGCCGAAGCACCTCATTGATTCCGGCAATGCAGCCAGCGAATCTATTCGCCGCGTCGAAGAACGCGGCGTTCGCATCCGTCACCTCGTTTGCCATTCGGAGAAGCGCGAGCGGCACCCGGCCGGCGTCAACAGCGAGATGACACTCGGTCAGCAGCTGCACGGCCTGACGCGTCCACACCGCCCAATGTCCGAGCAGCCCCCCGACGATCCGCAGTTGAGTCGTGCGGGCCGCGCCGGGAATTCGATATGGCGATAGGAGATCCCCGGCGATGTTGTCGTCGTTCCCCGTGTAGAGCGCGACGTCGTGCCGGCCAGAGTCGGCGACTGCCCTGACGACGTCGAGCGTTTGATAGCGATTGAACGGAGCGATCTTGATGGCGACGACGTTCGGAATCTCGACGAAGTGCCGCCAGAATCCATAGGACAAGGGACGTCCGCCGACGCTCGGCTGCAGATAGAAGCCGACGAGCGGCAAGACTCCCGCGACTTGCCGGCAGTGGTCGATGAGCTGATCATCTGTCGCGGCGGCGAGCGCCGCCAGGCTGAGCAAGCCTGCGTGATAACCGAGATCGGAGAGGAGGCGCGCTTCCGCGAGCGCCTGCGCCGTCGGCCCGCAAATGCCACCGATTCGAACGAGCGGCCTTCGTCCAGAACGGTCGGCACGATCCATCTCCTCGCGACCGAGGGTCAGCACCGGCTCGAAGAGACCGATTCGCGGATCACGGATCGCGAACTGGGTCGTGTGGACCCCGATGGCAAGGCCGCCGGCGCCAGCGGCCGCGTAGTACCGCGTCAACGCGCGCTGGTGGCGCTCGTCGAAACGTCCCTCCGCATCGAGCGCCAGCGGATGTGCTGGAATGACGAGCCCGCGCGCCAATGCCTGCCGCAGTTGATCAGTCGTCATGCGCCATAGCCCCGGGGAGACAGTGCGGACGCCCTAGAAGCGCCCATCCCTGGACTCGAAGTGGGTCGGCTTGTCGAGGTTGGCACCACCGCGTGCGACCCAGTCGGCCGTCCATTCAAGCACCTGCCTCGCATCCACGCGGGGTTGGCCGAAGAGCGTCCAACCGCGCGAGCCATTGCTCAACAGAGCGTCTTCTGCCTCGCGCCCTGTGTACGTAACCGGCTTCTTCAGCAAGCGAGCCAACTCGTTACAAGTGGTCCTGACGCTGAGCTCCTCGGGGCCGGCGACATTGAGGACGAGCGGCGGCGACGTGGCGTGCGCGAGCGAGGCCAGCGCCATGGCATTCGCATCGCCTTGCCAAATTGCGTTGAAATAGCCCATCGTCAAATCGATCGATTCTCCGGCGGCAACCCGACGAGCGAGATCGTACAGGATGCCGTAGCGCATCTCGACGGCGTAATTCAGTCGAAGGATCACGCCGGGCGTTCCGAGCGTTTCGCTGAAGTACTCGAACATCCGCTCTCGAGCCAGACAGCTCATTGCGTATTCGCCGACCGGGCGCGGCGCGTCAGTCTCCTGCGAGCCGCGGCGACCTGCTGGTGACAACCCATAGACGTTGCCGGTAGAGAACGCCACGATTCGGCTTCTTGCAAACCGACGGCTGACCAGCGCCGGCACATAACTGTTCATGGCCCACGTCAGCGACTCCAGTCCGGTCGAACCAAACTTTCGGCCGGCCATGAAGACGACGTTCTCGGCATCAGGAAGTTGATCCACTTCGGCGTCGTTCAACAGATCGCAGCGGATTGTCTCGACGCCGCAGGCTTCGAGCGCCGCGCGCTGCCGTTCGTCCGAGAAACGGGCGACACCGATCACTCGGCTGCGTCGTCCGGCTCGATCGAACGCGCGCCTTGCCATTCGTGCCAGCGTCGGCCCCATCTTGCCGGCCACGCCGAGCACGATGATGTCGCCGTCAAGCTGCCGCATCGCCGTGATGAGGTCGTCGGGAGGATCGCTCAGAAGGTCTTCCAGCGTCTGAACGTCCGCGATGGATTGAGGCAGCGCGATCGACATGATGACGTGCCATCATATTCCGGTCGTTCCATCTTTTTCGATTCGCCACCGGAGCCATTAGAAGCGGTTTCAAAATCATGTAGGACGTTGGCGAACGACCGCGCGAGTGAGCCCACGCGAGCGTCCCTCGACTTCGCTCGCGAGGCCCTGAGCATCGTCGAAGGGCGGAGTGGGGCTTGCGGGGCCCCGCGACCCGCCTTTCGCACTGCCAGATCGCCGGTGCTACGCTACGGCGGGCAAGGCTCCGCGATAGACGCCGCGAGCGAGCGCAGCGAAGCGAGCCACGCGAACGGAGCGAGCCGTCGAAGCGGCTCGCGAGGGCGCGTGTAGGGGAGTCTGAGGGGCGAAGCCCTTCGGAGTAATGAAGGATGCCAGAGCCGACTCAACGACATCTCCCGCCGATTGCACCGGCAGACGTCGATTTCCGGGCGATGCAGCCCGCCGACATCGAAAGGGGTCTACAGCTCTGCCGGCTGGCAGGCTGGGATCAAGTTCAGCGCGACTGGGAAAGGTTCGTCTCGGCCGAGAACGCGACGGTGTCCCTGGCTATCTACCCGAAAACACAATCGCCTTCATCCTCATCCCGCGATATCGAGCCACGCCAGATCATCGGAACAGTAGCCACGATTCGATATGGTGCGGAGTTTGGCTGGGTCGGCATGCTACTCGTTCACCCTGACGTTCAAGGTCGCGGCGTCGGAGCTGTCTTGCTCGGTCACGCGACCGCCGAACTCGCCGGTGTCCCGTCGATCCGACTCGATGCCACTCCTGCGGGTCACATCCTGTATCGCAAACACGGCTTCGTCGACGAATTCTCCCTGCGGCGGATGGAGGCGAGGTCGGTAGTCATCGAAAGGTCGCAGCACTCGTCGATAGCGCCTCTCAAACACGCAGACCTGGCCGAGGTCGTGGCTTTCGATCGTCAGGCCTTTGGCGCTCCGCGAGATGATCTCCTCGCGTGGATGTTGGAGGGAGCACCCGCATTTGGCTTCGTCGCCAGAAGCAGTGGACAAGTCGTTGGCTACGTGGTTGGAAGACACGGGCACGAATTCAACCATCTGGGCCCGATCGTCGCTGTTGATGCGTCATTCGCGGTTGAGTTGGCGAAAACCTGTCTGGCCGTGCATCCGGGGAAAGCCGTCGTGATCGACAGCGCGAGCGATGCCGCCGAATGGCGTTCGTTCCTCGAACAGGCGGGCTTTCACGAGCAGCGACCCTATGTCCGCATGTATCGCGGCGGCAAACCAACGTTCAGTTCCAAGAGTCAGCAGTTCGCGATACTGGGCCCTGAATTCGGGTAGAGTTTCCTTAGCGTGGCGACCGAGCCCACGCGTGCTGCGACGACGATGAAGTCACTGACAGCCCTTACGGCCGTTGCGACAGTCGCGCTGAGTTCGTTCCTCGTCGGATCGAATCAGAGCCCGACGACCGCACAGCGGCCTGCTATTCCAACGACGACCGCCGAATGGGTAGAACCAGACTTTCCATTCTTTTCCTCAGTCGTCGATGCCCGCCGTGCGGGTCCCGCATTTCCCACCGACAATCTCACGCCTCGCGGGCTGGTGTTGCGAGTCTCACGAGACGTTTGGGCAGCCTTCGATGTCGATCTGATCCGGGTTGCAGCAATCTGGCGAGGTACGGGGGTGACTCCCATGGCGCTCGCGCCCGGCTCCTATCACCATCCTGACAAGAAAACACCCGGTGGCCAGACCGCACTGCCAGAACCCGACGGCACGGTCTGGATCGCGAACGGAATCTATCCGGGATGGCAAGTGGGTGAGACCGTGTCGCTGACAGATCCCCGCGAGCCCGCGCCAAGCCTCGAGGAAGTGGGCCGGGGTCCATTGGCCGAAGACGTCGGGCGATTCAAGGCCGTTCGGCAGGTCGGCGACGGAGTTGTGCTCGAATATACCGCCGGCGGCGCCGACGTCCAGGAACACATGTCGGCATCGGTACAGGACCCCGCGTGGACGGTGACTCGCCAATTCCGTGTCGGTCCTTGCACGCAAAGCACGTGGCTGGTGATTGGCAGCGGCCCAAACGTCACGGGACGGGTCATTGGTAACACCGGCAACTTGGCGGCTGAAAAGATTCCGCCGTCTGGTTCCTCGAACGCCGTGTGGGCCGTGCGCGTTCCGCCGCATCCACAATCTCTCGAATTCGCTGTGGCTCTCGGCAACCAAACCCAGACTGCTGTTTCTGCCACCGCGTTTCCGTCGGCCGTCCCGCCGCGTCGGTGGACTCAAGAAGTCACGACAACGATCACTCGATCGAACGCTCGTGATGCGTATGTCGTGGACGATGTGGGGTTGCCGGTTGATAACCCGTGGCGTCGGAGCGTGCGCCCTGCCGATATCCAGTTTCTCAAGGACGGCACCGGCGTGTCGGTCACGCTCGACGGCGACGTCTGGCTTGCTCGCGGGCTGGATGGCGCGGCCAATGCCGTCCACTGGAGACGTTTCGCTTCAGGTTTTCACGAGCCACTGACCCTGGCGATCAGGGATGAGCAGATCTACGTCTTCGATCGGAACGGCATCTGGCGTCTCCGCGACACCAACGGCGATGGGGAAGCCGATGTGCACGAGCTCTTCTCCAACGCATTCGCGCAGACGGCTGACATGCGCGAATTCCCGAGCACGATCAGGGTGGCGCCCGGCGGCGAGTTCATCATCGCCAAGGGCGGCCAGGAAGCGACGACGTTTGGAAAGCACAACGGCAGCGTGCTGCGCGTATCGGCCGATGGCCGTCGCGCCACCGTGCTTGGTTATGGATTCCGACAGCCAAATATCGGCGTCAATATCCGCACCGGCCTGGTCACGGCAACCGACCAGCAGGGTAACTACATTCCAAGCACTCCGCTTCACATCGTCGGCGACGCCCAGTTCTACGGGTTTCTCAGCGACAAGAAACCGCGCGAAGTATACCCGGCACCGATCGCCGATCCGCTGACATGGATCCCGCACGCGGCGAACGCCTCGTCGATGTCGCAGATATGGCTGTTCGACGCACGCATGGGCCCGCTGAACGACGGCTTGGTTTACATCGGATTCAACAACCCGGAGCTGTTCAGAATCCTGCTCAACAACCGGGGCGCCAAGTTGCAGGCGGCCGTCGTCAGCATCACTCGTGCGTTCGACTTTCCGCCGCTGAACGGCTCGGTTAATCCAGCTGATGGGCAGCTGTACGTCGCGGGCTTCCAGATTCTTGGATGGGGAACCACCGCGACCCGGCTGGCGGGACTTGGCCGAGTTCGCTACACCGGCGCGCCGTCAACGATCCCGCGGGAGGTTGCGCCGATGGATCGTGGTGTGCTCCTGCGCTTCGATGTTCCTCTGGACCCGGTGAAGACGGTCAACCCGGACAGCTATTCGCTCGCGACGTGGCACTACAAACGCACTTACCAATACGGATCTCCGCAGTTCAAGGCGGACGGCACAACTGGTATCGATCAGCTCATGCCGAGCAGCGCGTACTTGTCCCAGGACGGACGAAGCGTGTTCATCGGCGTACCGGGCATGACGCCGGTCATGCAACTCAGGGTCGGATGGTCGCTGGCCACGAAGGGCGGCCAGAGCTTTCAGGACACTGCGTACACCACGCCGTACAACCTGCCGGCCTTCAATCCGCGAGCGGAAGGGTTTGGCGATGTCCGCGTCGATCTGACGCCACGACACGCAGCTGTGAAAACAGACGCACCGGTCAGCGCCGCGGAAGGAAAGCGGCTGTATCAGGCGTATGGCTGCATCGCGTGTCACGCGGTCGACG
>JBKPNQ010000100.1:0-36313 GCA_046732715.1 Acidobacteriota bacterium | reverse complement strand
ACCGATGTCACGGCCAGGTACCGCGACTCGCGCCGCGTGGTGAAGGATGGGCGCGCGGAGTTCCTGTTGCCGACGATCGTGCACAGTACGTCATCCGCTGCCGCGATTTCGCACAAGGAGTACATGTTCCCGTTCGCGACGGTGGTCGAGTGCCCGCAGGATCAGATGATTTCCGCGATCGGCCCGACGCTCGTCTGCAGCGCGATTACCAACGATGAACGGTTCCGCCGACAGCTCGTCGACGCGGTGAACATCGATCGGCTGAATCTCGGGCCGGTTCCGACGATTCAACTGAACTGGCTGCAGCCCCACGAAGGCAACATCGTGGACTTCCTGTTCCGCGCCCGCGCGTTTCAGACCGCCTAAGCGGACGGATCCGCACGGCGATGCGTATTCTTTCATTCACCGGCGGCGCTGGCGCGATGTATTGCGGCAGCTGTTTGCGCGACAACGCGCTGGCTGCCGAGCTGCTCAGGCGCGGGCACGACCTGCTGCTGACTCCCGTCTACACGCCGACCCGCACCGACGAACGGAACGTCAGCGATCGTCACGTTTTCTTTGGCGGCATCAGCGTCTACCTCGAGCAGCACGCGCCGCTGTTTCGATATACGCCGCGCATCCTGGATCGCCTGTGGGACTCACCCTGGGCGCTGCGGCTGGCGACGAAGCGCCGGATCTCAGTGAACCCCAGGAGCCTCGGTGAGTTGACGGTGTCCATGCTCCGCGGCGAGCGTGGATTCCAGCGAAAGGAAATCGGCAAGCTGCTCGACTGGCTTCGACGCGAGCCGAAATTTGATGTCGTGAATCTGCCGTACGCGCTGCTCATCGGTCTCGCTGAGCCGCTGCGGCGCGCGCTCAAGGTTCCCATCTGCTGCACCCTCCAGGGCGAAGACTTGTTCCTCGACGGGCTCGGAGAGCCGTACCGGTCGGAGTCGCTGAACCTGATTCGTGAGGCCGCTGTTCACATCGACGCGTTTCTTGCGGTGAGTCACTACTACGCCGACTATATGCCGAAGTACCTTCGAATCCCGGCGTCGAAAATTCGGGTCGCCCCGCTCGGCATCAATCTCGAAGGCTACGCCCCTCGGCGCGCGGAACGCTCCGCCGGGCGCTTCACCATCGGGTTCTTTGCGCGGGTGGCGCCCGAGAAAGGCCTCCATGTGCTCGCTGATGCGTACCGCCGCATGCGCGCGATGACCGCAGCGGGAAAAACCCGGCTCGTTGCGGCGGGCTATCTGGCGCCGGAACATCGAGAGTATCTCGATGGAGTGTCGCGCCAGATGGATCTGGCCGGGCTGGCGTCGGAATTCGAATACCGCGGCGAGGTCGATCGCGCGGGTAAGATCGCGTTTCTCCAAGGCTTGGATGTAATGTCGGTCCCGGCGACGTATGACGAACCGAAGGGCATGTTTCTCTTCGAGGCCATGGCGCTCGGCGTGCCGGTCGTGCAGCCACGCCGCGGCGCCTTTCCAGAGATCATCGAGAAGACCGGCGGCGGTCTGCTCGTCGAGGCGAATGACGTGGACGCGTTGGCGCGTGCACTCCACCAATTGCACGACGATCCGGGACGACGGGCAGCGCTCAGCGCCGCCGGCGCCGCTGGCGTTCGCGCGCACTACACGGTCGGCCAGATGGCGGAAACCATCGAGCGGATCTATGACGAGGTGATCCGCCGGCAACCGGTTGCGGTATAGCGGCCGAAGATCGCCACATGCTTATTGCCAGGGACATCAGGAAGTCGTATCCAACCCCGCGCGGGACGCTCGAGATCCTGAATGGCATCTCGCTGACACTGTCGCGCGGCGACGCGATCGCGATTACTGGTCCTTCCGGCAGCGGCAAGAGCACGCTGCTGTACATTCTCGGCGCGCTCGAGCCGCCGAGCTCGGGTACGGTCACGCTGGACAACTCCAATCCGTTCGAGCTGAACGAACGCCAGCAGGCGGCGTTCCGCAATCGGCACATCGGCTTCGTCTTTCAGGATCACTCGCTGCTGCCGCAGTGTTCCGTGCTCGAGAACGTGCTGACCCCGACGCTTGCGGCGGCCCGGAACGGAAAGGATGACAGCGCGCGCGACGACGAGCGGCGTGCCCGGCAGCTCCTGGAGGAAGTCGGCCTCGGCGATCGCCTCGATCATCGTCCTGCGGAGTTGTCGGGCGGCGAGAAGCAACGCGCGGCGGTGGCTCGCGCGCTGATCTTGAATCCTTCCGTGCTGCTCTGCGACGAACCGACGGGCAACCTCGATCGCACATCGGCCAACGCCGTCGCCGAGCTGCTGCTGAACCTTCACACCGAGCGCAAGACGATTCTCGTCACCGTGACACACAGCGCCGCCTTGGCGGAACGGTTTACGACGACATACGAAATGGATGGCGGGCGGCTGAAATGAATCCCTCATCCCTCATCACTCATCCTGAATCCCTGATCCTTGAATCCCTCATCCTTGAATCCCTCATCCTTGAATCCCTGAATCTTCGAATCTCAGAATCCTCGAATCTCAGAATCCTCGAATCAGAGTTCAGCCGCCAGCAGCCACCAACAGCCAGCAGCCAAGCAGCCAAGAGCCGGCCAGCTGCCAGTCGCCAATCGCCAGTCGCCAATCGCCGAATCCGGCATGACTCGGTAAAGCGATGACATCAACTCAGCTCGTCCTGCGAAGCGCTAGACATCATTGGCACACGAACCTGGCCGTGGTGGTTGGTGTCGCGGCCGCCGTGTCCGTGCTCTCCGGCGCGCTGCTCGTCGGCGACTCCGTTCGCGGCAGCCTGCGCGATATCGCGCTCGGTCGTCTCGGCAGGACCGAACAGGTCATCTCGTCGACGGGGTTTTTTCGCGATGCCCTCGCGGGCGATATCCACGACGCCTTTTCCGGCGCGTCAACCGCGCCGCTGATTGTGGCCACCGGATTCGTGACCCACGAGACGTCGAGCAGGCGCGCCGCGGGTGTCGTCGTCTACGGCGTCGATCAACGATTCTGGGCCTTTCACGGACTGCCCAACCACCCCGGCATGTTGCTATCGCCGGCGCTCGCATCCGAGCTTGGAGCCACTGCCAACGAGACGGTGCTGCTGCGATTGCAGAAGCCGTCCGCGATTCCGGTCGAGTCGCTGTTTGGCCGGAAGGACGAGGTCGCACGCACGGTGCGGTTGACCGTGGACACAGTCCTCGCCGGTGATCAGCTTGGCGAGTTCTCGATCCAGCCGCGGCAGTCGGAGATCCGGGCGCTGTTTGTGCCGCTGCCGCGACTCCAGCGCGATCTTGGAGTCACCGATCGCGTCAACACGGTGCTCGTGTCCGGAGCGGACGGCGATTCGCTCGCTGCGGTCGTGCGCCGCGTCGCGACGCTCGAAGATCTGTCGGCGACGGTTGCGGTCACTACCGCGCCAGCGGTTGTCGTCGAGAGCAGCGCGGGTATCGTCAGCGAATCACTGTTCACCGCCGCCAATGAGGCGGGCAAAACGGCCGGTCTCAATCCGGTTCCGGTATTCACCTACCTCGCGAACACGATTCGCAAGGATGAGCGCCAGATTCCCTACTCGCTTGTCACGGCAACGAATCTCGAGCAGGCCGGGTTGATGCCGTCGACACCAACCGGCAGTCAGCCTGACGCCATCGTCCTGAATGACTGGGCTGCGCGCGAGCTCCAGGCTGTGCCGGGAGACGTCATCACACTCGACTACTTTCTCTGGGACACGGCAGCAGGATTGACGGCACACAGCGCGACGTTCAGGCTGGCGCGGACCGTTCCGATCGAAGGATTTGCGGGCGATCGTCGCCTGGCGCCCGAGTATCCGGGTATTACCGCGGCAAACAGTCTGGCCGACTGGGATCCGCCGTTCCCGGTGGACTTGTCCCGTGTGCGACCTCAGGACGAGGCGTACTGGAAAGTGTTTCGCACCACTCCGAAGGCCTTCATCGACTTTCAGCGCGGACGCGAATTGTGGAAGACGAGATATGGCGCCGCCACCTCCGTCAGGTTTGCGGTGCCATCGGGCGCCGATGCGACCTCGATTGCAAACCGTCTGCGGGAGGCCATGCGGCCGGCGCTTCAGCCGCAATCCGCCGGCCTGACGATCTCCGCGGTGCGTCGAGATGCCCTCGCCGCCTCGGAAGGCGCGACCGATTTCGGCGCGTATTTCACCTACTTCAGCTTCTTCATCGTGGCGTCGTCAGTGCTCCTGGCGCTGTTGTTCTTCCGGCTCGGCATCGAGCAACGGCTTCGACAGATTGGTGTGCTTCGAGCAGCAGGATTCACCATTGCCCACGTGCGGAGGCTGCTAGTTGCGGAAGCCCTCGTGCTGGCAACGATCGGAAGCGCGATCGGCACGCTGGATGCCATCGGCTACGGCCAGTTGATGATGTTCGGCCTGCGGACGTGGTGGGTTGGCGCGGTCGGCACGACTCGACTCACGCTTCACGTCTCCGCCCTCTCTCTCCTGTTTGGCGCCGCCGTCGGCATTGCGACGGCGATCGTCTGCGTGACGATGTCGTTGCGAGCCGTGGCTCGCCTGAGCCCACGAACGCTTCTCCACGCGCAGGCAATCGACAACGATCGATCGCGCTCGGACGGGTCGCGCCGGGTCACGATCGTCAAGTGGCTGTGCATGGCTTCGGCACTGGCCATGCTGATTGCCGGCTTCAGCGGCTTCGCCAGCAAGGTCGTGCTGTTCTTTGGCGCAGCGGCCACGCTCCTGGTGGCAGCGATGTGCCAGTTCTCCAGCTCGCTTCGCGCACGCGACTCGATGACGATCGCGGTGCGCGCGCGATGGCCACTCTGGCGGCTCGGGTTTCGAAGCGCATCGTTCAGGCCGTCGCGCAGCGTCCTGTCCGCCGCACTCATCGCGGCCGCGGCGTTCATCATCGTGTCGGTCGACGCTTTCCGGCGCGGCAGTGAGTTTTCCAGCGATGTCCATTCCGGCACCGGCGGCTTTGCTTTGCTTGCCGAATCAGAGGTTCCACTGCTTTCCAGTCCGAACGACGCGGCCGGCCGCGAGGCGCTCGTCGTGAACGCGCCCGACTTCTCGCGCGTTCGATTCACGCGTTTTCGCCTGCGGCCTGGGCAGGACGCGAGTTGCCTCAACCTCTATCGACCAACGACACCCACGATCGTGGCGCCAGAGCCTGGCTTCATCGAACGCGGTCGTTTCTCCTTTGCCGCATCGACGGCGGAGACGGTTGCCGAGCGGGCCAATCCGTGGTTGCTGCTTCGTCGTCCTGCGACCGACGCGGTCCCCGTGATTGCCGATGCGACGTCGCTCGAGTACGTGCTGCACGCGTCGGTTGGCGATACCTTTTCGATGGATATCGGTGGAGACAGGCCGATCGTTCTCCGCTTTGTTGGCGCCGTGAGCGACAGCATCCTCCAGGGGCAGCTGGTGATGTCGGAAGAAAACTTTACCAGGCTGTTCCCGGCGCTGCAGGGCTATCGGTTCTTTCTCATCGACGATCCGGCCGTGCACGATCAGGCGGCTGCCGATCGATTGGCTGGGACGCTCGAACGCGAGCTGGCACCGTTCGGATTCGACGCCGTCGGGACGACGGAACGGCTCGACGCGTTCCATCGCGTCGAGAACACCTACCTGTCGACTTTTCAGATGCTCGGTGGGCTGGGCCTCGTACTGGGCACGATCGGACTTTCCGCGATCATGTTCCGCAATGTCCTGGAACGGCGGCGTGAGCTGGCCCTGCTGCGCGCGGTCGGATACGGCGCCGGACACGTCTCGACCGTGATTGTTGCGGAAGCGTCGTTGCTCGTCGGCGTCGGTCTTCTCGCGGGTGCCGGATGCGCGCTGCTGGCGGTCGCGCCGGCATGGTTCAGCCGCGGCGGCAGTCGTCCTGGCATCGGCCTGCTGTTGCTGCTCCTATCGGTTGCGATTGCCGGCGTCATGTCATCTCTGATCGCCACACGGGTTGCGCTGCGTGGCAGGATGCTGGATGCACTGGCTGCGGAGTAGAGAAGAGAAAGGACCTTCTTTTTCTCGCAAGAAGATTGGTTCTCCCCTCTCCCCTCTCCTTTCTCCTGTTTGCTCTTTGGCGGTGGCTGTCGTTGATTGCGGTCTCTACGCGCTCAAGCAGAACGTTTCTCCGTGTAGCCAGCACGACGCGTCGGGTTCGTGCCGATCGCGTCGCAGCCGCTTGAACGACGGCATCAGACCTCGCATGAACGCGTCGCGAAGACGGTCGTTCATGCGGTCGTCGCGCAGTCCGATGCCGGAGTAGATGGCGGTCATGGTCACGACGCGCGCGTCCCAGGCGTCGCGGTTGCGCGTCACCAGCGTCATCACGCCTTTGCCGATCGGTCCCATGGCAGGCAGCGTGAAGGTGAGCGGGATCAGCAGGCGGCCGCCGGGCCGCAGCGCATTCAGCCACGACTCATGAGGGTGCGTCATGCCCGCGTTGACGAGAATGGCATCCACCGACTCGGTTGGAACGTCGGTCCCGTCGCCGTGGCGCACGTCGACCCAGTCGATGTCTTTCAGATTGGATCGCGCAGTAGCCGCTAATGACTCGTCGACTTCAATCGAGGTGAGCGAACCGGTCGGCCCGACGGCTTGCGCCATCAGCGCCGAGTAGTAACCGGTCGCGCACCCGACATGCAGAGCGCGAGCACCAGGTGTGAGTCCAAGCGCGTCGATGCACATGCACAGAAGGCTCGGTGCACCGTTGTAGAGTTGCCGTTCCGGATCGATGGCGATGACCACGTTGTGATAGACGTGGCGCGGGTCGGAGTCCGGCGTCTGTCGCGGCCCGCCGCCGTAGTCGACTTCTGAGCGAATCAGCCACGGGCCGGGCGGAAGGAACTTCTCCCGCGGCACGGTGGCGAGCGCTTCAACGAGGGCGGGGGTCCTGATGTTGGCAATGACCTGGATCTCCTCGGCGTACAGGCGGCGCCGATCATTTACGTCCATATCCGTCACAACCTCCTGCCCTTTGGTATTCTGACCCCATGATACGCGTGCTGCTTCCGCTCGCGATGGTGATGTTGTCGTTGACGGTCGTGAAAGCGGACAACTGGCCGCAGTGGCGCGGTCCGCTGCTGAACGGGGTCAGCACGGAAACCGATCTTCCGGTGAAGTGGACGGCGGACGTCAACGTCGCCTGGAAACTGGCGCTGCCGGAGTGGAGCGGGGCGACGCCGATCGTCTGGCGAGACTACATCTTCCTGAACGTGGCGCAGGGCGGCGCGCTGTCCCTCTGGTGCGTCGACCGGCGCGGGCCGACGGTGCTGTGGAAGGCGTCGCTCGGCGCCGGCAATCACCAGGAGCAGAAGCAAAACATGTCGTCCCCCTCGCCGGTAACCGACGGGACGCACGTCTATGCCATGACCGGCACGGGCATGCTGAAGGGCTTCGATTTCAAGGGCCAGGAGGTGTGGGCTCGCGACATCCAACGCGAGTACGGACGCTTCGGCCTGAACTGGGGCTACGCGTCGTCGCCATTGCTGCATCAGGACGCGCTGTTCGTCCAGGTGTTGCACGGGATGAAGACCGACGAGCCGTCGTACGTGCTTCGAATCGACAAGAACACCGGCAAGACGGTGTGGAAGGTCGAGCGCCCGACGAACGCCATCCAGGAGTCGCCGGATGCGTACACGACGCCGGCGCTCGTGCAGACCGGATCGCAGACGGAGATCGTCATCAGCGGCGGCGACGCGGTCACCGGCCACGATCCCGCCACCGGCAAGGAGCTGTGGCGGCTGAACGGGTTGAACCCGGACAAGGACGGCGCCTACCGCATCGTGGCGTCACCCGTCGTCGCCGGCGGGATGATCTTCGCCCCGTCACGTCAGAATCCGTTGATCGCGCTTCGTCCGGGCGGTCGCGGCGATGTCACACAGTCGCACAAGCTCTGGCAGTTCTCACGTGGTCCGGATGTCCCCACGCCGGTCAGCGATGGCACGCATGTCTATGTCGTCAACGACAACGGCGTCGCCTACGCGCTCGACGCGAAGACCGGCGCGACCGTGTGGGGCCCCAGTCGTCTGAGATCGGGCACGTACAGTTCGTCGCCTGTTCTCGCCGGCGGCCATGTCTACGCGACGAACGAGGACGGGATGACGTCGGTCTTCAAAGCTGGCGCAACATTCCAACTCGTCGCGGAGAATCCGCTGAACGACTACACGCTCAGTTCGCCGGCGGTCTCGCAGGGGCAGATCTTCATCCGCACCGCGAAGCATTTGTTTGCGATTGGGACGCGGAAGTAGCAACGAGCGTCGGGACGCAGGGCATTGACGTTCTTCGCTATGCCGCCGGCCTGAAATACAAGACCATCGCCGCGCCGATGGCGGTGACGAGAAACCCGACATACAGCAACGGATTCGGCGCGGCCTTGGGCGGATGCACCGCCATCGTGTACAGCACGTTGACGAGCGGTGCGCCGCCAAACACCAGAGGCATGACATAGGTCGGCAGGCCGCCGGCGCGGAATGAAAAGATGATGCAGGCGGCACCGATGGCACCGAGCGCGCCGGCGACGGTCGCGAAGGTTGCGCCCGACGAATTCCAGCCGCGTGAATCGAGCTGCCCCTGCGACATCATCGTGACGACCGGCACGAGGACGCCGATGAGGAAGTAGGCGATCCCGACGCACAGCAGCGCCCGCATCGGGCTCCCGAGCTTCGTCTGCCCCTGGTGCAGCATCGCGCCGTACACACCCCACGACAACACCGCGCCCGCCACGAACATCAGCCAGTTCATAAATGCTCCGCGAAGAAGGAAAGTCGGGGAGCATTCTATAGCACGCGCGCGAGCGCGCGTGTCGGGGAGTCCGAGGAGCGAACCGCCTCGGTTGAAGACTACAGAGCGGCGCGATAGATCTCCGCCGCTCCTTCCGCATCAAACGGTCGCGGGTTGAATGTGCCGGTCCATTGTGCGGCGGCTTGTGCCGATAGTTCTGGAATCGCGCTCTTTGCGACGCCGCTGTCTGAAAGCGTCATCGCGAGCGCTCCCGCGCGCGCGAGATCCTCCAGGCGCCGCGCGAGCGTTTCGGCGGCATCCTCGTCGCGGGCGCGTCGACGCGGCGATCCGATCAGTGCGGCGTAGCGTTCGGATGCGACCCGGGCGTTCCATCGGACGACGTGCGGCAGCAGGATGGCGAGCGCAAGGCCGTGGGTGAGGTTGTAGCGGGCGGTCAGCGGATTGGCGCACGCGTGCGCCGCGCCCAGCATGGACTGTTCGATCGCCATGCCGGCGAAATGCGCGCCCAGCTGCATCGCCGCGCGCGCCTCGACGTCGGCCGGGTGGAGCAGCACGCGCTCGAATGCATCGTTGAGCAGCTGCCAGGAGCGATGCGAAAACGTGTCCGACATCGGGGTCCGCCGAATCGTCACGGCCGCCTCCACCGCGTGCGCGATTGCGTCGAAGCCCGCCATCGCGGTGACGTGGCGCGGGGCCGTCAGTGTCAGCTCTGGATCGAGCAGCGCGACGCGCATGGCCGCCGAGGGATCGCCGCACGCCATCTTCATGTGCGTCGCTGCGTCGGAGATCACCGCGTAACTCTGCGCTTCACTGCCAGTGCCGGCAGTCGTCGGGACACCGATCATCGGCAACAGCGGCGTTCGCGCCTTGCCGTAGCCCCGATAGTCCTGCATGCTGCCGCCGTTGGTCAGCACGAAGTTGATGCCCTTGGCGCAGTCGAGCGAGCTGCCGCCGCCGAGCGCGACCATGGAATCCGCGCGCAGCGGTTCGGCGAACCGGAACCCTGCTTCAATCATGACGCTGTCAGGGTTTTCGCCGAAGTCGTGGTACGGAACGACTTCGATGCGTTCGTCCTCGAGCGACTTCGTGATGGTGGCGACGTGGCCGGCCTTCAGCAGGCCGCGGTCCGCGACAAGCAGGACGCGGTGAAACTGGAGGCCGCTGGCCAGCTGGCCCACCCGTTGAACTGCGCCCCGACCGAACACGATTCGCGTGCGCGGTTCAAAGTCGAATGGGACCATCTGCTGTAGACTCTACCATTCTCAAAAAACGCCGATTGAACCCGGACCAATCGCGCTTTTCATCACACGACTGACACCCCAGCCGTCGATATGCACACATCGAACCGCCTGACGCCTGTTCAGTGGCTCATCTGCGTGATTGCCGCGATCGGCTTTGCGTTCGACACATACGAGCTGCTGATGTTTCCGCTCATCAACCGGCCGGCGCTGACCGAGCTTGGCGGATTAGAGTTCGGAAGTGCCGAGTACCGGCGATGGCTGGGTCTGCTCTTCTACGTGCCCGCTGTGTGTGGTGGAATCTTCGGGCTCCTCGGCGGTTACCTGACTGACAGGCTCGGTCGTCGACGCGTGCTGACCTGGAGCATTCTCGTTTATGCCTTGTCCGCGTTCGCGGCAGGCTTCACGACGAGCCTCAACTCGCTGTTGGTGCTCCGCTGCGCCACCTTTATTGGTGTATGCGTCGAGTTCGTCGCGGCCACCGCGTGGCTTGCCGAGCTCTTCCACGATCCAAAGCAACGTGAATCCGTGCTCGGCTGGACGCAGGCGTTCGGATCGATCGGCGGCGTGCTCGTGACGGGGATGTACTCGCTGATCGTCAGCTACACCGCGTCGCTGCCGGCCATTCACGGCGAGCATGAACCGTGGCGCTACACGCTGATGTCGGGAGTGATTCCGGCCCTCCCGCTCATCATCATTCGTCCGTTCCTGCCGGAGTCGCCGGTCTGGCGCGAGAAGAAAGCCGCCGGGACGCTGAAACGGCCGAGCGTCGCGGATCTGTTCGCTCCGCAGTTCCGTCGCACGACAATCGTCACGACGATCATGTTCGCGTGCAGCTTCGGCGCCGCGTTTGGCGCGATTCAGCAGATGCCGCAGCAGATCGCGCCGGGCCTCTCGGATGTGCGATCGCTGCCGCCCGCCGCCCGCCAGCAGGCGGTCGCCGCGGTGCAGTGGTTCCAGGAGATGGGCGGCCTCGCCGGCCGGATCCTGCTCGCCTTGCTGGCGGTTCGGATCGTGAGCCGTCGCTCGCTGCTTTGGATCTTCCAGGTGCCGGGTCTCTTTGTCCTTCCGATCGTCTTCCTTGCCGCGCCGCACGAACCGCTCGCATGGGCAAAATGGGGAATCTTTGCCGTGGCGGTCTTCACCGTCTCGCAGTTCAGCTTCTGGGGCAACTACATTCCGAAGGTGTTTCCGACATACCTGCGAGGGACTGGTGAAAGCTTCGCCGCCAATGTCGGAGGGCGCATGATTGGCACCGGCGCCGCGCTCGTGACCACTTGGCTCGCGGGCAGCATGCCGGGTTCGACGCCAGGCATGCAGATGGCGTACGCCGCGGCCGCCGTCGGGCTTCTTGTTTACGTGATCGGATTTACCGCGAGTTTTTGGTTGCCGGAACCGGGCAAGGACGGGATGCTCGACTAAACGATCGATCGGGTTCTCCAAGGAACGTCGCGCACCCACAACGAACCTCGTGGAACCTTGTAGAACCCCGTAGAACCTGATCGGTTACGAGTAGCCGAGGGACGGATGCACGGCTTTGATGATGAGGCCGAACAGCGGCCCGACGATGACCGGGAAGATGCGCCAGGCGACCAGCAAGCCAACCATTTGAAACATCGGCGTGTGACTGAGCTCGCGGATTCGGTACGCCGCGGTCTCCGGAACGAACAGCCCGATCACCGAGGCGCCGTCGAGCGGCGGCAGCGGAATCAGGTTGAACGCGCAGAGCAGGACGTTCAGCGTGAGAAAAATCGAGAGCAGTTCTCCCGCGAACGACCGGCCCCGATCGGCCGCAGTGACGAGATGCTCGAAGTTGACGAAGTCGGGTGCGACGAACCAGCCCGTTGTCAGTCCGATCTTGATCAGCGCGAATGCGACAAACGCGATGAGGAGGTTGCCGGCTGGTCCAGCCGCGGCCATCACCGCTGCACGCTTGGGATAGCGGGCGGCCCATCGCGGATCGTAGGGCGTGCTCGCCCAGCCAATGGCCCATCCCTGCGTCAGCGCCGTCAGCAGTGGCACGATCAGCATACCGATCGGTTCCCGGCGGATATGTGGAATCGGGGAAAGTGAGACCTGTCCGCCGTGATACGCCGTCGGATCGCCACCACGCAGCGCGGCCAGGGCATGCATGGCCTCGTGCACCGTCGTCGAAAACAGGAAAGCCAGGAACCAGAGGAAGCCGGTCGCAAGCGACTGTTGATCCATTACCGACGTTGTAACATTCGCCGAGGTACGGCGCAATGCGAACAGTGGAGGCGTCTTTGACTCGACACATCGTCGTGGCCGTTGGACTGGTGGCCTGCGGGCTCACATCGCCAGTGATGCTCGCACAGCCACCCGACTGGCAAGCGACCGGCACTGAAGCGATTCGCTTGATTCAGGAATACGTGAGGATCAACACCTCCAATCCGCCGGGTGACGTGCTGAAGGCAGCCGATTTCCTGACCGGAATCCTTCAGCGCGAGGGAATTCCGGTCAAACGCTACGATTCCGGTCCCGGACGCGCCATTGTGCTCGCGCGGCTCAAAGGGACTGGCACGGCGAAGCCGCTGTTGCTGCTGCACCACATGGACGTCGTTCCCACCGACGCCTCGCGATGGCAACACGATCCGTTCGCGGCGCAGATCGCCGATGGCAAGATCTGGGGACGCGGTGCGATCGACATGAAAGGCCTCGGCGTCGTCCAGTTGATGGCGTTTCTCTCGCTCAAGCGGCAGAACGTGCCGCTCGCGCGCGACGTCATCCTGATGGCAGTTCCGGACGAGGAAACGGGTGGAACGCTTGGCGCGAAATGGATGCGCGAGCAGCATTACGCGGACTTCGATCCCGAGTACATCCTCGACGAGGGCGGCTTCGGCAGCCGGGATCTGTTCGCGCCCGGGAAACTCGTGTTTGGGATTTCCGTCGCCGAGAAAAAGATCCTCTGGCTGAAGCTGCGCGCCGAAGGCATCGCCGGCCACGCCTCACAGCCGCACGATCAGAATCCAAACGATCGGCTCGTCCGTGCGCTCGCGCGGCTGCTCAGCGAGCCGTTGCCCGCGTCTTCTTTCCCGGTCGTCGAGACGATGAAATCGCGGGTCGGACCGTTTGCCGTCAACAAGTTCAACAACGCGATCGAGCATTCAACCATTTCGCTGACGACGCTACGAGCCGGCGTCGGCGATCCCCCAAAGGTCAACGTCATCCCGTCGGTGGCGGAAGCCACGATCGACTGCCGCGTGCTGCCTGGCACAACCAAGGAACAATGGCTGGCCGAGATTCGGCGACGTCTTGCCGACCCGGCGATCAAAATCGAGATCAACTACGAGGGAGACGATCCCGTCGTCACCACACAGGACTCGACGTTCTATCGGGCCCTCGAATCAGCCGTCAAACGCCGACACCCCGACGCGATCGTGACGCCGATGATCGTGCCCTACGGCACCGATTCCAACGGATATCGTCCCAAGGGTGTAAAGTCCTACGGATTCACGCCGGTCATCGTCCCGGCCGAGGCGGCGATGTCGATGCACGGCGATGCCGAATATCTGCCGGTCGAGTCGGTCGCCCCCGCCATTCAGATTCTTTTCGAAGCGCTCAGGGACACCGTCGCGAAATAGGTTCTCAGCCGGACAGAACCTGGTAGAACCCGAGAACGAACCCTGTAGAACCCAGCAGAACCCCGTAGAACCAACTAAAAAGGATGGTGGTGCGTCAATCAGTCTGGCAATTGTCCAATCTTCCGAATCGGAGGACGGTGATGTTCTTCCTCGAGAGTCTCATCCAGGACATCGGTTACGCGTTGCGGCTGCTTCGCAGGAGTCCCGTCTTTACGGCGGCGGTGACACTGTCCCTGGCGCTTGGCATTGGCGCGAACACCGCGATCTTCAGTCTGATCGACGCGGTCATGTGGCGGACGCTGCCGGTGAAGGACCCCGAAGGGCTGGTGTTGCTCACGCACAGCCGCGGGACGAGCTTTCAAGGCGGTTTTACCTATCAGCAATACCGGATCATGCGCCAGCAGCAGAGTCGTGGATTCACCGAACTCGCGGCGTGGTCCCCGGTGCGACTCAACGTCAGCGTCGACGGCAGTCTCGAACCGACCACCGACGGGCAGCTGGTCTCGGGCAACTACTTCTCGCTGCTCGGCGTCAGCCCCGTCGCCGGTCGCGCGATCTCGGCGGAAGACGACGTTGTTCCCAACGGTCACCCGGTGGCGATGATCAGTTACGGCTACTGGAAGCGGCGCTTCGGGCTGTCGCCGTCGGTCATCGGCCGCACCATCGCGATCTCCGGTACTCAATTCACAATCATCGGTGTGACGCCGCCGGAGTTCTTTGGCGTCCAGGTCGGCACGTCTTCCAATTTGTTCCTTCCAGTGATGATGCAGCCCACCGCGATGCCGGATTCCGAGAACCTGCTGACCGATCCGATTCTCTACAGCATGTGGCTGCAAGTCGTGACCCGCCTGGCGCCCGGTGCGTCGGCGGCCCAAGCCCTCGCTGAAATGGAGCCGATCTACAACCAGGAAGTCCCGACGCTGAACAAGTTCGGGGGACCACCGCTGCCTCCGGAACGGTTAGCGCTCGAGTCTGCCGCGACCGGGATTTCCAGTTTGCGTCGTCAATTCTCGCAGCCGCTCTTCATCCTGATGGCAATCGTTGGCATCGTGCTGATCATTGCCTGCGCCAACACGGCGAACCTGCTGCTGGCGCGATCGGCGTCGCGAAGCGGTGAGTTCGGGGTTCGTCTTGCGCTCGGCGCAGGGCGGCGCCGACTGATTCGACAGTTGCTGGTCGAGAGTATCGTGCTTGCGTTGACTGGCGGTGTCTGCGGCGTCGCCCTTGCCGTCGTCGCCACACGCCTTCTCGTCGCCTTCATGTCCGCGGGCCAGACGCCGATCGTGCTGACGCTGAGTCCTGACGGGCGCATGCTCGCATTCACGGCCGCCGTCTCGGTGTTGACCGGCATTCTCTTTGGCTTGACGCCGGCGTTGCGTGCGACGCGAATTGACCTGACGCCTTCGTTGAAGACTGTCGGCCGGTCCATCCGCGGCGGCCTCTGGTCTGGCAAGATCCTGTGCGTCACGCAGGTGGCGCTCTCGCTGGTGTTGTTGATTGGCGCGGGATTGTTCGTGCGCAGCCTGCAGAAGCTGAGCGGCCAGGACGCCGGAATCGATCGCGATCGCGTCCTGATTGTCCGCGTCGAGCCTCGCGGCAGCGACCAACGAAACATCCCAGGAACGACACCGAGGCTCGACCGCACCTATCGCGATCTGCAGGCCCGCGTCGCCGCCATTGCGGGAGTGCGAGCGTGCAGCCTGGCGCAGTTCACGCCGACGACGCTCAGGGGCAACACGATTCCGTTCGGGCTGCCGTCGGGTGGCGAGCACCGCGCGCTGGTGCCCATGATCTATCCGAACTTCTTCGAGACGATGGGAATCGGTGTCGTCGCCGGACGGGATTTCAATGAGGGCGATCTCTCACCGCAGTCACCGCTGGTGGCTGTCGTCAATGAGACATTTGCTCGTCAGGCGTTCGCCGGCGCGTCCGCCGTCGGTCAGCACCTGAAGCAGCGGAATGATCTGATTGAGATCGTTGGCGTTGTCCGCGACTCTCGATACACCAGCCTGCGCGAGGACCCACCACCGACGGTGTATCAGACATTCCTGCAGACGAGAACCGGCCGCGGCCAGATGGCGTTGTACGTTCGCTTTTCAACGGCGCCAGGAGCAGTGCTGTCTCAAGTGCGACAGGCGGTGCAGGATATCGATCGCAATCTGCCACTCTTCGACATTCACACGCTCACCGAGGAAATGGGCGCGGTGTTGATTCGCGATCGCCTGATCGCGACGCTGTCAACCGTCTTCAGCGGGCTTGCGCTGATTCTTGCCTGCGTCGGGTTGTATGGGTTGCTGGCGTTTTCCGTCGTCCAGCGTCGTGCCGAGATGGGGATCCGGATGGCGCTCGGTGCCAATCGCCGCGATGTGATCTGGGCGGTGATGCGCGACGCGCTCGTTCTGGTCGCGGCCGGCGTGATCGTCGGCGTGCCAGCCGCGTTGATTCTCGGTCGCGTTGCCTCGAACCGGATCTCGGGTCTGCTGTTTGGACTCCAGTCGACCGATCCGATCACCATTGCCGTGGCGACGATGGTGCTGGCAGTGATTGCCGCCGGCGCGGGGTACGTCCCGGCGAGAAGAGCGTCGCGCGTAGATCCCATGGTCGCGTTGCGGACGGAGTAGCGCCGCGCTACTGCGGTGAATCGGTCAGGCGGAGATCGACCGTTCGCTGGTCATCCACTCCGACGAGCACTGACGTCGCCTCCTTCGCCAGCTGCTCGAAGAACGCGGTGGCGTCACTTCCGCCGGGCAGCGCGAGTCGCTGGCGAGAAACGGCGGCGATGTAATATCGGCCGGGCATCAGTCCGGTGACCCGGAAGTGTCCGTTGGGTTCCAGGCCCGTCCGCCTTGTCCAGAACGAGTTGAACCGCCACGCCGCTCGATCCTCAGAGAACAAGATGATGCCGACATCCGCCACCTGCGCATCGCGCAAGTCGGTCACGGTGCCTTCGACTGTGGAGACGCGGGATGTGACCGTGATCGTCACACGGTCGCTGCTCTTGAACTCGTGCGCAACGTCAGTCATGTCCTGTCCGTTCACGGTGACCGACTTGATGTATTGATTGGGAATTCCAGCGCGAATCCCGTATTCCCCCATCAATCCCTTCAACGTGAACGATGAGTCTGCCGCGATGATCGCCGGCTCCGGGCTGGGAACGCCAGCCGAGTCTTCCGGGTTCATGGCTACGGCAAAAACCCGCATCGTGTTCGCACCTGATGCGGGTGGAGTGGGTGGCCCCTGCTCGAACACGACTTGACCCGTGACCGTGACTCCCAGGCTCGTGACCACGGTCAGGTTGTCGACGTCGGCATTGCCAACGGAAACCGGCACGCTGGCCGTCTCGACCGGCTCTCGTTGGGTGTCGGTCGAAAACGGCTGAACGTTCTGCGGAAGCCTGAGCATGAAACGGTACTCGCCAGGGGGAACGTTCCGGATCTGAAACTGTCCCTTGGGATCGGTCATCGCGAAGAATCCCGATGATCCGGCGGCCGCTCCACGCCGCATCAGTTGTCCGTTTCCTCCTGCCACCGGGCGGCCTTTCGAGTCGATCGCGACGCCGGAGACGTGGTACAGCCTCGCCTGACCGACGCGGATGTCGATGCCCTGTGTTTCCTCACCAGCCTTCACGCGCAGTCGTTGCGCACTCGTTTCATCGACAGCCCCCGGGTAGTAGGTCGTCAGGTAACCGACGCGTTCCTCTTCGGTTTCGGGCGGAGCGTTCGGCGCGATGAACGAATTCATTCGCGCATCGGCGACGACCACGTATTCGCCAGGGACCAGTCCCCAGAGTCGGTACTGACCCAGATCATCCGTCGTCATGCCCCCGCCAAACCGTTGCCCGCGTGCGACTCCAGGCGGGAATCCCAACGTGTACACCTGCACTCGCGCGAGAGGTTCGCCATTCTCATCCAGCACGCGGCCGGTGATGATGGCGCCTCGAGGCAGGGCGATATTGATTTTGTCGAGCGACTGACCCTCTTTCAGTTCAATGGAGTGCCCCGGCTCCGGCCAGAACGGGCCAGCCGGCCGCGTGGCTCCGTACGACATGGTGACGTACTGCGACGCGTATTGTGGTGGAGAGGCCGAGACCCGATACGTACCGGCGGGCAGCCCCGCGAATTCGAACTGACCGTCGCCGTCCGTGACCGCACGGCGCGGCGCCATAGGTGCGGGAGGTTGACTGCCGCGGCCGCCGGTCAGATCGGGCGGTTGTCCGCGCGTGGCCGTGGGCGGCGCGAACACGATCAAGCTGACAGTCGCGCGCCGAATCGGCGTACCGCGATCCGCGGCGACGACGCGGCCCTTGATGCGTGCGGTGCCGGTGGGCTCGGCGGGCTTGACGACGTCGCGCGGAGGCTGATTCGCGGGCTGAGTCTGAATGATCGGCGCCTGGCCGGCGCTGACCCCAACGGTCGCGATGACGACGAGAGCCGGTAAACGCATGCCGCCCCCTGCGGATGAAGAGGTCCGGGGCCCGACGAAGCGTCGCGTATTTTAGTTCACTCCTTGTATTCTTTGGCGCTCTCGGCCAGCGTCATCAAAACTTTTCGATCAGGTACCTTTGACTTCAATCCGGCCAGTTCATCCTTGCCGCTCGTCAGCGGAAGGGCGATCTGACCACCTTCGTTGACCGATCGATACAGGCCCGACACGATTTCGAGTCCTTGATACGCTCGTTCGAATCGCAGCGGATGCGGCTTCTTCTCATCATCGAGCCAGTCGGCCATCTCCTGGACATATGGCCCCATGTCGTGCTCGTAATCCATCCCGCCCGGACCCGACTGAACGCCATCTTTCGTGACCGCGCGCCAGCCGCTGCCGGTATGTACCTCGGCATAGCCCTCGGATCCCAACGCACCGATCCGGCACTTCCGCCACCAGTACGGAACTTCCGACACATCGGGAGCGCCGGCGCCGCAATCATAGACACCGCGGACGCCGTTTCGGAAGTGCGCAACGCCTGCGATGTAGTCCGGTGACGCGTGGCTCGACGGGTCGTTGAGTTTGCCCCGACCTGCCGCCTGTCCCATCACCCACTCGGCTGGTTCGTAATCGTTGAACCATGACGTGTAGTCGACGAGATGGCTGAGCATGTGTGCGGCCCATCCGGTCGCCGTGCCGTAAACGGTGTGCACCTTTCCGATCGCTCCGCTCGCGATGATCGACTTCACCTTCTTATAGTGATCACCGTAGCGATGCTGATGGCTGACGACCGCCTTCACGCCGGACGCGTCGAGCGCGCGCTTAATCGCGATGCCTTCGTTGCTGGTCATGGCGACGGGCTTCTCGAAGGCGATCAGCTTCGCGCCGCTCTTGATTCCCAGCTCGATGAGCGGCAGCCGGACGTTGGGCGGTGTGCAGAAGCAGAAGACGTCCGGTTTGACTTCTTCGACGAGCTTCTGCGTGTCCGTCGCCGTCTTGGCTGAGGCAAACTTCGCGGCGGCGGCCTCGAGACGCGCCTGATCGCTGTCTGCGAGGCCGGCAAGCTCGAATCGGGGATTCGCGGCAAACGCGGCGGCGTGGTGCACGCCGCGCTTGCCCGTGCCGACGACAACGACGCGGTGGCGCGTCGTCACTGTGCCGACCTGTCCCATTCGAGAACTTTGCCGACGACGTAGTCGACCTCAGTGGCGGTCAACTCGGGATACATAGGTAGGCTCACGCAGCTGGCGGCATTCCGTTCCGCATTCGGAACCGGCCCGACGATCCGCGCCTGCTTGCCCCACGGATAGCCCTCTTGCTGATGAATGGCGATGGAGTAGTGAGTCTTCGCGTCGATGCCGTTCTTGACGAGGAAATCGACCAGTCCGTCGCGCTGTGAGGGGTTCTTCGTCTCGATGACGTAGAGGTGGAATACGTGACGGTAACCCGGCCGCACGTACGGCAGATCGATGTTCGTCGCCTTTCGCAGACCAGCGGTGTACCGGTCGGCCCACTGGATCCGATCGTCGTTCCACTTGTGGATGTGCTTCAGCTTGGCACTGAGAATGCCGGCGTGGATGTCGTCGAGCCGGCTGTTGAAGCCGAAGCTGTGAACGTTGCGCTTGTTCGATCCGTGGTTGCGCAGCTTCCGCACCTTGGCGTCGATGTCGGCGTTGTTGGTGACCAGCGCACCGCCATCCCCGAACGTGCCGAGGTTCTTCTGAATGATGAAGCTGACGGAGGTCGCGTCGCTGAGCTGACCGATCTTGAAGCCGTCGCCCGACGCGTCGATGGCCTGGGCGTTGTCCTCGATCACCCTCAGCTTGTGCGCGTCAGCGATCTTCTTGATTGCCGGCATGTCGGCGCACTGGCCGTAGAGGTGAACCGGAATGATCGCCTTCGTCTTCGGCGTGATCGCCGCTTCGATCTTTGCCGGGTCAATGCACTTGGTGTTGGGATCGCAGTCGACGAACACGGCGGTGGCTCCGGCAATCCAAATCGCTTCCGCCGTAGCGAAGAACGTGTTCGGATGGGTGATGACCTCGTCGCCGGGACCGATTCCCAGCGCCATCAACGCGAGCCAGATGGCGTCGGTGCCGTTGCCGACGCCGATCGCATGCGTCGTTCCGTGGAACGCCGCCAGCTCCTGCTCGAACTGCTTCAGCATCGGACCCTGCACGTATTCGCCGCTTTCAATGACGCGCTTGATGTTCGCGTCGATCTCAGCCTGGATGTTCTTGTATTGGCGCACGTGCCCGTAGAAACCCACCTGCATCATTTGTCCCAACATGAATTTCTCCTCAGACCAGCGTTGAAACCGTACAGTCTATTTGAAATTCGGCCCGGATTCAAAATAACGGAGGTTGCGGAGGACACGGAACAAGCTCACCACGGAGACGCCGAGACACAAAGGCACACGGAGAGAAATAACGAGCGGGCAGACGCCGGCGCAGCGGCCGGTGGCCGAGCACGACCGACCTGCACAGCAGCCCGACTGTGAGTCGGACCTGAGCTGGCCGTTGCGCCCAGCACACGCCGCGACGCCGAGTCAGGGCAGAGACGTCCTTCGAGGCTCAGAGCGGCGCACCGTCCATAGGCCGTTATGGCGAGCGATCGAGTTTCTTCCCGAGGGGAGTGGAATAGCGGGCGATGATCTGCCAGTTGCCTGGAGACTTTCTCCAGATGTCTACGACGTAGAAATCGCCACTGCGGTCGCGGCCGTCAAAAGTGGCCTTCTGGCTGAGGACTAAACTCACGACCGCGAGATCGTTCGTAAGCTTGCGAGCGGCATGGTGCCGTTCCTCGAAAGACTCCATTTTGTACGCACGTGTCGCCTGAGGCCGCAGATCCTCGCGCAGGGCGCGGGGGACGCTCCGGTCGGGAGCATCTCCTACGCGGAGCGTGAAATCGGCGCCCATCAGGCGATCCACGACTTGTGTATCCCCGTGCATGCTGGCTTCCGCGAATTGTTGTTCGAGCTGACGGAGATGTTCCGTCAGCTCGGGATCTACGTCGCCAACGGGCGGCAGCTGGCGTGCCGGTCGCTCGGGAAACTTGTCGAGCGGAGTGGAGTACCGGGCGATAATCTGCCAATTCCCGCTGCTCTTCTGCCAAAAATCGACCAAATAGAAGTCGCCGCTGAAGTCTCGTCCATCGGACGTCCCTTTTTGACTCCAGACCAAGCTGACAGCCGCGTGATCGTCGGCGAGTTTGCGCGCGACGACGTGATGTTGCTCGCAATGTTCGCCCGTGATGCGGTGCAGAGTGTTGTCCATCCAAACGGTACGCGGCAGGCTGCCCTGGGGAACGTCCGCCACACGCAGCGCGAAGTTCGCACTCACAAGACTATCCAACGTCCTGGCATCCTTGTTCAGGATGGCCTTACAGAACTGCTGTTCGGCCTGGCCGAGCTGTTCGGTGAACTGCGCGTCGATGTCCGTCGGAGGAGGCAGCGTACGCGGCGCACTGCCGGCTTGTCCTTGAAGCGTGAATGGCGCGAGAGTGGCGACTAGCACGCAAACGGATCGGGTGTCTGGCATATTACCCTCCGTGGGGACGATTCTAGATCAAGCGTCGCGTCGCCGTTCAACAGCACAGGGTCCTCGGACGCGCAACGCTCCCGACGTCATGTAACGAGGATGGCTCCTGTGTTGTCGCCCAGTGTTGACCTATCGGGGCGTCTCAGGGTGTCGGATCGGTCAGGTCAGTTATGAGTGGCATTGGTTCTTCTCCGTGTAGATTCTGTTCTTCGTGCCTCCCCGTTGATCGTTGCCGTGGTCTCCGTCTCCGCCGTTCCACACGACACCAACTATTTGCCCTCCAAACACGTCTCAGCTGGTGCGCCACGCAACCTCAAACGTCGGGATGAAAGTTGGGACGTATGCAGACGATCTGGCAGGACCTCCGCTACGGGCTTCGAGGGCTGGCCAGCCGGCCGTCGTTTGCGCTGCTCGCGGTCCTCAACCTCGCGCTCGGGATCGGCGCCGCGACGACGATCTTCAGCGTCATCCAGAACGTCCTGCTCGATCCGTTCCCCTACGCTGACGCCCGGCGCGTCGCGATGATTCAGATTCACGATACGACGAGCAGTCGGCCAGGCGGCCGATCGTTCTTCCAGGTGCCGGAGTTCCTCGAGCTTCAGTCGCAGAACCACGTGTTTGAGGACGTGATTGGCGGCACCAACCAGGACGTGCTGATGACAACGTCGGAGGGCACCGAGCAGTTCACTGGCGGGGCGACGACGCCGAATATGTTCCAGGTTCTCGGGGTGCCGGCGCTTCTTGGTCGAACGCTCGTGCCGGAAGACGCCGCGACCGGGGCTCCGCCAGTGTTCGTGATGTCCTACAAGATGTGGGCCGGCCGGTACAACCGCGACCCGAGCGTCCTCGGCAAGACCTACGTGCTGAATGGAGTGCCGACGACGCTTGTCGGCGTCATGCCGCAGCGGTTCACGAAGCTCGGCGCGGATCTCTGGCGGCCAATCGTACTCAATCGCGCCGACCCGGCCGTGAATCAGCAGTACTTCATGTTCCAGGCGAAGCTGAAGCCTGGCGTCACGCTGGAACAGGCGGCTACCGACGCCGACGTCATCACCCATCGCCTGGCAAAGATCTATCCGGCGAATTATCCGCAACAGTTCAAGGCGACGGCGGTCAGCTGGGTCGACAACATCGTCGGACCGTTCCGAGCGACGCTCTACACGCTGGCGGCCGCGGTCGGGTTGCTGCTGCTCATCGCGTGCAGCAACGTGGCGAACATGTTGCTGGCTCGAGCCGCGTCGCGCGAAAAAGAAATGGCAATTCGTGCGTCGATGGGCGCCAGCCGATCCCGTCTAGTCCGCCAGCTGCTCGTCGAGAGCCTGATGCTCGCCGCCGGCGGCGTCGTGATTGGCTGCCTGTTCTCGTACGCGGGAATCAAGGCGCTCGTCCAATTGATCCCCGATGGCCTGATTCCGCGAGAGGCGATCATTCAATTGAATGTCCCGGTGCTGGTGTTCAGCCTGGTCGTTGCTGCAATCACGGCCGTGCTATTCGGACTGCTGCCGGCGTTTCAGACGGCAAAGCGTGACATCGTCGAGCCGCTCAAGGACTCAGGCAAAGGCGTCAGCGGAAGTTTTCGCGGCGGCAAGCTGCGGGGCGCGCTCGTGATCGTCGAGGTCGCGTTGTCGCTGATGCTGCTCGCCGGTGCAGGCCTGCTGATGCGCAGCTTCGTCAAGCTGCAGACCGTCGATCTCGGGATGAACCCGAACAACGTGCTGGTGGCGCGGCTGCCGCTCCCGCGCGGGCAGTACACGACCGCGGCCGAGAAGCAGCGGTTCTTCCGCGAGCTGTTACGCCGTCTGCACGAGGTCCCCGAAATCGAGGTGGCGACGACGACGTCGAGCCTGCCGCCGTACGGCGGCATCGGAAGCGACATCGAGATCCCAGGCAAGACATCGGGTGAGCGCTGGAATGCGATCTTTCAGCTGGTCAGCGACGGGTACTTCCAAACGCTCGGGCTGAGACTGCAGCGAGGCCGCCCCCTGTCAGAGGCCGACGTGAACGGTGCGCGCCGCGTTGCGGTCGTCAATCAGACGCTCGTCAACCGGTATTTCGGGCAGGAAGATCCGATCGGCCGGCAGATCAAGTTCAAGCTGCTCGAGCAGCAGCAACCGATCGAGCATCCGATCTTTGAAATCATCGGTGTCGTCTCCGATGCGAAGAACCAGGGGATCCAGGATCCACCGACGGCGGAGGCCTTCATTCCCTACACGGTGACCGCAGCATTCGAGCGCGGCATCCTGGTGCGCACTCGCGGCAATCCGGAGGCGCTGATCGATCGCGTCAAGCGCGAGGTGTGGGCCGTCGATCGCGGCGTCGCCATCACCCTCACCGGGTCGCTGTCCGGATACCTCACACAGTTCTCCTACGCGACCCCGAGGTTCAGTGTCGTCCTGCTCGGCGTGTTTGCCACCGTCGGCCTGGTGCTCGTGGCGATTGGCGTCTACAGCGTCATCGCGTATACCGTCTCGCAGCAGACTCACGAGATCGGTATTCGGATGGCGCTCGGGGCCGCGCCAGTGCACGTTCTCCGCCTGGTTGGATTCATGGGGCTGCGCCTGGTGGCGATCGGCGCAGTGATTGGACTGGCCGGCAGTTTCGCCGCCACGCGGCTGATCGCGGCCGAGCTCGTGGCCACGTCTCAGCACGATCCGCTGACGCTGACTGCTGTGGTCGTGACAATCGTGCTCGTCGGCCTCGCCGCATGTTACTTCCCAGCCCGCCGGGCGACGAGAGTCGATCCACTGATTGCGCTGCGCGGGTAGTCGCAGAACCTGAAGCACTCAGTTACACGACATAGTTGCAACCAGCCACAGAAAACACGGTGACTACCAGCCACAGAAAACACAGAAGAACACACTTCTTCGCGGTGTTTATCTGTGTGCCTCTGTGGCCGGTTTGCCCTTGGGCTGGAACAACCGTGGCGCCATGTCGGTCAGATTCTGCCGCCACAGTGGCCACACGTGCGCCATGCCTGGCACCTCCTGCTCGGTGAACTGCACGCCCTTTGATTTCAACCAGTCCTTGAACTGACGGTTCACACCGATCAGACCGTCGTCAGTGCCGCAGACGATCCACAGCATCCGGATCTGAGAGTTGGCTTTCGCATCGAGCGTGGGGAACGTTTTCGCGAATATCGCTGTGTCCATGGGCTGAGGCGCGCCGCGCCCGCCACCACTCGGCCCGGCGGCCGCTGCGGCGTCGGCCGCGGCCGGGAACAGCATCGGTGCCGAGCTGAACGCGCCGATCCACGCAAACTTGTCGAGGTGATTCAAGCCAACGTACAGCGTTTCCGCGCCACCCATCGAGAGGCCAGCGATCGCGCGCTGCTCGCGGTTCTTGCTCACGTTGTAGGCCTTGTCGACCATCGGCATCACTTCTTCGAGCAGGATCTTCGAGTAGCCGATGAGATTCGCCGATCCCCGTCCGCCCGCCGGCCCGTTCGCGGTGCCATACCCGAGCGGTGAGACGACGATCATCGGAACCGCTTTGTTCTCGGCGATCAGGTTATCGAGGATGTTTGCCGCGCCGCCACCGCCAGCCAGCCAGCGTTCTGCATCGTCCCCGAGACCGTGGAGCAGGTAGAGCACCGGGTACGACTGCGGACGACGGGCGTCGTAGCCGGCCGGCGTGTAGACGAAGAAATCACGATCGTCATTCGCGATCGCGGAGTGGTAGGCGTGGCGGGTGATCGCGCCCCGTGCGACTCCAGGAGACGGCAGCCATGGCTTTGGCCCTGGCACGACCAGCATGCTCTGGAAGCTGCCGAAAGATGTCTGCACCTGGCGATTGTTCGGATCGTTCATCGACGCCCCGTCCACGACCAGTGAGTAGGTGTAGATGTCGGGCGTCATCGGATCGCTCGTGAGGCTCCAGACTCCCTGCTCGTCTTTTTGCATCGGGAGCTGTTTGCCGCCCATCGAGACGGCGACCTCTTTAGCGTTTGGCGCACGAAGACGGAATGTCACGCGTCCATCAGCTGCGACCTCGGGTGATTTCACCGGCGGCGCGCCACGTCCTCCACGTCCTGCCTGCGGTGCGGCCGCAGCGGGGGACGCCGGCGGGGCACCGGGCGCTGGCTGCTGCGCGATCAGGAGCGACGAACACGCGACTGCCGGAGCCAGGACGAGGAAAAGATGCCGAAGGCGATTGGGAGAATTCATGGATGGATCAACTCCTTGGGCGGTAACTTAATCCAGATTCCGTAATCTTCAAACCTCGAATTCCGTCACGTGCTCACTCAACGACAGCCACCCCACGAGATCAACAGGAGCACGGCGAAGGGAGGCTCTCGATGAACATCGCTGACCGATAATCTGCCCCTGATGGATTTGGGCCTCTCCAAGCGCTTCCAGATGCTGAACCGGATGAAGCTGCAGATTCGAGTCGAAGCGATTAACGGCGTGAACTACACTGTCCTGTGGAATCCGAACGTTGATCCGCGGACTGCGACGTTCGGGTTCATCAACCAGGATCGGAACAACCCGCGCGACATTCAGATCGGCGCGGGGTTTGCGTTCTAGCCTTGAGGGGCGCGGATCTGGCGGCCGCGCGGGGGGACAGGTCATGTCGGTGGCGGCGCGCGGGAGCGCAGAGGGCAGCAGCGAGCAGGTGGTCTCTTTCGTCAGGCGATTGATCGAACGGGGCCGTTTGAAGCCGGGCGATCGATTGCCGGCCGAGCGCGACCTGGCGACAAAGATCGGCGTCAGCCGTCCGACGGTGCGCGCCGGTCTCCACTCACTGGCGGCCCTCGGCGTCGTCCACTCGAAGCACGGCTCCGGCACGTACATTCCGGACGGGCCTCCGACGCTGCGTACCGAGGCGCTCAGTTTCCTCGCCGCGCTGCACGGGTTCACGCGCGAAGAGATGCACGAGACGCGCCGCATTCTGGAAGTCGGCGCCGCGGGTCTCGCCGCAGAGCGTGCGACGCCGGAGCAGCTTGCGACGCTTGCCGACGAGGTTGCTGGGATGTTTGCGTCGCTGGCAGAGCGGCAGGTCTTCCTCGTCCACGACGTCAATTTCCACCGCGGTGTCGCCGCCGCGTCAGGCAATCCGATCATCGCTGCGCTGGTGGAAATGGTGTCGGCGATGTACTACGAGCGTCGAGTGCAGACGGTTGCCGGTGCGTCCGAGAGCGACATGAAGGACGCGGCCGAGGCTCACCGGCGCATCTATCAAGCGATCGAGACTCGTGACGTCGATGGCGCGCGCCAGCACATGAACGCCCACCTGATCCAGGCCAGCGACCATCAGGCGCGGGAATTGGGAGACGAATCGGAGGTGCCGATGCAGCCGCCGCCGGTCACGGTGCCGGCTCAGCGTCGCGAGTCTGCGCCTCGCGCGCGCCGCTCGCGACGGCGCTGAGACCCCGGGGTCAGAACCCCGTGCTCACCATGCGATGGGGGTCTGCGTTTGGGGTCAGACCCCGCTCTCATCGACCCCGGTGGGGTCAGACCCCGCTCCATCCACCCGATTGGGGTCAGACCCCGTAGTGTTTATTGCCCTCAGAATTGCGGCGTTGGCACAAGATATGGTGGTTAGCGGGATTGGATGCGCTTTGGCACTCGGAAATGGTGCCAGACCTCGCACCGTTTGACGGGGTCTGACCCCAACTAGCCGAGACAGAAGAGCTTGCCGTCCTGCGATCCGATGACGACCCGTCCGCCTGCGATCGCTGGTGACGCCGAGAGTGGACCGCCGGCATCGAACTGCTGAATGACCTTACCGCTCGCCGTGTCGAAGACGTAGAGCTTCCCGTCATTCGATCCGACATAGCCGCGCGTGCCGGCGATTGCCGGCGACGAGTCGATGCGCGCGCCGGTTTGGAACGACCAGGCTTCCTTTCCTGACACCGCGTCCAATGCGTGCATCATCTTGTCGCGACCGCCGACGAACACACGCCCTGCAGAAAGCGCGGCAGAGGAGTAGAACGGAAAGTTCCGTTCCGGATGGCGGTAGTGCCACACGATGCGGTGGGTCTTCAGATCAACGGAGAGGACTTCGTTTTCGTAGGTGCCGTAGAACGCGCGCCCGTTCAGAATCGCGGGCGACGCGCCGGTATAGGCCCCCGACGACAGCGTGAAGAGCTGCCTCCCGTCGCGAACGCGAATGCCTCTGAGGATCTCGTCGCAGCCGGTGATGTAAGCGACGCCATCCACGACGGATGGGGTCGCATGCACATAGCCGTCGGTTCTTACTTTCCACTGAAGCTTGCCGGTCCTCGCCGCGAGCGCATACAGATTCGAATCGTACGATCCGATCAGCACGGTCTCACCGATAATGACCGGTGACGACTTCACTTCGCCGTCGGTCTTGAAGGTCCACACCGGCTTGCCGCTCGCCGCGTCCACAGCGTGGACGGTGCCCGAGAGGTCGCCGATGTAGACGACGCCGCCAGCGACGGCTGGAGACGACTCGCCGATGCCGTCGGGCGAAGCCTTGTATTTCCATTTCGAAGACCCGTCGCTGAGGTTCACCGCGTGCAGTTCCCCGGTCTGCGATCCGACGTAAACAACGCCGTCGGCGATCGCCGCCGACGACTCGATAGAATCGCCCGCGTCGTAGGTCCAGAGCAGCTTGAGCGCCGGGGGAAGCGCGGCGTCCGTGGTCCCCAGCAGTGCTGAAGACCCTCGGAACTGTGGCCACGTCGCCTGGGGCGCCTGCGCTGACGCCGAGACGGCCGCTGCCGCGATCAGGATCGCGGTCGAAGTGACACGCATCGAGGCCTACTTCGATCCGCCTGCCCCCTCGGCCAGCGCGAAGAGCTCGTTGCGATTGACGACGTAGAGCACGCCATGCGCCGGGACCGCCGTCGAGTAGACCGAGCTGCCCATGTTGTTTTCGGCGAGCACTTTCAGTGTCTTGTCGGCATTGAGCACGGTCACGTCGCCGTCCTCGTCGCCAAGGTAGACCTTGCCGTCGATGACCATCGGCGATCCCCAGATCGCGGCAAACATGTCGTGGGTCCAGAAAGGCTTGCCCGTCTTCGCGTCGAGCGCGTGCAGGAAACCGCT
The DNA here is from genome assembly GCA_046732715.1 of Acidobacteriota bacterium. Taxonomy (GTDB): domain Bacteria; phylum Acidobacteriota; class Vicinamibacteria; order Vicinamibacterales; family 2-12-FULL-66-21; genus JALZOC01. The sequence goes on along the minus strand of JBKPNQ010000100.1, from coordinate 7,803 downwards.
GAAGTCTGAATAAAAGAGGATCCCGTTGTAGACAGACCCGGTCGAAATCGATCGACGGATCTTGTCGTAGTGCCAGATCCGTCCAGTCTCGGTGATGTCGCCGCGCTTCGTCGGATCGATCGCGTAGAGGTGACCGACGCCCTCACCGTGTTCCGGATCCTGACCGTTGGCGATGTAGACGACGTTGTCGTAGAAGACCGGCGTGCTGATGACTTCGTTGCGCGTCTTCGGCCAGACCGAGTCCTTCGGGTTCATGTCGAACTCCCACAGCTTCTTGCCTGTGAGCGCCTCGTATCCCCTGACCCAGCCGTCTCCCTGGCCGACCGCGACCTGCATCGTTTCCCCGACCTTGCCGACTGACGGCGACGACCACTGACCGTGAAGAATCCGCTCGCCGACCGAGTTGTCCTCCCACGCCAGCTTGCCGGTCTTCTTGTTGACCGCAATGATCGCCGGCGCCTTCGGCGACGGGATGTTGACGTGGCTTTCGTCCTGCCCGTTCGACGTGTTGACGAAGAGCAAGTCGCCGTAGCTGACCGGCGAAGCGTTCGCCATGTTGTGCTGCATGACGCCGAGCTCGTCCATCATGTCGTAACGCCAGATGATGTCGACGTCGGTTTCTTTTGTGTTCTTCTCGTCTTTCACCAGGCCGTCGTTCGTGCCGTCGCGGAATCCATCGGCATCGACGGCCATCAGCTCGCCGCGATTCGACATGTAGTAGACGACGCCGTCCTCGACGAGCGGCGACGAGCAGATGCCCTGGTAGGGCCAGTCGTTCGCGCGCCCGGCAGCCAGCTTGTCGTGCACCGCCTGCCACATGAACTGGCCGTCGGACTCGCGGAACGCCATCAGCACGCCCTTGTCGCCTTTGACGTTCGGATCGCGCGGTCCTTCGTTGTTCGTGCCGACGAAGATCATGCCGGCGGCGACCACCGGGTTGCCGTACGCCTGCGACCCGAGCTCGGCGACCCACTTGACGTTCTTCTTCGTCTTCACGTCCCACGTCGTCGGCAGTCCCTTCATGCTCGAGACCATGTTGCGGTCCGGCGTCCCGCCCCACATCGGCCAGTCGCCCGAGGTGGGATCGGAGAAGGCGGCTGCGAATGAGCCGGCGAGCATGAGACCGCTAATCACCAGAAGATGTTTTTTCATCGCAATGTCTGCATCTATCACTGCGCGTGGGGCCCAACATTTCTCAATGCGACTGGGGCCCCACCCCCAATCGCTGCTGCCTCGCGTTTTACGCTCGGCAGCGGCTGAAGGCTCTCGCGCGCTCTCCGTCGGGGCGCCGTTTCGCGAGCGGCGAATCGCGACTCCTATCTATTCTTATAGACCTTTATATTGTCGTAATAAATCTCCGAGCCTCCTCCCGCCGCCGACGGCGCGTCCGCATACAGTCCAGGTGCTCCCTTCACGCTGCCGATGGGATCGATGCGTTCGATCGACCAGGTAGCCGGCTCAGGTTCGCCTTTCGCCCACACTTTGCCGCGCGCACGCACCTTTCCCTGGCCGAGCGACTGCACCTCGAGTTTCATCGTGTACCAGGTGTCCGCTTTCCACGGGAAGTCGACCTTGACCGTGCGCTGCGTTTCCGGCTGCCAGGGCTGCAGCTCGATGCGCTCGTGGCTGCCGGACAGCATCATCTCGTAGCGCTGCGCCACGACGCCGACGTCACCGCGCTGTCGACGCTTTTCCATGGCTCGCACGTCCGCTTCGATCGTGTAGTCGCTGTAGTCGGGGCTGCCCATGAACACGCGGCACCGTTTCGCAAACGCGAATGGATTCTCCGCCAGCTTCACCAGTACCTTGTTGCCATCGAGTGCACGCACCGCGAACTTGCCGGTGGCGTTGACCCAGTGTGCAGGCGGCGTGTCGCCGCTCGATTCGAAGTCGTACGTCCACGGGAGATCGGGGATTACACGGACACGTGCTGCACCACTAATCGAGCCGATCGACGCTTTGACAAGTCCGGCTTGAGTGCCCGCTGCGGGATCGGGCGTGAAGGTGCCGCCCGTAATGGTGCCCTTGAGGTTTTCGAGGGTCCAGGTTGCGTCGCCAGGCCACGCAACTGGCCCGCCATTCGCGCCGAATGCACGTACCGTCAATGTCAGTGGAGCGCCTGGTTTGGTGATGACCTCGGTCGGGGTGACCAGCATCGAGGCGAATGGGCCCGGCGTCGCGACTTGCCCAGGTATTCCTGGAAGGATGCCTCCTTTCGGCGTCCCCTTTGGTCCAATCGCAAACATCTTCTCCATCGTCACGAGGTAGATACGGCCACGAGCGACGGCCGGCGCGGCGATGATCGGTTGCGGATTGCCGTCAACGCCGGCGGGCATCTCATCGTCATCAAGTACATCGACGCCGTCAGCGCGAGGCTTCAGGATGTAGAACTTCCCGTTCTCCGTACCGACGTACAACTTCCCATCCGCGAAGACTGGCGATGACTTCTGGATCGTCCCCAGGTTCTTTCGCCACAGCTGGCGACCGTCCTTGACGTCGAAGGCGAACATGACGCCGCCGTTGTCGACGAGGTAGATGCGCTCCTCGTCGGACACCGGGGATCCGTACCCGGCCTGGACGTCGCGCAGGAGCCAACGCGCATCCTTGTCGGTCAGCGTGCCTTTCGATGTGGCCGGCACCGCGGCGACCATACCCATTGCGTTCCCGTCCATGTTCTCTTCGCTGTGGGTGACGATGATGTCGCTGCCGATCATGAGCGCGGACGTGTTCAGCCCCCGCTTGCTGACGTTCCAGTGCCACACCGGCTCGCCCGTGCCGACTTTGATCGCGTGCATCGCGCCGTCGCTGCCGCCCGAGAAGAACAAACGAGTGCCGTTCACATCGGCGACGTAGGGGTTGGCGTAAATCGTGTCGGTCGGCCGCCCTTCAGGCGTGCTCACCCAGAGGATCTGTCCGGTGGACGTGTCGAACGAGATGAAGCGGTGCGCGCCGGTCGCATACTGGCCCCACGCGAACGTGATCCCGCTGACGATCAGCTGTTTGCCGTCGATGATCGGGCTCGACATTCGTCCACCGTGCGTCGTCCACATCCCCATCTCTTCGGCGAGCGAACGTTCCCAGAGCACCTTGCCGTCCTTCGACAGCGACATCACCAGCCCGTTGGCGCTGATCGCGAAGACGTTTCCGGTCGTCGGATCCACAACCGGCGACGACCATGCGAGACGATGCGGCGGCACGTCGCTGGCGAAGATGTTGTAACGATGTTCCCAGAGCAGCTTGCCGGTGTCGGCGTTGAAGCACATGAGGCGCTCCTGCTCGGATGCGCCAGAGGCGGATGTGTTCTGCAAGTAGAGGTGATCGCCGAACACGACCGGTCCCGATCGCCCGCCGTACGGGACCTGCCAGGCGAGATTTTCGCCGCTCACTGACCATTTCGACGGCAGTCCGGTTTCCGTCGACATGCCGTTGCGCGCCGGCCCGCGCCAGTCGGGCCAATCCGGGGTATGCCCGGCTTGAGCCGCCGGAATGGCTAGCGCGATCGTGATCCAAATCGGGGTGAACCGAAGTGTCTGGGCTTTCATAGGTGTCCTAATAATAGTTTCCAGTTGCCAGTTTCGAGTTGCCAGTTTTTTGCTCACGCTCGACCACTGGTCACTGCCAGATGTCATCGGTCACATTGTCGGGCGGAACTGGAAACTGGGAACTGGTAACTGGAAACTGATTCCTATACACATTACGCATGATCCCGCTCAAGCGCTTCAGCATCCTGCTCATCCTTGCCGCCGCAACTGCCTCCGTATCGGCTGAAAACTGGCCGCAGTGGCGCGGTCCTGGCAGCCAGGGCATCTCGGCAGAGGCCCGCGTGCCGACCGAATGGAGCTCGTCGACAAACGTGGCCTGGAAGGCGGAGCTGCCGTCGGGGCATTCATCGCCGATCGTGTGGGGGGAACGGATTTTCATCACATCCGCAATCGAGGGGGACGTGGTGCCGGGTGCCAAAACCGTCGGGCACACCGTGGACGGACAGGTCTGGGTGCACCCCGACAGCGTCGCCGGCGACCGGAAGCACACGTTGAAAGTGCTGGCGCTCGATGCCGTGACGGGCAAGGTTCTCTGGGAACGGACGGCATACGAGGGCACCGTCTTCGACGCGCGGCATCGGCGCAGCAGCTTCGCGGGGCCGACCGCGGTCACTGACGGCACGATGGTCTACGCCTACTTCGGTCCGGAAGGGCTGTATGCCTACGATTACTCCGGGCGGCTCGCGTGGAAGGCCGTCGAACACTTCAAGACGCTTGGGCTCGGCACCGGGACGTCGCCGGTGCTCTTCCAGGACCTCGTGATCATCCAGCGGGATGAGGACGAAGGGAAGGCGTCAGTCATCGTGGCGTACGACACACGCACCGGTCGCGAGAAGTGGAAAACGGCGCGGCCCGTTCAGATCAGCTGGTCGACGCCGGTGGTCGTTTCCGTCGGCAATCACTCCGAGCTCGTCACGAACGGCACGGAGCTCGCGATCGCCTACGATCCGGCAACTGGCAAGGAGCTGTGGCGTACCACGGGTGTCGAGAGCAACGCGATTCACACGCCGCTCGTCGGCAAAGGGCTGGTCATCGTCACCGCAGGATTTCCTGACAAGAAAGTGATTGCCATTCGGCCGGGGCCGGTCGCTCCGGAGAAGCGCGTCGCCTGGACCTACACAAAAGGCACCGGCTACGTCGTCTCCAACATTCTGTACGGCGACTACGTGTACTTGCTCACCGACAACGGCATCGTCACTTGTCTCGACGCGTCGACCGGCGCGGTGCAGTACGAAGGTGGACGTCCGCCAGCGGCGGCGCACTTCATGGGGTCGCCAGTCGCGTTCGGCGGATTGATCGCGATGACGAGCGAGGAAGGGGAGACGTTCATGCTCAAAGCCGGTCCGAAGCACGAGATCGTGCGGACCAACTCGATCGACGAGCCGGTCTATTCGTCGCTCGCGATTGCGAATGGGCACATCTACATTCGCGGCGAGAAGCACTTGTTTGCGATTGGCGGCCGTTGAATCCCTTATCACTCATCCCTGATCCCGAATCGCTGATCCTCGGATCGATGATCTTTGAATCACTGATCGGCGAATCCTCGAATCGCCAGCCCGACTCAGCCTGTCGGGCGTCGCGGCTTGCGAAAGGCGGGCGAGCGGTGAGGCGCTCACACCCAGCCGATATCGCTGAGCGCCGAGCAATTGCCGGGTGGCAATTTCTGCCACCTGCTCGCCGCTGCGTCGGGGCAGATCGTGCGAATCCGAGGAGCAAAAACCTCTGAAAGCCGCGGCAATCCCATCCGGTACCCTTCTGGCAACACGATTCGGCATGCGCACCGATCGAATCGAGTTCATTTCCGAATACTGCGACCGCTGGTGTGAACGCTGCACCTTCACGAACCGTTGCTCCGCGTACGCGGTGCAGGCGGCATTGGGGATGTGCGGCGATCTGGGGGAGGCACTTCAGCTTGCCGTCGGCGCGCCCATGACGCCGGGAGCCTCGACTCGACTCGTCGCGACAGTCGAAGTCGGCCGACCGATGCCGCAGGAGGTTCGAGAGTTACAAGCCGCGGTGGCGGCCCATGCCCGGCGAATCAAAGAAGCCCCACTCACGAAGAACGCGATGGAAGTGGCAATCGCGGAACGCCGGTGGTTCCACGCCCACGTCGCGATTCGAGAGAGCAGCGACGCGGTGGTGCGGGAAGCGGTGGCGATCGTCTCGTGGAATAGCACGTTCATCGGCGGGAAGCTCGCGCGCGCACTTCATGGGCGGGAATCTAGCGACGGTCAGGACGACGACCCCATTCAGAACGATTGGAACGGCTCCGCCAAGATCGCACTGATTTCGATCGAACGATCCGAATCGGCGTGGCAGACGATTGCGCAGGCCACCGGTGACCCCGCCGCCGCCGAACTCGCCTTGGCGATGAGCGATCTTCGCGACGAAGTCGAGGAGGCCTTCCCATTCGCCCGCCTCTTCAAGCGACCGGGTTTCGACGAGGCTGACACGGTGTAGGCGGCTTGGTCGCCGGTACTTGACAGCCACGGTCTTGTCGTAAATAATTACTTTGCAATGCAAAGTAATACCGTGGACGACCGACCGATCCTGTCGAGCTCGATTCGCATTATCAGGGCCGAACACCTCGGCATGTGCTTTGGCGTCCGCGACGCGATCGCGTTGGCGCACGAACATGCCGCCGCCAAACCCCTCACCATTCTTGGCGACCTGGTTCACAACGCGACCGTCTCGGCGGATTTGCGCACCCGCGGGATTGCGATTGCACACGACCTGGCGGATGTCCGCACGTCGACGGTGATGGTGACGGCTCACGGCGTATCCGAGCGCACGCTGGCCCAGACCCGCGCGCAGGGATTCGAAGTCGTGGAAGCCACCTGCCCGCTTGTGCACGTCGCACACAAGGCGGTGCGCGCGCTGGTGCGGGACGGCTATCACCCGGTGATCGTCGGCCAGCGCGGCCACGTCGAAGTGCGCGGCCTGACTGGCGACCTGGATCGCTTCGACATCGTCCTCGAGGACGAGGATGTGCTGTCGCTCGAGCCGCATCCGAGGATAGGCGTGGCGGCGCAGACGACGCAGCCGATTGTGAAAGTGAGGCACATCGTTGACCTCATCAAGCGGCGGTTTCCTGATTCTGTGGTGCGCTTCGTCGACACGGTCTGCAGGCCGACGAAAGATCGGCAGGTCGCTGCCACTGACGTCGCCAGGCAGAGCGACGTGGTCATCGTCATCGGCGGCGCAAACAGCAACAACACGCGGGAGCTCGTGCAGACGTGCCGCCGCTACTGCGCGCGCGTCCATCACGTCCAGACCTACGCCGATCTGCGCCCGGCGTGGTTTGCTGAGGTTCGTACCATAGGCATTACGGCGGGGACGTCTACGCCTGACGAGATCATCGAGCAGGTCGATCGGCGGATTCGCGAGTTTGTGGGCGTCGGCAGCAGCGCCGGCGCGCCAGGGACGGTGGAAGGATGATCCCGTTTACGAGAACGCACGGCCGGTGGCTGATCGTCGTCGCCTTTGCCGTGTCGATGGCCTGGCTCGAGTCGGCCACCGTCTATTATCTCCGCACGCTGGTCGATCGGATCGAGCCCTACCAGCCCAACCCATTGCCCATTCAAGGCACGCTGGGTCAGGTCGAACTCGTTCGTGAAGCCGCGACGCTCGTCATGCTGCTGACGGTCGGCATCCTCGCCGGGCGGACCTGGCGGGCCCGATGGGGCTACGCCGCCGTCGCATTTGGCGTGTGGGACATCTTCTACTACCTGTTCCTGCGCGTGATGTGTGGCTGGCCGCGATCGATCTTCGATTGGGACGTTCTGTTTCTGCTGCCGTTGCCCTGGTGGGGGCCTGTGATGGCGCCGGTGTCCATCGCGGTGTTGATGATCGTCTGGGGAACCATGGTGACTCGGCCGCGCAACCCCATGCCGAGCAGTCCGCTTACCGGTAAGGCGTGGTGCTTGAGCGCCACCGGTACCACGCTCGCACTTTACGTCTTCATGGCCGACTCGCTGCGTCAGTTCGAGCAGTTGAAAATCGGCATGGCGTTCGTGTTGCCTACCGCGTTCAACTGGCCGTTGTTCATCGCCGCGCTCCTCCTGATGGCCGCACCACTGGCCGCCACGGGGTCAGACCGGGGTCAAGCGGGGGTCAAACACGTGCCTGACCCCGGTCTGACCCCGGTCTGACCCCGGTCTGACCCCGGTCTGACCCCGGTCTGACCCCGGTCTGACCCCGGTCTGACCCCGGTCTGACCCCGGTCTGACCCCGGTCTGACCCCGGTCTGACCCCGGTCTGA
>JBKPNQ010000099.1:0-55131 GCA_046732715.1 Acidobacteriota bacterium | reverse complement strand
TGCTCCAGCTTCAGGCGGAGGTGCGACGTCGCCAGGTGGGACAGGGCACAGGCGCGGGCAACGCCTGGGGAAACCGGGTCGGACAGGATCTCTCGGCGCTGTTCGACAAGGAGCTGCAGCGGCAGCAGCGGAACAATTACGAAACGCGAGCGGCGGCGGAGATCAAGCCGGACGCGGCTGACAACCAGACGAGCGCATTGGATCGCATCCGCGATCTGGCGAAACGTCAGGAGGATCTCAATCGGCGTCAGCGCGAACTCTCCGCGTCGAATCTCAGCGCTGACGAGCTGAAGCGTCAGCTCGACAAGCTGACGCGCGAGCAGGTCGAGCTCAGGGAGCAGGCGGAAGATCTGCTCCGCCGAAACGGTCAGCCCGACACAACCGCCCAGGGTCGATCCACTCGTCCATCGTCCGGAGAAGGATCGGCGCAGGCGCAGGCCACTGGCGATCTTCGTGACGCCGCGGATCAAATGCGCGCAGCCGCGAACAATCTGCGCCGTGAAAATTCTGGCGAGGCGGTCCGCAGCGGCGAGCGCGCTGCCAGTCAGCTGCGACGGCTCGAGCGGCAGATGCAAGGTAGTACTCAGGGAGACTCGGCGCGCGCCGGCCAGGATCTGAAGGTCGAGGCCCAGCAGATCGCGCAGGAGCAGCATCGAGTTGCTACCGAATCAGGCCGTCTCGGGCGGAACGGATCGGGAACATCGGTCACCGACGCACGCAAGCGGCTGGCCGACGAGAAGGATCAGCTCGCGTCGCGTGTCGACGATCTCGCAAGGCGCGCCGAGCAGGCATCACGAGAGCCGTCGGCGGCGGACAGCAAACCGCTGGCGGACTCTGCGCGAACGTTACGTACGAACAGAATCGCCGATCGTATGCGCGGCGGCGCGCGCCAGCTGCGCGATGGCCAGCAAGTTTCAGCCGCGGCCGAGGAAGACCTGGCGCGAGCGCTCGACCAGGTGGCGCGAGGTATGGGCGCGGCCGACTCTCTGTCCAGTCAGCTCGAGCAGACACGTGCGATTCGGGAAGGGCTGCAGCGTGCGGAACAGCGGTTGCGTGACGCGGAGGCCGGTGCGCGCGCGGCGAAGGGAGCGAGCGGTTCCGGGGCCGGTGAATCCTCGCGCGCAACCAACGGGCGCCCAGGGAACACTGGCCCGGGCGATGCCGGCGATGCCGTCGAGCGGTCGCGCAACGAATACCAGCGAGAGCTGCAGCGCGCCGAAGATGCGATGCGGCGGCTCAACGGCGGCGATGCCACCGGCAGCCTTGGCGGCGCCACACCTGAACAGCAGGAATTCAGCCGGTCCGCGCCGGGCACGGAGGCGTTCAAGCAGGATCGCTCCAGCTGGGACTCACTCCGGAAGAATCTCGACACTCAGCTGGAAAAGTACGAAGCCGCTGTGTCCGATCGTCTATCGCGCGCGAAATCGGATCAGCGATTCAGCGCCGGCGGCAGCGACCGCGTTCCCGACGCGTACAGTCAGTTGATCGCCAGATACTTCGAGTCGCTCGCGAAGAAGAAGCCTTAGAAGTGGTTTAAAAACCGACCATGCACCTGTCGTTCACGAGCGCGCTCCCATGGTGGGGAGTGTTGCTGATCGCGGTCGTCATCGGTGTGATCGCCTGGCTCGCCTATACCCACAGTGTCGTGCCCCGCCCGCGGCGCGACGTCCTCATCGTCCTGAGGTTCATCACCCTCGCGGCGCTGGTTTTGTTTCTGATGGGGCCTGTTCGAGTCAGCGACGAGGGGCTCCGCAACGTCTTTGTTCCGGTTCTTGTCGATACCTCTCGCAGTATGAGCATCGACGATGCCGGCGGGCAGCGAAGAATCGACCGGGCGCGTGACGTGCTGACGCGGGACTTGCTTCCAGCGTTGAGCGGTCAGTTTCGGGTCGACGTCCTGAGCTTTGGCGAGCGTCTCCGGGATGCACGCCCCGCCGATCTCGCCGCGACCGACCGTGCGAGCGATCTGTCGGCTGCCCTCGCGGCCGTTCGCGACCGATATCGCGGTCGGCCGGTCGCGGGGATCGTCCTGATCTCCGACGGCGGTGATACCAGCCCGACGCCGCAGGCCGATCAGGCGATTCCGCCGGTGTTCGCATTGGGCGTCGGCTCCAGGACAGTGGGACGCGATCGTGAAGTCTCGAGCGTCACCGCCGCCGAAGCGATTGCGGACGAGTCGAGGATCGATCTCGCCGTGACCGCCGTCAGCCACGGCAACGGCACGGAACCGATCGCGCTGCAGCTGCTCGAGAACGGCAAGCCAATCGAAGTACGCCGGATCACGCCAGCCGCGGACGGTGTCCCCGTCCACACCGTGTTTCAGGTGGCGCCGGCCAGAGGAACCAGCGTCGTCTATTCGGTAGAAGTGCCGCTCATTGCCGGAGAACTGGTGCCGGAAAACAACACGCGGAGTGTGCTGGTCCAGGCGCCGTCGCGACAGCGGCACGTGCTCTTCTTGGAAGGTGCTCCCGGATTCGAACACAGTTTTCTGAAGCGGGCGTGGGCTGCAGATCCCGGCCTGGATGTCGACTCGATCGTCCGCAAGGGAAAGAACGAACAGGGCGCTGACACGTACTACATTCAGGCCGCGCAATCGCGCAGCAACGCGCTGGGGTCCGGATTCCCTGCGCGCGTCGAGGATCTGTTCGCCTACGACGCGGTAGTGCTGGCCAATGTCGAGGCGGCGCAGCTCACGCACGAACAGCAGGATCTGACGCGTGCGTTTGTCGGCCAGAGAGGCGGAGGACTGCTCGTGCTTGGCGCGAAATCGTTCGTCAAACCCGGGCTGTCGGAGACCCCGCTCGAAGAAGTGCTTCCGCTTCAACTCACCCAGGCGGCCGACACGGTGCTCCCGGCGTCGGCGGCCCGGGGTACGAACCGTGTGTCGCTGACGACGGCCGGCGAATCGCATCCGGTGATGCAATTGGGTCCGGTGCTTGACGAAACGCGAAAGCGATGGGAGGCGACGCCCGCACTGGCGTTCACGGTTGCCCTCGGCGGCCCTCGGCCAGGTGCCAGCGTCCTTGCGGTCACCGGCGGGGCAGGAGGGGCGGCGCGCGCCCTTGTAGCGGTGCAGCGCTACGGCGAGGGCCGGTCGATGATCTTCACCGGCGAGGGAGCCTGGCGGTGGCGGATGTTGCTCCCGTCCACCGATCGATCGTATGACACGTTCTGGCGGCAGGCTCTGAGGTGGCTCGCACTGCCAGCCACCGATCCAGTGGCGATTCGGCTCCCTGCGGCGGGATCGCCAGGGGATGCTGTTCCCGTCAACGTCGTGGTTCGCAATGCCGCCTTTGTTCCACAGCCCGGCGCGACCATCGAGATGCAGGTGACCTCGCCCTCGGGACGGACCGAGTCCATTCAGGTGTCGCAATCCCACGATGCCGGAGAAGGCGACGGCGTCTATTCGGGCCGGTTTCGTGCGGATGCCCCCGGCGTCTATCGACTTCGCGCTCAGGCCAGAGACGCATCGACGGCACTTGGATCCGCGGCGGCGGCAATGCTGGTCGGTGGTTCGGATACGGAAATGGCCGATCCACGACTGAACCAGCAGGTGTTGCAACGACTCGTCCTGCGCTCCGGCGGCCGGCTGATCGCTGCGAATGAGGGGACGGCAATTGCCGATCAACTGCGCGCCGCGGTGCCGGCTGCACGACTTGCGGTCACTCACGAACTGTGGCACACCGGCTGGTCATTCGCGGCGATTCTGATGTTGCTCGTCGCCGAATGGCTGCTGCGGCGCCGTTGGGGGCTTCGATGAGCTCGAAGAGGGTCACCGCGTGCCTCGCGATCGCGGTGCTGTTGTCGGCAGCCGCGTCGTCCGCCGCCGAGCAGCGTTTTGCGCTGATCGTCTGTGGCGCCGCTGGCGGGCCCGACTACGCGGCCCAGTACGATCGCTGGGGAGCCGACCTGTCGAAAACGCTGATCGAGAATCTCAAGTTCGACCCGACGTTGGTGACACTTCTTTCGGACACGACGAGTACCGAGGCGGCCGCAACCGCCGAAAACGTCCGCCGCGTGGTCAGCGGCATCAGTACGCGGATGACACGCGATGATGTTTTGTTCGTCCTGCTGATTGGCCACGGGACGTTCGATGGCGCGGACGCAAAATTCAATCTCGTTGGACCCGACCTGGAGTCTGCCGAATGGTCGGCTCTCTTCAAAGGACTCTCCGGCCGGGTCGTGATCGTCAACACGTCTTCAGCGAGCTTTCCCTTCCTCGAACGCCTTGCCGCGCCGCGCCGCGTCGTCATCACGTCAACCGATTCCCCCGCGCAGCGATACGACACCGTGTTCGCCGGATACTTCATCCGCGCGCTCGTCGATCCGTCTGCCGACCTGGACAAAAACGAGCGAATCTCGATCTGGGAAGCGTTTGCGTCCGCCAGCGCGAGCGTCAAGCGCTACTACCAGCAGCGCGGTCAGCTATCCACCGAACATGCATTGCTCGACGACACCGGCGATGGAGTTGGCAACGAGGCGACCACGCCTGGCGACGATGGATCGCTGGCGGCGAGAACCTACCTGGATGAGACGCTGCCCGGGTCGCTGCCCACCGACGAAGTACTGCTGAAGCTATTGCAGCGCAAGGCGACGATCGAATCGGAACTGGAAGATCTCAAGATCCGCCGGCAATTCTTGACCCGCCCCGAATATGCGAAGGAATTCGAGCGTCTGATGATCGAACTGGCGCAGGTCTCGCACGACATCAGGGAGAGGACAAAGAGTTGATTAGCCCGCCGCCAGGGGCGTTTACATCCAATACGTCTTTCTCGGTGGCTCCCTCACGCGCCAGACGAGTCCGGTCGTCGCACCAACGGCGAAGCCGGTGATGTGTGCCCAGAAGGCGACGCCGCCGGTGAGCGAGCGGGCGCCGAGGGACCCGACGCCGCTGAACAGCTCCTTCACGAACCAGACGCCGAGAAAGAAGATTGCCGGGATCTCGACCATATCCATGAAGAACAACAGGAACACCACCGTCAGCACGCGTGAATGCGGATAAAGGACGAAATACGCTCCCATAACGCCGGCGATGGCCCCGCTTGCGCCAATCATCGGGATCGTTGAATCGCCGCTGACGATGACCTGACCCATCGCGGCGGCCGCGCCGGAGGCCAGATAAAAGATCAGATAGCCGACGTGGCCGAGGCGATCCTCGACGTTGTCGCCGAAAATCCAGAGATACAGCATGTTGCCGAGCAGGTGCATCCATCCCTCGTGCAGGAACATGCTGGTGAACAGCGAAGGCCAGGCGAACTCTGCGGGGACGACGCCGAAGGTCTGAACGAAGAGCTGGAGCTCGGGACGCGTGAGTTGGAGTTCGTAGAGGAATGCCAGCGCGTTCAAGACAATCAGGCCGACGGTGACGAACGGCGTGGTTCTTGAAGGGATGACGTCGCTGACAGGGAACATGCGAAAGTATATCGCTTCGACTCGATCGAGCTCGCTCGCGGGAAACCGTCAGCCGAGGCTGTTTTTGCGTTCCAGCCGGACCGGCCCGTATAATCGAAAGTGAAGATGGCTATATCGGGGTTGCCCCTTCGCGGGTCCCTCGGCCTGAGGTTGAAGGTCGTTCTTGCGCTCTATGTCCTGGCGGCAGCGCTCCTGCCGTTCGGCCACCACGACCTCGCCTGCCACATCAAATCCACCACACATTGCACGACGTGCACAGTCGGTTCGTCCGCCGAGGCGTCAGCCGACCCGGCCGTGCTCGCGCGTTTCTGGCTGCACGATGCAGGCGAGACCGTCTGTGAACCGATAGACCAGCCGCAAACATCCCTCGCGCTTCCAGAATCCGGCCGAGCCCCTCCGTCCGTCGCCTGATCCGGCAGTTTCTCGACCGATTGACTAGCGGGCTGATGGCCCGCGACCGGATTGGTACAGGCATGACTGCCTGTGGACGGGAGGTTGATAGTGATCGTCAAGTGTCGCTTGATGAGGCGCGCGACGGTGACTGCAGGAGCCGCGATTTTCTCGTGCTTCGCAGTGCCAGCGTTCGCGCAGGCGCCTGCAGGAAGTCCGCCGGCAAATCCGCCCCAGCAGACGGACCAGCAGCAGATTCGGGACGAAGTGGATCGGCTGCGGAAGGAATTCGAGGCCATTCGAGACACGTATGGCGCTCGGCTGGCAGCGCTCGAAGCCAAGCTCGGAACTGCCACACCCGCTGCTGCGGCCGCCGCGACACCCGTTCCGCCGGTGTCTCCCTTGCCGGAAGCCGCGCCCGCTGCCGCGGCGCCCGCTGCGGCCGCGCCAGCACAGCCGCAGCAGCCGGTGACTGAAGCTGCCGCGCCCCAGCAGCCTGCGCAGGGCGTCGAGGTCCCCTCCGGAGCTGCTGGCGCAGGCGGGCCGCAGGGATCGTTGCCCGTGTACGGCTCGGCAACGGCCTCATCCAAAATCTTCAACCCGGACATGGCCGTCATCGGCAACTTCATTGGCACCACCGGCGAGAACAAGGTCGAATCCGCGCCGTCTCTCGAGATGCACGAAGCGGAAGTCACGTTCCAGGCAGTCGTCGATCCCTATGCCCGGGCGGATGTCTTCCTCTCTGCGTCGCCGGACGGACTTGAGATTGAAGAAGGCTTCCTCACGCTCACCAGCCTCCCGGGAGGGCTGCTCGCCAAAGTTGGAAAGATGAAGGAGCAGTTCGGCAAGGCCAACACGATGCACGCGCACACGCTGCCGTGGGTGGATGTGCCGATCGTGATGAAGAACTTCCTGGGTGGGGAAGAAGGTCTGAACGATTCGGGCATCTCGGTCTCCAGACTGCTCATGAACCCGCTGTTCTTCCTGGAGGCGACAGGGGAGGTGTTTCAAGGCAACTCCGGCCCGTTCGAGACGCACGAGAGGAGCGACGTCAGCTGGCTCGGACGCGTGCGCGGCTATCGAGACATCACCGAATCAACGAATCTCGATGTCGGCTTCTCGTACACGCGGGGCCATAACGACGCCGGCCCGGACTTTACGACGCGGCTGTTTGGCGTCGACGCGACGTTCCGCTATCGACCACTTCGACGCGCCATTTACCGGCGGTTCATGGCGCGCACCGAGCTGATGTGGAGTAATCGAGGGCAGGAAACAGGCGACGTTGACGCGTTTGGCATGTATGCCAGCGGCGACTATCAGTTCGCCCGGCGCTGGTTTGCTGGCGTCCGCTTTGATTACTCCGAGCGTCCGACTGATGCCAGCCTGGTCGACAAAGGACCGTCAGTGGTTCTGACCTACTGGCCGAGCGAGTTCAGCCAAATCCGCGGGCAATATCGTCGAACCAACTACGCCGAAGGCGTCATATCGAACGAAGCGCTGTTTCAATTCCTGTTCTCGATCGGCGCGCATGGCGCGCACACGTTCTGACCACGGTACCAGTCGGCTTCGATAGAGAGAAAGGTTTTCGGATCATGACCAAACGGATACTTGCGATGGCGTTCGCGGCCGTTCTCCTGGGCGGCTCGAGCGCCTTTGCTGCGATCAATATCGTGGCGACCACCCAGGACCTCGAGTCGATCGCACGGGAAGTCGGCGGCAACAAGGTGTCGGTCGACTCGCTGGCGAAGGGCTACCAGGACCCGCACTTCGTAGAAGCCAAGCCAAGCTTCATCCTGAAACTGCACTCCGCCGACCTGCTCATTGTCGTCGGGCGCGAGCTGGAGATCGGATGGCTCCCGCCGCTCATCAACCAGGCCAGGAATTCGAGAATCCAGCCCAACGGCGATCGATACCTCGATGCGTCGCAGACCGCGAAGATCCTCGAGATTCCTACCGGACAGATCACGCGAGCGATGGGCGACGTGCATCCATCCGGGAATCCTCACTACTGGCTGGGTCCGGACAACGGGAGGCGCATCGCTCAGCTGATTCAGAAGAAGCTGACCGAGATCAGCCCCGCCGACGCGGCCTACTTCGCTGAGCGCTATGCCGATTTCGATCGCCGGCTGGGTGAGGCCGAGAAGCGATGGCAGGCCGCGATGGCGCCGTACAAGGGCGTGAAGGTCGTGACCTATCACCGTTCGTGGCCCAACTTCACCGAGGCGTTCGGCCTGGACGTGATCGGCTATGTCGAGCCCAAACCAGGTATTCCTCCGTCGCCATCGCACACGCTCGAGCTGATCCAGGAGATGAAGCGGCAGAACGTCAAGATCGTCATGATTGAGCCGTACTTCGATCGCAAGACGCCGGATGCGATCGGTCGGGAAACCGGCGCGCAGGTCATCGTGCTGGCTCCATCGGTCGGCGGCGAAAAGGAAGTCACCGACTACTTCAAGCTGTTCGACTACGACGTCAACCTGGTCGTCAACGCAATCAAGCAGACTGGAGCCAAGTAGACATGGACCTGACCATCCTGTCCTTTCTCGCGGCGCCGTTCGTCGCGAGCCTCGTGATCGCCGGCATTCACGCCTATCTCGGCGTGCACGTCGTCGAGCGTGGGGTCATCTTCGTCGATCTCTCGCTGGCGCAGATCGCGGCTTTTGGCGCCACGATCGCGATTCTGCTGCCGTGGTGGGGCGGCGACCCGCACGCTCCAGCGGTTTACTGGATCAGCCTCCTGTTCACGTTCATCGGTGCGGCCATCTTCTCGACGATTCGCAGCCGACATGCGCGCATTCCGCAGGAAGCCATCATCGGCATTTCGTACGCCGTCGCGTCGGCAGCAACCATCCTGGCACTCAGCAAGTCGAGCGCGGAAGGCGAGCACCTGAAGGACATGCTTGTCGGCAACATCCTCGCCGTTTCCTGGGAGGAAGTGTGGCGGACGGCGGCGCTCTACGTCGTGATTGGCGCGTTCCATTGGATCTTCCGCAAAAAATTCCTCGCTATTTCCATGAATCATGACGCCGCCGAGGCGTCGGTGCCATCGGTGCGATTGTGGGACTTCCTGTTCTACGCCTCGTTCGGCTTCGTCGTCACCCGGTCGGTGGCGATCGCCGGCGTGCTGCTGGTGTTCTGCTACCTGATCGTCCCGTCGGTGGCCGCGATGCTCTTCGCCGACCGAATCGGACCACGTCTCGCAATTGGGTGGACGATGGGGACGATTGTGTCGGCGCTCGGCGTGTACCTGTCCCTGATGCTGGATCTGCCGACGGGCGCCACGATCGTCTGCACCTTCGGCGTCGTCCTGATCCTGATGGCAGTGATTCGTGTGCTGGTTCCCCGAACGGCTGCCGCCCCGGTCAGGCACGTTCCGGCGGGAGCGGATCGGTCGCGCGCATAACGGAACGAACCCAGCAGAACCCTGTAGAACCTTTGCCGAATCTATAATCGTCCGGATGCAGTGTCGGAATTGCGGAACTGAGATCGCCGACAAGGCGATCGTCTGCTATCGGTGCGGGGTCGGCACGACCGAACCTCTTCGCAAGCCCGCGCCGCTCGCCTCTCGCCGAACCGGACCGCCCCTCCTGGCCGGCGTGGTGCCGCTGGTACTGGCGCTAGCCGCCCTGGCCGGTGCCCAGGCGTCGGGCTACCCGAGAGAAATGGATGCGGCCGCCGCGGTCTTGGCGACGGTCGGCATTCTGATCCTGATCGCTCGCCTCCTGCGGCGTCGCTGAGGTACACTCTTGGCGCATGCCTGAGGCACGGCTCGAAGTCACCGACGCACTCGGCCGGCGCGTGGTCCCCCTGGCGAAAGCTCCGTTTGAAATCGGCCGCCGCGAGACCAATGACCTCCGCCTGGCCGGCAGCGAAGTATCGCGGGATCACGCCGAAATCATCCTCGATCCAAACGGCACGTTCATCCTGAAAGATCGCGCGTCCAGGTACGGCACCTACGTCAATGGCGACCAGGTGACCGAACGTCCTCTGTCGCACGGCGACCGGATTCGCCTCGGTCGAAGCGGCGGGGCCGAGATGGTATTTCTCGTGCGCGACAGCGAACCGCACGTCGAGAAGTCGCCGACGACGACGGCGATCGGAGATCTGAGGCAGATTGGCGCGCTGCTCGAGGGGCTGCGGGCGTTGGGCTCAGGGCGTGTCCTGGATGACGTGCTGTCGCTCGTGCTCGATTCGGCGATCGACGTCGGCGGCGCGGAGCGCGGCTTCATCATGCTCGCCAACCCTACCGGTACCGGTGAGCTCGAGTTCAAGATGGCCCGTGGCCGTGGACGCGCCACACTTTCGGGCAGCAGCTTCGCGACCAGCAGGAAGATTCCGGAAGAGGTTTTTCGCACGGGAGAGCCGAGAGACGTCGCGGATCTTCTCGACGGAGAGCTCGCAAACGTCCACATGGGGACCGTGGCGCTGGGCATCCGCAATGTGTTGTGCGTGCCGCTGCGCCTGGTCAGGTTTCTCGACAAGGCTGAAGCCGAGAATCACCGCGAGAAGCGAATTGGCGTTCTCTACCTCGACAGCCGGGAGAAAGGCACGCTGCTGTCGACCTCGACCAAGGCAGCGCTCGAGACGCTGGCGACCGAAGCCGCCGTCGCCATCGAAAACGCACGGCTCTATCGCGAGACGATGGAGAAGGCGAAGATGGAGCAGGAGATGCGCATTGCTGCCGAGATCCAGCAGGCGCTCCTGCCGAAAATGGCCCGCACCGGGTCGTTTTTCAGCGCCGCGGCGGCGTCGATCCCCTGCCGATCGATTGGCGGCGACTTCTATGACTACGTCGACCTGCCGGCCGGCGCCATGGGATTCGCACTCGGTGACGTCGCCGGTAAAGGGCCTCCGGCAGCGCTCCTCAGCGCGATGATGCAGGGCATTTTCGCCGCACAGGCCGCTTCGAACGACTCGCCGTCGCAGACGATTAGCCGCGTCAACCTTGCACTCTACCGGCGCGGGATCGAATCGAGGTTTGTGACGCTGATGTACGGCGCGATGCGGTCGGACGGCAGCCTGACCTACTGCAATGCCGGGCACAACCCGCCGCTCATCATTCCCCGGCCCGGATCGGGCGACGCGATTCGTCGCCTGGAGTGCGGCGGGCCGATTGTGGGTCTCTTTGATTCGGCGACCTTCGATGAGGAAACGGTCACGCTGAAGGCGGGAGACTGGCTGATTGTCTACAGCGATGGCGTGTCCGAAGCGATGTCCGCCAGCGGCGAGGAGTATGGCGAAAGCCGAATCGTCTCCTGCGTCGAGCGCAACCCGGCAATGGAACCCCGTCAGCTTCTCGAAGCGCTGTTCGCCGATGTGCGCGAGTTCACGCGAGGCGCACCGCAGAGCGATGACATCACGGCCATGGTTTTGAGGTACGGAGGGTAGAGCTGGCATCGACACCGATTCGGGACGCGTGGCGAACGAGCGCCCGAGTGAGCCCACGCGACCCGCCTCCGCACCGTCAGATCACCGGTGCTACGGCGGCCAAGGCGGGAACGAATTTGCGTCGACTGCGCACGAACGTAGCGGAGCGAGCTGCGAAGAGCGAGCGCAGCGCAGTGAGCTTGGCGGGATGTCCCCGCCATTCCAGAGAAGTGCAGGGGAGTCCGAGGGGCGAAGCCGCTCGGAGTGACTCGACGTGCAGCCGCTGACTCGCGGTCAGCGTACGGCCCTGGCGGTGTGGATCGTTCTCGCGATCGCACTCTGGAACGGTATCTTTGAAATGATGGTGGTCCGCGGTGTGAAGGAATACCTCTTCCGCGCCGCGCTCTACGATGCCGGCCGTCAGCCCTTTACACCGATAGGCGACGTCATGGATCCGGCGATCTACCACGCAACCTGGGTCGCGACGCTGTGGACGTCAATCGTTCTGCTCGCCGCCCTCCTGACCATCCGCAGCTTCAGCCGGCGAATCGCGGCGTAGCGCCGATCGACGCATGCACCCACTGATTCACGATTGGAACAACGTCGGCGTCCGGCCGCCTCGCCCGGTGATGCTCGACGACGAAACGCTTCGCGACGGGCTGCAGTCGCCGTCCGTACGCACTCCCTCGATTGACCAGAAGATCGAGATCCTCCACCTGATGAACCGGTTAGGTATCGATACCGCCGACTTGGGCCTTCCGGGTGCCGGGGTCCACGTGGCCCGGGATGTGGAACGCCTGGCGCAAGAGATCGCTTCGCAACGTCTCGCCGTCAGGGCCAATTGCGCCGCGCGAACCGTCATCGCGGATATCACGCCGGTCGTTGAAATCTCGCAGCGAACCGGTGTGCCAATCGAGTGCTGCACGTTCATCGGATCGAGTCCGTTGCGTCAATACGCCGAAGGCTGGACCCTCGATCAGCTGCTTCGACTGACGGAGGACGCGATCACGTTTGCGGTCGGCGAAGGGTTGTCGGTGATGTATGTCACCGAGGACACGACCCGCGCGGATCCCGACACACTCCGTCAGCTGTACTCGACGGCGATCCGAGCGGGTGCGTCGCGCGTGTGCGTCGCCGACACCGTCGGCCATGCCACGCCGCAAGGGGCAGCGGCGGTCGTCCGGTTCATCAGCCAGGTGGTCGAAGACTGCGGCGGAGGCGTGGGGATCGACTGGCACGGCCACCGCGATCGCGATTTTGCCGTCGTGAATACGCTGGCCGCGCTCGAAGCCGGCGCGACGCGCCTCCACGGCGCGGCGATTGGAATCGGCGAGCGGGTCGGAAATACGCCGATGGATACGCTGCTCGTCAACCTGGTGCTCATGGGCTACCTCGATCGCGATCTCTCGGCGCTCGTCGAGTATTGCGAGGCCGTGTCGAGGGCCACCGGCGTACCGATTCCTCCCAACTATCCGGTCGTCGGACGCGACGCGTTCCGCACGGCGACCGGGGTGCACGCGGCGGCGGTGATCAAGGCCGCGCGCAAGCGTGATCACGAACTGGTCGACGCGGTCTACTCGGGCGTTCCAGCCGGCATGGTCGGCCGCGAGCAGGAAGTGGACGTCGGCCCGATGTCCGGCCGTTCGAACGTGCTCTTCTGGCTGGAGAAGCGAGGCCTCCACACCACCGACGAAATCGTCGATCGAATTTACTCCGCCGCCAAGAAGTCGGATTCGGTCCTCAGCGAAGAGGCGATCCGCGGCCTGCTCAACAGCACCGCCAACGACCAATAGCCGGTCGCCACCATCTCAGTGGCCGGGCCGCGTTGCGAAATTCTCCAGGGCTGGCAGCGCGGCGACGAGCACGTCACCGACCGACTGCAGACTCCCCGCCGCCACGTTTTCCATCGTGTCGTACTTTGAGTGCCACGCGACTTCGCCCGATCGCGTGGAGTACTCGAGATCGATGATGTCGACGGAAGGCACGCCGGCGGCAAGGAACTCCAAGTGATCGTCCTCAATCGGCGTGGTCTCGTTGACGAATTCGTGCCGGTTCAGTTTTCGCGCCGCGCTCCAGATGGCCTCGGTCAAGGCCGGCGTCGAGTTCGCTTCGCGCTTGATGACCAGGTCACGATCGCCAATCATGTCGACGAGGACAAAGGCACGGATGTTCTTCAGCGATCCATTTTTGCGGGCGGCCTCGACGTAGTAGCGGCTGCCGTATGTGTGATCCGTTCCTTGCCACTCAGCCACGGCTTCTTCGCCATCGAGGAAGAGCAGCTCGATGGGCACGCGGTTGGCACGCGATTTCAAGGCCCGACCAAGCTCGATCAGGAACGCCGCACTCGATCCGCCATCGTTCGCGCCGACGAACCGGAAATCTCTGAACAGTTTCGTATCGTAGTGGCCGCCGATGACGAGTTTGCCTGCTGACTGAGCGCCGCTTGCCGCCGGCAACGTCGCTCTCAGGTTGACCATCTTCACTGCGCCGAGAGGAGTGGTCGCTTCGAAGGGCTGCTCTTCGACCGTGATGCCAACGGCTTGCAGCTGTTTCGTGATGTAGGCGCGAGCGGCCGCGGCGCCAGGCGTGCCAGCGACGCGCGGACCGATCGAGACGAGCTGCCGTGTGTCCTCGTAGGCGCGGTTGCTGTCGAATTTCGCCGGCGCCGGCTGCGCTGCGTTGAGGCAAGCGGCCGACACGCAGACGACAGCAATGGGCGGCAGGTAACGACGAAGGCTGGAGAACTCGGCCTTCACCGCCGCTTCTCCCGGCTCACGTAATCCCGCTTGGCAGGACCCGCGTAGATCTGCCGCGGCCGCGCGATCTTCTGGTCGGGATCAGTCAGCATCTCTTCCCATTGCGCGATCCATCCGACGGTCCGCGGAATCGCGAACAGAACCGGGAACATCGACACCGGGAATCCCATCGCCTGGTAAATCAGGCCCGAGTAGAAGTCCACGTTTGGATACAGCTTGCGGCTGACGAAGTATTCGTCCGACAGCGCAATCCGTTCGAGTTCCAGCGCGATGTTGAGCAAAGGATTGCGACCGGTGACTTCGAAGACGAGATCCGCGATCCGCTTGATGATCGTCGCCCTCGGATCGTAGGACTTGTAGACGCGGTGGCCGAAGCCCATGAGGCGTCCTTCGCCGCCCTTGACCCGCTTGATGAATGCCGGCACTTTGTCGACCGATCCAATCTCGGTCAGCATTTTGAGCACGGCCTCGTTCGCGCCGCCGTGCAGCGGCCCGTACAGCGCCGCCGCGGCTCCCGCCAGGGACGAATACGGGTCAGCATGTGAACTGCCAATGCCGCGCATCGCATGCGTGCTGCAGTTCTGCTCGTGATCCGCGTGGAGGATGAAGAGCACGTCGAGCGCCCGTTCCAGGACGGGGTGCGACTTGTATTGCGGCTCGGTCATCCTGAACAGCATGTTCAGGAAGTTTCCAGTGAAGCTCAGCTCGTTGTCGGGCAGCACGTACGGCCGTCCGATTGTGTGACGGAACACATAGGCGGCGATGCTCGGCACCTTGGCGATGAGCCGGATGGTCTGGAGCCCGCGCGATGCCGGATCGAAGATGTTCCGCGCATCCGGATAGAACGTCGAGAGCGCGCCGACCGCGCTCAGGAACATACCCATCGGGTGTGCGTCGTAGCGAAATCCCTCGAGAAACTTCTTGATGTTCTCGTGCAGCATCGTGTGCCGCGTGATTTGCTGCGTCCACTGGTCCATCTGAGCGGACGTCGGGAGCTCTCCGAAGAGGATGAGGTACGCGGTCTCGAGATAGTCGCTGTGCTCGGCCAGCTGCTCGATCGGGTAGCCCCGATACATCAAGATGCCGCGGTCGCCGTCGATGAACGTGATCCGGCTGCGGCAGGCGGCGGTGTTCATGAACGCCGGATCGTAGGTCAGCATCCCGAAATCCTCGGGATTGACCTTGATCTGGCGGAGATCCATCGCCCGAATCGTGTTGTCCTGGATGGGAATCTCGTATTGCTTGCCCGTGCGGTTGTCAGTGATGGTCAGCGTATCGGCCATGCTAGCGAGGCTCCGCTGCAAACCCCTGAGGCTGCGCCTCGCGAGGGTGCATTCGTGATAGCGCCCCGCTGGCGCGGGGACGGTCTTGACGCGGGTGAAAAGCTCGATTCATGTGCATCACTTCGGACCGTCAAGACCTGTCGTCATCATCTTCGTCGTCCACGGGCACCGGCGGCCCCGGGACGCGGTAGCCATCCGAGATCCAGGTGCCCAGATCGGCAAGCTTGCATCGCTCGCTGCAGAAAGGGCGCCAGGCCGGATCCACCGGATGCCGGCGGCAGTACGCGCACACAGGTTCAGGCTGCACCATGTGCAACCTGCTTATTGTATCTGATGGCCCTGAAGTATCAGGAGGGGCGGTTTTAGGGTTTAGGTTCTAGGGTCGAACAACGACTTAAAGATCCGATTCGTTGACGTGGTGGCGGACGTCCTTCGCGAGGACCATGAAGATGACGTCCTCGGCAATGTTCGTGGCGTGGTCGCCGATGCGTTCGAGGTGCCGCGAAATCAAAATCAAATCGAGCGCCGGCTCGATCGTGCCAGGATCCTGAAGCATGAACGTGAGCAGGTCGCGGAACACCTGTGTCTTCAGCGAGTCAAGCCCGTCGTCGGCATCGAGCACCGTCTGAGCGAGCGACGTGTCGCGACGCACATACGCATCCAACGCATCGCGCAGCATCGTCTGGGCGATGTTGGCCATGCGAGGGATGTCGATGAGTTCCTTGACCGGCGCGTGGCGCATGTAGCGCACCACCGCTTCGGCGATGTTCACGGCCAGGTCGCCCACGCGCTCGAGATCCGTGTTGATTTTTACCGCTGAAACGATGGCGCGCAGATCGACCGCCATCGGTTGATGCAGGGCCAGGAGGGTGAAGCACCGGTTGTCGATTTCGATGTGCAGCTGGTTGATGGGCCGGTCGCCCTCAATCACGCGCGCGACGGCATCCGAATCGCGACGGACCAGGCCGTCGACGGCAGTCCGCACCCGGTCTTCAGCAAGACCGCCCATCTCGAGCAGCCGCGTCTTCAGCTGTTCGAGATCCGCCTGAAAGTGCCGAGTCGTTGTTTCTGGCATAAACCACTGAACTCAGAGTCGGGGCCCGGGATCCGGGGTGAGGGGTCCGAGATCCGAGGAAACTCGCCGTTGTCGCGTGCCGGGACGAACCCGCGAATGGCGAACAGCGAATCGCGAACGGCGTCCTATCCGAATCTCCCCGTCACGTAGTCTTCGGTCAGCTTCTCGCTGGGGTTCGTGAAGATCCGCTCCGTCGGCGCGTATTCGACGAGCTTCCCAAGCCAGAAAAAAGCCGTGCGATCGGACACCCGCGCCGCCTGCTGCATGTTGTGCGTGACGATGACAATCGTATACCTGGCCTTCAGTTGATAGACGAGTTCTTCGATGCGCTGAGTCGCGATGGGATCCAGCGCAGACGCCGGTTCGTCCATCAGCAGAATCTCGGGCTGAATGGCCAGGGCCCTCGCGATGCAGAGGCGCTGCTGCTGGCCGCCTGAGAGCGCAAGCGCCGAGTCGTGCAGCCGATCCTTGACCTCGTCCCAGATGGCTGCCGCCTTCAGGCTTTCCTCCACGCGTGCCTGAAGCGCCGCCCGCCCTCGGGCGAGACCGTTGATTCTGAGGCCGTACGCCACGTTCTCGAAAATCGTCTTCGGAAACGGGTTGGACTTCTGGAACACCATGCCGACCCGGCGCCGGAGCGCGACGACGTCGGTGCTGGCGCCGTAAATGTCGTTGCCGTCGATGAGGACCTGCCCCTCGACTCGCGAGCCCGCAATGATGTCGTTCATCCGGTTGAGCGTGCGGAGGAAGGTGCTCTTGCCGCACCCAGACGGCCCAATGAATGCCGTCACGAGGTTGGGTTGGATGCCAATCCTGATGTTCTCGAGCGCCCGCTTGGTGCCGTAGTAGAAGTTCAGATCCCGGACGTCGATCTGCGGCGGGCGGTCCGCTTCCGTTGCCTGGGATCTGGTCGTGACAGCGGGCAGCGGAGCCGGTGATTGGACAGAAGGCATGCCGACTGGACCATCGTACGGGGCAGGCGTTTCAAGAGGATTTCTTCGTTGTAAATTCCATGTAACTGGGACTTACGGTGTCGGGGGTGGGGCCCGGGACCACCGACCCACCTGGCGCGCCGCTCTGGCTCCGCGTCACGGACAGCGAAATTACGGCGTGATCGTCTGGCTGGACACGTCGGATTCGGCCAGGAAGGCGCCAATCTGCCGGCGGAGCTCCTCCTGGATGACATCGATCTTCCGCTTCGCGTCGAGGACTCGGAATCCGAATTCATCCGCCATGGACGTGTACTCTCGCAGCAGCGAACGCTGATACGCGCGGAAGCTCTCGTAGATATCGTCGCCGAGCTTCATGTCCATCCCGGATTCCCAGAAATCCATCCCGCGGGACTGCAGAACCCGGCGGATCAAGGCCTTTTCGTCGATCTTGAGATAGAAGACGAGGTGCGGTGCGATCGCGAACCCGTAGAGGTTGCGCATCCACATTCGATCGACGCCGCGCACCCCGGCGCGTGCCATGGCGGTGTAGACATACCGGTCCGAGAGCACGATGAAGCCCGCCTTCAACGCCGGGATGATTTCCTTCTCCAGCCGATCGGCGAAATCGGTGGCGTACAGCAGCACGAACGTCAGCTTGTTCAGGGTGTTGCTGGCTTTCGCGATCTCGATCGTCGGCTGCATCAGTTCCGATCGTGTCCACCCGGTTTCGATAACGCCGTATCCCTGCACTTCGAGCCACTCGCGCAGCAGGCGAATCTGCGTCGATCGTCCGACGCCGTCGGTTCCTTCGATGGCGATGAGCTTCCCGGGGTACCCATCGATTGGCAGATACGGGATGCCATTGCCGTAGTAACTGCCGGGGCGAACGATCGGTTCGCCGCCCTCAGGCGAGCTGCTCGTCAAGCTGTTCATCTGTGGCCTCGATCTCGAGCTGCTGCGAGATCAGTTTCCGGAACGTCCGTTGTTGCTCGGTAATGCTGCCGACGGCGTTGACGACGCTCAACCCGAATTCCTCGACCAGGCGATCGTATTCGTCGAGCACTTTGCCTTGAAAAATGCGAAAACTCTCGATCGCGTTCGAGCTCCATCCCATGTCGAGTCCGGCTTCATAAAACTTCAACTTGACGCGCCGCGCCATCAACCGATCGGTCGATACCTCGATCGGAACACGGAAGTAGACGGCCAGGTCGGGCTTGACGGCAAAGCTGTACAGCTCGCGCACCCATCGCCGATCGACACCGCGCGCGGCATCACGGGCGAACGCCGTATAGGCGTACCGATCGGCGAGCACGATCATGCCGGCCTTGAGCGGCGGGACGATGTTGTAGAGCAGTCGATCGGCGAAGTCGGTGGCGTGCAGCAAGCTGAACGTCATCGGCGTCAGCGAGTTCTTTTTCTTGCCGGTCTTGGTTGCCGCTTTGACGAGAGCCGATGAATTCCACTCGGTCACCACCACCGGGCGACCGGCTGCGCTAAGCCATTTCGCCAGCAGCGCGAGCTGAGTGGTTTTTCCGGACCCGTCGATTCCCTCGACCACGAACAGCTTTCCCGGATGTTCGTGCGGCGTCGTCAGGTTGTTCAGCATGAGACGGTTGTTCCTTGTACGTGGTGCCGGAGACCTCGAAGCGGATCGGCAGCGCCAGTTCCCGCTCGAGCGGCGCGACGTGCCGGTGCGCCGCCCAGAGCTCCAGCTCGGCATCGCCATTGGCGCGCAGACGTGCAAGATAGTCGTCGCCGCGCGGAAACAGATCGATTCCGCCCAGCGCCTGCGCGTGACTGCGATCCAGTCCTTCGGCCAGGCGAACAATTGCCGACAGCACGCGAACGGTGCGCCGCAGCGTGTTGTTCAGGTCGCCGAACCCCTCGTGAGATTTCTTCGGAGTGGCTTGGCGATGATATCGAGCGACCAGCGCAATCACTTCGATCTCCCGTGGATCGAAGCCGCGCAGATCTCCATTCTTGATCAGGTAGTACGAATGCCGGTGATGACGGTCGTAGCTGATGTGGACGCCGACGTCGTGGAGGAGGGCGGCATACTCGAGCCATTCACGCTCCTGATCAGCAAGCCCGTGCACGCTGCGTGTCTGATCGAATATGCTCAGCGCCAGACGAGCGACCTGTTGCGCGTGTTCCGACCAGTAGCCGCATCGTTCGCCGAGCTCGATGACGCTGCGGCGGCGCACGTCGGGATAGCGTTGGACTTTGCGAATGCGCGCGCTGTTGCGATGGATGTAATCGAGGACCAGGCCTTCGCGTAGCGCGAGATCGCACAACGTCAGGTCGTCGGTGCCCAGTCCGCGCAACATCGTGTCGAGCAGGACCGAGCCGGCGACGCTGAGATCCGCGCGCCGCGGATCAAGTCCCGGCATGTGCAGCCGTTGCTCGATGTCGGCGGCGACCAGGCGCTTGCGCAAGCGTCGGAGCGCCTTCGCCGGCACCTTCGCGTTGCGTAGATCCTCAGGCGGCGCGCCTTCCTCCTCGGTCAGCGCGACCGCGCCGAGGCTCAGAATGGTTCCGGATGTCCCGATCACCCGATCGAATCCCGACTGTGCGATCTGGTCGAGGTACGTCCCCATCTCGCGATTGAGGTATTTGACGAGGCGACGCTCGTCGTGCGACGACAGCGGATCGGTTCGCACGAACCGTTCGGTCAACCGGATGACTCCGGTCTTGAAGCTTTTCCCCATCGTCAGATGAGTGGCGGTTCCAAGGGTGATCTCGACGCTGCCGCCGCCGATGTCGATGACCACCGCGGTGTTGCCGCCGACGTCGACACCGTATCCTGCGGCGAGATGGATGAGCCGCGCCTCCTCAGTCCCCGAGATGACTCGGATTCTGATCCCGGTCTGGCGTCCGACCTCAGCGATGAAATCGCCACCGTTTTCCGCTTCCCGCGTGGCACTCGTTGCCGCGGCCACAATCTCGTCAACCTTATTGGACTCAGCCAGACGCTTGAACTTGGCGAGGGTCTGCATGGCCGCCGTCATGGCCGTGGTGGTCAGGTTTCGGCCGTCGAGCCCGCCGGCCCCAAGCCGGACCATATCCTTTTCACGGTCAATAACTTCGAAGGACAGATCCGGCCTGACCTTCACGACGATCATGTGTATGGAATTAGTGCCGATGTCGATGGCGGCTATGCGCATGGTGGGGAGCAGCTCAGCGGGTCCGCGCCTTGCTTGTTACACAGCGGATATATACTTGCAAATTCAACAGTAAGAATAAGGTTTGGACGGTCGTCATCCTACCATGAACACTCGCGCTCCCCGTGTAACGACGCTGCTACTTCAACGGCTCTCTCGGGCCTTACAGCGGTACATACCGGCCGCCATAGCCGGCGACGATCGCGGCGTCCATCAGGCTCGCGTGACGTCGAGACGGCTGCGCGAAGCGGTTCCGGTGTTTGCCACCGGGCTGTCGGGCAGCAAGGCGGGAAAGGCGCGGCGCAAGATCCGCCGGGTCACGCGTGCCCTTGGCACGGTCCGCGAACTGGACGTCACGGTTCAGCTTCTTGATGAGCTGGCGCGCTCACCGAGCGTTTCTCGAGATGCCGTCGAGGATGTGCGGGCGCGGGTGATGAAGGAGCGCGACGGGCGACGCAAGCTGATGATCGACCGGCTCGAGAAGGTCAACGCCGACAAGCTCGACTCCCGGCTCGCCTCGGTTGGCGCGGCACTGGATGAGGCGACGTCCGAACCATGGCGCAAGGCGCTGGCCGCGCGGCTCATGACACGCTCACGCCGGCTGCTGGACGCGATGACCGACGCGGGCCAGATGTATGCGCCCGATCGTTTGCACGCGGTCCGGATCGCCGCCAAAAAGCTGCGCTACGGCCTCGAGCTCGCGGCCGACAGCGGTTTGAAGCAGGCGGCGCCGCACGTGCGCACGATCAAACGTGCGCAGGACATGCTGGGCAAGCTTCACGACTTGCAGGTGCTGCAGACGCACGTGGCCGCCGTGCAGGCGGAGCCGCGCTCGGGGCGGCCGCGCGAGGCGCTCGAAAATCTGATCCGTCACATCGAGGACCAGTGCCGACTGCTGCATGGCCGCTACGTCGCCTCGTCGCCGGCGCTGCGCGAAGCGGCGACCGCGGTGCGAAAGGTCATCGTCCCGCAATTGGCCCACCCGCCACGACGTTCCCGGTCAATCAAGATGTCGTTGCCTCGGCCCGCTGCTCAACGCGCCGCAATTGGAGATCGGTGAGCGATGGCCGTGCTGGAGTTGTACCTGATTCGACATGGCGTCGCCGCCGAACGCGGCGAAGACTACCCGGATGACTCGAAGCGTCCGCTGACCAGCGCCGGCATCTCGCGGCTCCGCAAGGAAGCCAAGGCGCTCGACGCGATGGACGTTGGCTTCGATCACATCATCACCAGCCCGCTCGTGCGCACGCGGCAGACGGCGGATGTCTTTGCCGAGACGCTCAAATCGAAGCCATCGATCTCCCACAGCGACGCGCTGGCGCCGGCGGGTACGCCGGCTGGTGTGATCCAGGAACTCGGGAAGCACGCGAAGAAGGGGCGCGTGGCGCTCGTCGGCCATGAACCGAATATCGGGGAACTGGCTGCGCGTCTGATCGGCGCCCGTGCGCCGCTTGAATTCAAGAAGGGCGCAATCTGCCGTATCGACTTCGAGGTGCTGCCGCCCAAGGGAATCGGGCAGCTTCGCTGGTTCGTCACCGCCAAAATGCTCCGCGAAATCGCCTGACCGCGTCGTTCACCACGCCGTCCGTCCCTTTTTGCGTCCGTACGTCCCGGGACCGCACAACACTAAACCTCGCTCGAGTTTCCAACGTCTAACCTCGCCGAGATGTCGGTCTGGAGG
Organism: Acidobacteriota bacterium; assembly: GCA_046732715.1. Lineage (GTDB taxonomy): Bacteria > Acidobacteriota > Vicinamibacteria > Vicinamibacterales > 2-12-FULL-66-21 > JALZOC01. The sequence goes on along the minus strand of JBKPNQ010000099.1, from coordinate 33,074 downwards.
CCGGCAGCTCGTTCCATCTTCCTGGATGAGGGCCCACCGTCAGCGCGGAGGTCCCGATGCGAGTTCTGTCAGGTGTTCTCGCGTGTGCACTGGTCGCCGTGTTCGCTCGAGACGCGGCAGCGGCAAGTACGTTTGCGCCGCTGACAGCCGCCGAGGTGAAGGCGATCATGAGCTCTCCCGATCGGCATATCCGCGCCGTCGATGCCGCCATGAACAAGGCGCTGTCGGCGGGTATGCGGCGGTCCGGCACCTTCGCCCATCTCGTGCTCGCTCTCAATAAGAGCGACGTGATTGTCTACATCGAATCCGGCCGTGTGCTGCCCTCGACGATCGTCGGCCGGCTGCTGCTCGCTGCCGGTCCCGAAGGCACGCGGTATCTACGCATCCAGGTGAGTGGCCATCCAGGATCGAACGACATGATTGCGCTCATCGGGCACGAGCTTCGTCACGCGCTGGAAGTGGCGGAATCGCCAGACGTCCGCGACGAGGCCGGCCTCATCGCGCTCTACGAGCGCATCGGGCACCCAAGCACGGGCGTGCATCAGTACGACACGCACGCGGCGCAGGATGCCGGACGCCAGGTGAAAGCCGAACTGAAAGGATGATCGGGGAATTGCTGACTGCTGATTGAACCGCAACATCACTCGCTCTTACACCGCGACTCCCGCTTTTACCTCGGCTCCCTTCGGCACAATGATGATTCCGTTCCGAATGTAATAGCCGTCGCCATCGGCATGACTCACGCCCGCTTCGTTCACCAGCCGCACGCCGTCGGCGATCCGCGCGTTCTTGTCAACGATCACGCGGTCGAGGACGACATCGCGCCCGATGCCGAGCGGCGTGGTGGTGGCGGCGACTTCTGCCTCGTAATAATCCGCGCCCAGGAGAATCGATCGCGTGATACGGGTGCCGCTCTCGATGTGCGTGCGAATGCCGACGACGGAGTCGCGGATTTCACAGCGATCCAGGTAACAACCCTCGGCGACAATCGACGCGTCGATGCGGCAGTCGTAGGCGCGCGTGCCGGGCAGGAATCTCGGGTGCGTGTAGATTGGCCAGCGCGGGTGGAAGAAATCAAATGGTGCCCCTCGCCGCGTGAGCTGGATGTTCGCATCGTAGAACGCTTCGATGGTTCCGACGTCAGCCCAGTACCCGCGAAAGACGAAGGGGTTCACCTGGTGATTGCCGAGCGCTTTCGGGATGATCTCCTTGCCGAAGTCGATCCCGGGTTGATCGAGGATCTCGAGTAACACGTCGCGGGAGAAGACGTAGATCCCCATCGACGCGATGAATGGCTTCTCAGCCGTCACCCCTCCGGCCATCAGCGTGCCGTAGGGGGCGCTGCTCTGCATCTCCACGAGACGGGCCGGTGTGGGTTTCTCCTCGAACCCGCCGATCTGCCCGCGCTCGTCGAACCGGAAGATTCCCATCTCGGTCGCGTCGCTCGCGCTGACCGGCTGCGCGGCGATCGTGATGTCCGCGCTGCTCTCGATATGCGAATCGATCAACTCGTTGAAGTCCATGCGATACAGATGATCGCCGGCCAGGATCAGATAGTGATCAGAGTCGTGCCCGACGAAATGTCGTGCGGCGCGGCGGACCGCGTCGGCGGTTCCCTGAAACCAGTGGGAACTATCGGGTGTCTGCTCGGCCGCCAGCACCTCGACGAAGCCGTCCGAGAACATGTCGAGGCGGTAGGTCTGCGCGATGTGGCGGTTGAGGGACGCGGAATTGAACTGCGTCAGGACGAAGATCCGCTTGAGCCCGGCATGCAGGCAGTTGCTGATCGGTATATCAATGAGCCGGTACTTCCCGCCAAGTGGCACCGCCGGTTTCGACCGCATATGCGTGAGGGGAAACAGCCGGGTCCCCCGGCCGCCGCCCAGAATCAGCGTAAGCACATCGTTCATGGAGTTGATTGTAATCGCGGATGCCGTCCCCTATCTGACATATTTACAGCAGGTTACGGCCGCGCGCGGGGTTGGGCCGCATCAATTTACACGGTGTTTACACCCGAGAGTGCCCGTCTGGAGTACAAATCACTCTTACTCACTTCTTCACGAGATCTCATGATGTTTGACGCAGAGCTTTCTTACGCCGGACACAGCCGACGCTTTACGATCGACCAGGCACCACTGGGAGGGTGGGAACTCAAGATTGAGGAGGATCATGCGGTGGTGAGCCGCGTTCTGTATACCGATTGGCACCGTGTCGAACGGGCACTCAATGCCGTTGCACGACGCGTCTCCGAATTGGAAGCGGGTGGATGGCGCTCGCTCCCGACCACGAACACCTTCACGAAGACCGAGTAGACCTACTCGACGAACCGATACCCCAAGCCGACGACGGTTTCTATTTGCTGGCCCGCGAGGCCAAGTTTGGCGCGGAGCCTGCCGACATGAACGTCTACCGAGCGAGTCTCGATGAACCGCTCGTAGCCCCAGACGCGTTCGAGCAGGCGGTCCCGCGACAGGACGCGGTTCCGATTGTCCACGAGGAATCGAAGCAGCTCGAATTCGCGCCGCGTCAGGCGAATCGGCTGCCCGTCCACCTCGATCGCGACGGCATCGAAATCCGCGCGCAGGTGTTTGCCTTGGTAGACCGCGGCCATCTGCGGAGGTGCCTGGCGGCGGAGGACGGCGCGAACGCGGGCTGACAGTTCGCGCAGGCTGAATGGCTTGGTGACGTAGTCATCTGCGCCCATGTCGAGGCCGGCCACCCGGTCGGCTTCGGACGTGCGAGCGGTCAGCATGATGATTGGCACGCTGGCCGTCTCCGCGCGGGCGCGCAGGATCCGGCAGACCTCGCCGCCGCTCAGCACCGGGAGATTCAAATCGAGGATCACGAGATCCGGCGGATCCTCGATGGCCACGCGGATGGCGACATCGCCGCTTGCCACGAGCGCTACTTGCGCTTCGCCACCGCGCTCCAGCGTGTGTTTGACGAGCGCGGCGATATCCTGCTCGTCCTCGACGACCAGCACTCGGGGCGCCCGGGTCGTGCCCGGTCGCCGCATTCGGGAACTCCCGACCGGGTCCGCTTCATTTGGAATCAAGGGCACAACTCGGCACCGAGCGTACCAGTCACGGATTTCTGTTCTGTGACACGAGGGTTAACTTGGAGTTACGTATTCGTTGCCGGTTCCCAGTTCCCAGTTCCCAGTCTCCAGTAAAGGAAGGAAGAAACTGGCAACTGGGAACTGGCAACAACTGATCTATGCCCCCCGGTGCAGCCTCTCCATTCGCGCCGTGGCAATGCGCGCGAACACCGAACAGAGGAACACGATCGTCACCAGGACAAGCGCCCCTGCCCACGCCTGCCGATGCCAGTCTTCGTACGCGGAGAGCGCGTAGGTGTAGACCTGCACGGTTAACGTGGAGATTTCGTAGGTCGGCGAGGTGGACCAGAAGCGATTATTAAACGACGTGAAGACGAGGGGCGCCGTCTCACCGGCAATGCGTGCGAGCGCGAGCAGAATGCCGGTGACGATGCCGGGAAGCGCCGCCGGTACGACGACGGTGAAGACCGCACGTCCACGGGTTGCACCAAGGGCCAGCGCTCCCTCTCGAAGCGTGTTTGGTACAAGCAACAGCAGTTCCTCGGTCGTGCGCATGATGAGCGGGATCATCATGATGCCGAGTGCCAGACCGCCAGCGAGCGCGGAGAAGTGCCTGAACGGCAGGACGGCGATTCCGTACGCGAAGACGCCGATGACGATTGACGGCACGCCGTTCAGTGTATCGGCAGCGAACCGCGTCGCCGAAGAGAAGCGCGTGCCGCGGTACTCGGCGGCATAGACGCCGGCGATGACCCCGATCGGGACCGCAAAGAGCGATCCCAGTCCAATGACGATGATCGAGCCGACGATGGCGTTGGCCATTCCGCCGCCCGGCTCACCCACTGGCGCTGGCATGTTCCTGAAGAAGTCCAGATTCAATGCGGCGATCCCTCGCGTCACCACGTAGAAGAGGATCAGCACCAGCGGGATGAGCGCGAGGACCACCGAGGCGCCGGAAAAAATCAGCACCGCATGGGACAGCCAGCGTCGCCAGCGATCGCGCATCATGCCGTCTGCCGCGCTTCCTGCAATGCCGCGCGCCGGAGCCTCGGGCGCTTCTGCCGCGCCATCGACCAGATCAGCAACCGCGACAGGGTGTTGATGATGAGCGTGATCACGAACAGCACGAGGCCGATTTCGATTAGCGCGCTGACATAGAGATCGTTGGTTGCCTCGGTGAACTCGTTGTTCATCACCGCGGCCATGGTGTACTGCGGCGCGAATAACGACAACGACACTTTCGGGGTATTCCCGATCACCATCGTCACGGCCATGGTTTCCCCGAGCGCGCGCCCGAAGCCAAGCATGATGGCGCCGATGATTCCCGTGCGGGCATAGAAGAGTGCCATGCGTATGGCCTCCCATCGCGTCGCTCCGAGCGCGTAGGCGCCTTCGCGCTGAGCTTGCGGCACGGCCTTGAGCACCTCACGTGAAACCGAGGAGGTGAAGGGAATGACCATGATCGACAGGATGAGGGCGGCCGCCATCATCCCGACGCCAAGTGGCGGACCGGCAAAGAACGGGGTGCCCCTCAACCACTCGGGTGTGTTCACCTGGAGCAGGCGAACGACCGGCACCAAGATAAAAATGCCCCACAGGCCAAAGACAACCGAGGGAACGGCGGCCAGCAATTCGGTGAGAAACACCAGTGGCTTGCGCAACCACGCCGGAGCAAGTTCCGAAATGAAGACAGCAATGCCGAGTGCGATCGGCGTCGAGATCAGCAATGCCAGCACGGAGGAATACAGCGTTCCCCAGATGAACGGCCGCGCGCCGAAGTCCCCTGAAACGGGATCCCAGATTTCGGTTTGCCAGAAGCGCCAGCCGAATTTCTCAATCGACAGCGAAGACTGGCGACCCAGCTCGAAGGCGATGGCGGCCACGAGCAGCACGACGACGAGGGCAAACGCACCCGTCCCCGTGCGAAAGACCACTTCGTCGGGACGGGTGCGACGGAGCTTGGCAATCACAGCTTGATCTTCTGCAGCGCCTTTTTTTCCATCTCAATGACTTCTGGCGGCAGCGGCGCGTAGCCGAGGTTGCTCGCGAACTTCTGCCCTTCGGACAGCGCCCAAGTCATGAAGTCCACCATGATCTTCCCTTGCGCCTTGTCCTGCGGACTCTCATACAGCAGGAGCCAGGTAAACGACGAGATCGGATAGGCAGCTTCGCCGGGCGGGTTGGTGATGGAAACCCGGAAGTCCGCGGGCATTTGCTTGGCGGCAGCGGCGGCGGCCGCCGTCACTGATTCCGTCGACGCCGCGATGAACCTGCCGGCGGAATTCTGGACCGTCCCGTAGCTGATGTTTGTCTGCAGTGCGTAAATCAGCTCGACGTAGCCGAGCGATCCCGGGGTCTGTTTGACCAGGCCGGCGACTCCCTCATTGCCTTTCCCGCCGAGGCCCACCGGCCAGTTGACCGACGTGCTCACGCCGACTTTCTGCTTCCATTCCGGTGACACCTTCGAAAGGTAGTCGACCCAGATATAGGTCGTCCCGGAACCATCCGAACGGTGCACAACGGTGATGTCCGTGTCCGGAAGGTTGACGCCGGCGTTGAGTTTGGCGATCGCGGCGTCGTTCCACTTCGTAACCTTGCCGAGGAAGATGTCTGCGAGGACGGGGCCGCTGAATTTGAGCTGACCGCTCACGCCCGGAATGTTATAGACCGGCACGTCGGCGCCGAGGACCGTCGGAAAGTGCAGGATCTTGCCTGGAGCTCCGTCCAACTGTTCCTGCGTCATCGGACCGTCAGTGGCGCCAAAGAAGACGGTTCGGCTCGAGATCTGGCGGATGCCGCCGCCCGATCCAATCGACTGGTAGTTGATCTCCACGTTAGGGTGCAACTTGTTGTACTCGGCGAACCATTTCGAGTAGATCGGGTACGGGAAGGTCGCCCCTGCGCCGGTAATCTGAACCTTTTGCGCCGACAGCGCCGCCCCCAGTGCGCCAACCATCAGGGCGATCGTGATGTATGTGCGTCCGCGATTCATAAGTGTGTGCCTCTGCAGGTATTGTTGGTTATCTGTGTACGACCGGGATCCGGGATCCGGGTTCCTCCGTGTTCGTCCGCAGCTCAGAAATTGACCAATGCATGTACCGCGTAACGCGTCACCGTCGGTGACGGCGTGGCGAAATCATGGAACGCCTGGTTGTCGACGTCGAACAGCAACGACGTCGAGACGTTGCCCTGGTGCGGAAACCAGTAAGCGACGCCGCCAATCCATCGGTTGCGAGTGCCGGGTTGCGCCGTATTGGGTTCGAGGTGGTCGTAACGCAGCAGGCCTTCCCAGCCGATCGTCGAGCGCGGCGTCACCCACCACGAATACCCGTGCGAATCGATCGCGGATTTTGTCGCCGACGTCTGGTCGGTCGCCCAGAGATAGTCAAACGCCGCGTTGACGTACTTATGCTCGAACGTGGCGCCGAAGATTGCGCGTTCCCGGTCCGCGTTCTTCAGGTAGGCGTCCTTGTCCCAGAACGCGTTCACGCGCAAGCCGCGCAACCACGCGTGCATCGGCAACGGCCGGCCGGTGGCGCGAATCATGAAACCCTTCTGATCGTTCACTTCCGGCCGCGTGTAGGTCTCGCCGTTGTAGTACCCGGTGTGGACCTCTCCGTAGTTGTGCGCGAAGTTGTAGTGAAACGACGCGCCGACGTCCGACGACGACAGGAACCCCTCACGCTCCTCGAAAATCGTCCCCTGGAACCGGTATCGATAGATGTTCTCCATGTGATCCACCCAAGGCGTCTGCTGCATGCCGAGCCGCACCCACGATCCGGTTCGGCCGGGATTCAGGTGATCGTCCAGGTGGAACTGGACGAATCCATACTTGAGCCGGAATACGAGGTTGCCGGCGAGGGAGGTCGCCGCGGTCGCGCTTTCCGTTTCGCGCGTGATGTCGGGGGTGATCCGGAATGCGATGTTGTGAGAAATATTGCCGGTGATGTTGATGTAGGTGCGGCTCACGTTGAAGGCGTTCGATGTGACCTCGTTGCCGTCGGTATCCTTGATCTTCGGGTTGGCCTGAACCGTGTAGTCGGCGTAGATCGTGGCGCCAACCCGAATGGACGGCGTGTCATCCGGCGGCGTGTAACCCGCGGCCGGAGTGACCTGTGCCGCACACGGCGTCGCGCACGAAACGCCCGCAACGGCCATCACCATTCGCCCCACTGACATCCATCGTCGAATCAACGGCCTGCTCCTTTGCTAAAGATAGGCGCGGGGAATTTCGACCCGGTCTCGCCGGTGTTTCGGCGCGGTTAACAATCGGGACCAGTCCGCACCATGTCCGACAGGCTAGGAGCTGAACGTTGCCGGTGTGTTACACGGATGTTTCGGACAAGTTAAGAGTTGTAGTTTCCAGTTCCCAGTTGCCAGTTGCCAGTTCCCGGTTCCCAGTTCCCAGTTCCCGGTCCGGAACGACTGGAAACTGGAGGCTGGCCACTCGCAACTGACCTAGAAATTCACCCTGAATGCGAACTGGGCCTGTCGCGGCGTGCCGAGGCCGACGGTCCGGCCAACCGTGCCGGTCAGCGTTCCAAACGTTCCGGCTGCGGCGTTCGTATACGGCTGTCCCGGCTGCACGCGATTTGCTTCGGTGAGCGCGTTGTTCGGGATGGCTTGTGGCAGCGTGCCGACCGGGTTCGAGAAGTTCACCGTGTTGAACAGGTTGAAGAACTCGGCTCGGAACTCGAAGTTTCGCCCGGCCGCGAACGGGAAACGCTTCGCCAGGACGAGGTCGAACTGCTTGAAGCTCGGTCCATGAATGGAGTTGCGCTCGAGATTGCCGAACGTGCCCGGCTGCGGCGTCGCAAACGCGGCCGGATTCAGGAACAGCAGCCCGCCGTCCGTGATGAACGGATCGACGCCGGCAACGAGATCGGGGCGCCGCACATTACGCGTGCTGCCGCCGCGCGGCGTGTTGATGATCGCGAGGCGATCGACGGCCGGGGAAGCGAAGATATTGCCGGCGCCGTCCTGATACACGACGTCGGGACGAACGATCTGCACCGGAACGGGGAGTCCGCTCCGCGCATTTAGGATGGCGCCGAGCTGCCACCCGCCGAGCACCAGCCCGCTCGCGCCTGTCCCCTTGTACGGAATGTCGTAGAGCACGCTCAGGTTGAAGGTGTGGCGGACATCGAAGCTGTTGTAGCCGATGTCGTAGTCGAAATCGCTCAGCGCCCGCGCGTTGTTGGCGGCGGTCTGCGCTTCATTCGATCCAGCGGTGTTGCCGCGGCTGCGGCCGAGCGTGTACTGGACGTTGGTGGCCAGCCCGTTCGACGAGCGCTTGTTCAACGACAGCTGGAGCGCGTTGTAATGGTCCTCCCCGCCGCTGGTCTTGTAGTCCACTTCGGCGTACGGGTTCTGCACGCTCGTGATGTTCCCCGAGCCGTCGCGTACCGGGATGGAGAACTCCCGCACGACCAGCGCCGCGTTCGCGGGATTCGGGTTGGTCAGGACCTGGACGATGTTGTTCGCGACGCTGCGCAGGAACAGATTCCGTCCCTGGCTACCGACATACGCGGCCGTCGCGGACATGTTGCCCGGTAGCTCGCGCTGCACGGAGAACGTGTACTGGTAGATGCGCTCGGGAATCGAATACTCGTTGGCGTAGGCCCGAGGCTGGAACGATCGGTTGTTCGGATTGTTGACGAAGTTGGCGACCAGCGCGTTCGAGTCGACCGGATATGAACTGTTGCTGATCGACGAACTGATCCGGTCACTCTCGACCGGCTGAATCTGATCTTCCGTCTGACCTGGTCCGACGAAGATTCCAAATCCGGATCGCATCACCCACTTGCCCGGCGCAACCGTGAAGGCGACGCGCGGCAGAATGCTGTCGGCGTTCGTCTGGTAAGGTCTCGTGGTGTTGGGTTCGATCACGCCGGTGTCGATATTGAACTTGACCTGCAAGTCGTCCCTCTCGGTCAGCGGCGTGTAGTACTCGTATCGCAGTCCGAGGTTCAGCGTGGCCAGCGGGCTGACGTGCCACTCATCCTGCGCGAAACCGATGTAGTACTCCTGGGCGACGTGCCGCGGCCCGGTCGCGCCGTTGTTGAACGGGCTTGGTGCGCTCACATCGCCCAGGTACTGCACGGTGGACGCGGTGTTGTTCATGAACGCGGACACGTTGGCAAACGAGTAGGTGATACCCCCCAGCCGATCGGTCTCCATCCGAATCGCCCGGATCTCTCCGCCGCCCTTGAGATAGTGGTTGCCGCGGACGGTGGTGAGCGAATCGATGAAGGAAATCGTGTACGGGTCGTATGGCTGGCCGCGGCCGTTGGTCGCGCTGTTGGCGCGCACGAGACCGCCGGGAACGACGATACCTGAACTGGCACCCTGACCCGCGATGCCGGTGTTGGCAACCGACCCACTGAGGTTCAGCACGATGTTGCCGAAGTCAGCTCCCTGAACCGTCGGTGCGATGCCGTTGATCCGCGTCGGCGCGGAGTTGTAGCCAATCTTCAGCTCGTTGGTGACACGATCCGAAAGAATGCCCTGCAAATTGAAGACAGCGTTGGCAGGATTATCGGTAATGTTGACGATGCGTCCGCTGACTCCTTCGGGCTGGTTGTTCTTGCCTTGATCGTGGAACCCGCGCGCGTACATCGACCATTTGTCGTTGAGCTTGTAGTCGAGGCGCAGGCTGAAGGCGTTCTCCCGCACGGTCTGCAGTCCCTGCAACTGCGCGATGTCAAAGTCCGGGTCCTTGGAGGCGCCAGGAAGAATGACCGCGTCAGGTGACTTGAAGCCCGGTCGAAGCGGCGCGACCGCCGGAACCGCGCGCGCCCACGCGACGTCGCTGGGCACGGCTTCGACGAAGTTGACGCCGGCATCGAGCCGATAGCCTTCGTAGCTACCGAAGAAGAAGGCCTTGTCCTTCATGAATGGACCGCCAACCGATCCGCCGTACTGATGCTGTTCGAGCGTGGATTTCGGCAGGTGCGCGAGGTTGTCGAAGTAGTTGGGAGCGTCGAACGCATCGTTTCGCACGTATTCGAACACCGAGCCGTGGACGCTGTTCGTGCCCGACTTGGTCACCACGTTCACCTGACCGCCGGTGCCGGTTCCGTACTCCGCCGGGTAATTGCTCGATTCGACGCGAAACTCCTGAACGTTCTCGAGGCTTGCCTGCAGTTTGAACGGCGTCGGGATCTCGCCGTTGAGGTTGCCCGGCGCCGCATCGATGATCGAAGAGCCCTCGACGCCGTCGTACCTGATTGCGTTCTGCTCGATTGCCCGGCCGCTGAATCGGACATCCTGCCACGTTCCGGTTCCAGAGTTCACTGAGCCTGGCGCCTGCAGCATCAGCTGCGACATCTGCCTTCCGTTGATCGGCAGGTTCAGCACCTCGCGCTCGCCGACGTTGACGCCGATTCGCGCTGAACTCAGATCCATGGAGTCGGTCGTGCCGTGGACCGTCACGGTCTCGGTGATGCCCGCCGGCTTCAGCTCCAGATCGATATGAAATTCCTGCCCGGCGAGCAGCTGCATGCCGGTGTATTCCAGCGGCGCGAAGTCGCCGGACTTCACCCGAATCGTGTAGTTTGAAGGCTTGAGGTTCGTCACGACGTAGACACCCTGAGCGCTGCTTGTCGCCGTGCGTTGCTCGCCGGTCTTTTCGTTCTGCACCGTAACGGTCGCACCCGGTACGAATGCGCCGCTCGAGTCGAGAACGGTTCCCGCGAAACGACCGTCCGCTTGCGCTCGTGCTGGCAGCACTGATGTGAGCCACACCAGCACCGCCATCGTCAAAGCCTTCAGCACACGTTCTTTCGTCATCATTGCGTCTGTCTCCTGGTCATATCTGCGAGTCTCTTTTTGTGTGTCAGCTTAGGAGCGGTCTGTAACGGTCGCGCGACGAGCAGACGTCCCGGACGTTAATTCGGCAGCTCGGGTCATGGCCGAGCGCGACGGCGGCGTGCATCTGATGACGCCGGTGTGACGCAGGCATAACCGTCGAGTAACAGTTCGGTAAACTCTGCAGGAGAATCTGCTAAGATTCGCGCGGGGGATATGTGACGTTCAGACTGCTGCCGAAAGAGGAGCGCTTCTACGACGACTTCGTGGCCCTGGCGGAGGAGATCCGCCGTGGGGCGTCAATCCTCGAAGAGATGCTCGCGCCCGAACAGCCGTTGTGGGACAAGGCGGACGAGATCAAGGAAGTCGAACACAAGTGCGACTTTCTCACCCACGAGATCATTCAGCGCCTTCACCGCACGTTTGTGACGCCGCTCGATCGGGAAGACATCCACAGCCTGGCCCGGTCGCTCGACGACGTCATGGACGCGATCGACGCCTGTGCGGCAGTTGTCCGCCTCTATCACATCACCGTCGTCCGCGCCGATGCCCGCGAACTGACCCGGATCATCGTCGCGTCGAGTGAGCAGGTGGTCAAGGCGATGAAGGCGCTCGAGCGGCGCAAGGGTGTCGCCGATCCCGCAGTCGAAATCAACCGGCTCGAGAATGAGGCAGACCGCGCGCATCAGCTGGCCGTTCGCCGGCTGTTCGAAGAGGAGCGCGACCCGATTCAGATCATCAAGTGGAAGGAGATCCTCGATTTCCTCGAAGACGCCACCGATCGATGCGAGGACGTGGCCAACGTTCTCGAGGGCGTCGTCGTGAAGCACGCCTGATCGAGGATGGAGTCCAACTTCCTCGCCGTCGTCGGCCTCATTATCGTTGCGCTGACCTTCGATTACATCAACGGCTTTCATGACGCCGCGAACTCGATCGCGACCGTCGTGTCGACTCGCGTGCTGTCGCCGGGCAAGGCGGTCATCTGGGCGGCGGTGTTCAATTTCATCGCTGCCTTCACGTTTGGGACGGCGGTGGCCAAGACCGTCGGCGCCGGCCTCGTGGACATCCACATCGTCACGTTCGCGGTGATCTTCGCCGGCTTGATCGGCGCGATCGTGTGGGATTTGATCACCTGGTATTTCGGGTTGCCGACCAGTTCCTCACACGCACTGATCGGCGGCTATGCCGGTGCCGCGGTCGTCAAGGGAGGCTGGGGCGCAATCATCGTGTCCGGGTGGACGAAAACGCTGGTGTTCATCGTGCTCGCGCCCCTCATCGGCATGGTCCTCGGTTTTCTCATCATGCTGGCGACGATGTGGATCTTCCGCGGCTTTTCACCCGGTCGCGTCGATCGGTGGTTCCGGCGCCTCCAACTCTTGTCAGCTGCGGCCTACAGCCTCGGCCACGGCGGCAACGATGCGCAAAAGACGATGGGCATCATCGCCGGCGCGCTCGTGGCTGGCGGATACCTCCAACTCGGTCACGGCGGGTCGCTGCCGATTCCGCTCTGGGTGATCCTCGCCGCGCACGGCGCCATTGCACTCGGCACGTTGTCCGGCGGCTGGCGGATCATCCACACGATGGGTTCGAAGATCACCAAGCTACAGCCGGTTGGCGGATTCGCGGCGGAGACAGCCGGTGCGATCTCGCTTTTCACGGCCACGCATCTCGGCATTCCTGTCAGTACCACTCACACCATCACGGGCGCGATCATCGGCGTCGGTTCGATCAAGCGGCTGTCAGCCGTGCGGTGGGGCGTTGCGGGGCGAATCGTCTGGGCCTGGATCCTCACGATTCCAGCGTCGGCGGCGATCGCGGCGGTGGTTTACGTGATTGTGGCGGCTACTGTCGCGCCATAGTAAGTTGGTGAGTCGGTGAATTGGTGAGCTCGTCTCGTCGCTCGGTAATTTGCGGATGCGTCTCGGTGAACGCTCCGTGCACGGCCAGTGTCATCAGCACGTTCGTCAATTCACGAATTCACCAATTCACCACTTCACCAATTTCGATCGTTTCTATCCCGGAATCTCCAGCGTAAATATCGCCCCACCCTCTGGTCGATTCGCCGCCGCAACCTTGCCGCCATGCAGTCCCACCAGGTGCTTCACGATCGCGAGGCCGAGACCGGTGCCGCCTGGATCGCGCGCGTTGCGCGACCGGGCTTTGTCCACGCGATAGAAGCGTTCGAATATGCGCGGCAGGTCGGATTCCGGGATTCCCGGGCCTGAGTCGGCCACACTGAGCACGACGCGATGGTCTCTGCGCGCTGACGCCATCACGATCTCGCTGCCCTCGGGTGCATAGCTGGTGGCGTTGTGGAGGAGATTTCTGAGCGCGTCATGCAGTTTCGCTGGATCGCCGGTCACGACCGTGGCCTCAGGATCGACGTGCTGGACGACGCGCTGCGACCGTGCGTCGAGTTCGGAGCTCACGTCTGCGATCACCCCACTGAACAGGGAATCGATTGTGCACGCCACCTTGTCGACCGGCTCCTGTCCGGCGTCGAGCCTGGCCAGCCGGAGTAGATCGCGAACCAGCCGTTCCATTCGAAACGTGTGCCGCGCGATGGTTTCCAGAAACCGCCGCTCGTCGGCGGGATCCGCCACGCCATCCAGCAGCGCTTCGACATAGCCACGGACTGCGGTCAACGGCGTGCGCAACTCGTGCGAAACGTTGGCGACAAAATCGCGCCGGATTCGGTCTGCCCTGCGCAGGTCGCTGATGTCGTGCAGGACGAGAACCGCGCCCCGGCCGGCCGCCGACGCGACCGGCGCGCCGCGCGCCACAAATGTGGCCGCGGCATCGCCGGGCAGCGTGAGCTCACGCCCTTCGCCGGCGAGGCCGTGAAGCGCGCCATTGATTTCGGCGGCGATGTCGGGATGACGCGCGATCTCGAGGTAATGGCGTTCCTCGGGCGGATCCTCGACTTTGAGCATGCGCCGTGCGGCGTTGTTGACGAGCTGCAGCCGGCCCTGAGGCGTGATGACGAGCACGCCCTCGCTCATGCCGTTGAGAATCGCTTCCATGCGCGCGCGATCGGTTTCACGCTGACTCACGCGACTGCCGATCTCGCGCATCGAATCGTCCAGGGCCCGCGCGACGATGCCGATTTCGTCCGTGCCGTAGTCGGTTTGCGCCCGCGACAGGTCACCGGCCGCGTAGCGCTCGGCCATCTCGGCGATTGCGCGTACCCGTCGACTGAGGAGCGCGGACACCGCCCACGCGACTCCCAGCGCGGCCAGTAAGCCGACCGACATCGCGACGAGCGACGCACGCCGGACGAGCGCGAGCTGCTCACCGATCTCCGTCAGCGGAAGCGCCAGCCGGACCTCGGACAGCGCCGGCGCCGCCGGGTTCTGGACCTCGACCGCGACGTACAGCATCTCCGTGTCCAGCGTGTCGCTATAGCGGCGCGCGACGCCGAGCCCCTCGCGCCGCGCCTGCAGAATCTCCGGCCGAGTCCCGTGGTTCTCGAGCGTGGACAGTTCGCTCGTGGACAACTCTGAGTCGCCAACGACGGTGCCGTCAGCGCTGACAAACGTGACGCGCGCCGAGACGAGCCGGCCAATCGCGTCAGCTTCGGCGTCGAGTTCGGCAGAAGTCGCGGCTTGACGGTGCGACAGCGTTTCGGCAGCCAGACGAGCCTGGTTCACCAGCGCGCGCTGGATGCGATCGTCCACGAGGCGTCGAACCGACCACGACACGAGCCCGGCGGCGACGACGAGTGTGACCGCTGAGGTGAGCAGCGACGCCAGGAACAGGCGGGAGCGGAACGTCATCTAGGTGCTACAGGGTTCTACAAGGTTCCACTGGGTTCTACAAGGTTCGTTGTGTAGGTTCGTCGGATTCACAGCCTTTTTTGATCGCATCCAACTTCGCGAAGCCAGAGGGCGAACCTCGCAGAACCCAGACAACAACCTCGTAGAACCTTGCAGAACCGCGTAGAACTCTGCAGAACCTGATCTAAAGGAGCTTGTACCCAAACTGCTTGACCGTTTCGATCGCCTCGTTGAGGAGCGGCAGCTTCTCACGCAGTCGCCGGATGTGCACGTCGACGGTCCTCGTGCCGCCTGTGTACTGATAGCCCCAAACATCGGTGAGCAGCACGTCCCGCGACAGCACCCGACCGCGATGCTGCACCAGATACTGCAAGAGCAGGAACTCCTTTGCCGTGAGCTTCACCTCGTCGCCATCGAGCGTCACGATGTGCCGATCGGCGTCGATCGAGATGCCGTCATAATTGATGATGCCCGAGGCCGGCGGCGATCCATGACGTCTGAGACGCGCGGCGACGCGAGCGACGAGCTCTTTCGCGCTGAATGGTTTGGTCACATAGTCATCAGCGCCAAGCTCGAGCCCGGCAATCCGGTCGGCTTCGTCGCCTCTCGCCGTCAGCATGATGATTGGGATCGACGCCGTCGTCGCGTCGGCTCGCATCGCCTGGCACACGAGCAGGCCATCCATGCCCGGCAGCATCAGGTCCAGGATGACGAGATCCGGTGGCGCGGCTCGAAGCTGCGGCATGACTTCCGTACCTGAGGTCAGACGCTTTACCGCATGTCCTGCCTTCTGCAGGTAGTGTGCGATGAGGTCCGCAATATCTGGATCGTCTTCCACGACGAAGATAGAAGCCATTGAATCGCTAATCCCTCATCACTGATCCTGAATCACTAATCCTTGAATCACTAATCCTTGAATCGCCGCTGTCTCGTTGGCGGACGAAGCCGCGAACTGCGAACCGCCAATCGCGAATTGCGAATCAGGACCCGCGACCCGCGAATTGCGAATTGCGAATTGCGAACCACGAATTGCGAATTGCGATTACGAAACTGATCATCCCCGATTCTGTTGTCCTGTGCAGGCCGAACGGCTGAGCCATTCTGAGGACAGCAGATTGTGACACCAGCCGCTGCCCCTGCAACAACACCAGGAAATCGGCCTGAATTCCCCCGAGTCGAGATGGCACTCCGCTTGGACTCTCCACGGCCGAACGCCACACGGGAGGTGACGCATGGGGGGCAGAGAGATGACAACCTGGGGATCGCGAGTGACCGCTACGGCGGGCCTTGGCGCACTCCTTTTCACTGTCGGATGCGGCACGTCGCAACCCGGTGTTGCGGCGGCGCCGATCGCTGCGGCCGTGCAGCCGGTCGTCGTTGGATGCGAGCCGAATCAGCGTACGCTCGTACGGCCATCGGTCGTCAATGGCGTCGCGGTATCGCAGGTCGAATGCGTCTCGACATCCGAGATCGCGCTGGCTACGCAAAGCCTGGCGGCGCAGCCGTCGGTCGTGCCCGTCAGCTATTCCTCCGCGTCACCGGCTCTGACGCGTCCGGCGGATCTGGGCGATACGCGAATCATTCCCGCGTCGGCGCCCTACCCGACGCAGACAACTGCCGCGCGTCCGGTTCGCACCCGCCAGGTGGTCTACGATGACGATCGCCCCGTGCGCGTCGAGAAGCCGCAGCGGTCGGTGAAGAAGAGCGCGATCATCATCGGCTCCTCGGCCGGCGTCGGCGCCGGCGTCGGTGCCGCGGTGGGCGGCAAGAAAGGTGCGCTCATCGGCGCGGTGATCGGCGGCGGTGGCGCGACCTTGTGGGATCAGGTTACGCGCCGCAAGTAGGCCGCGATCGAACGTCATCACGCGCGGCAAACGCACAGGGGGAGCCGCTGGCTCCCCCTGTTTTTGTGTACAATCGCAGGACGCAAGGCTAGAAGGGTGCCAAAACGGAGTATGACAGTGGCGAACGAGCGCGCGAGTGAGCCCACGCGAGCGGAGTGGGGCTCGTGGGGTCCCCGCGAGCGAGCGTGTCGGGGAGTCCGAGGGGCGAAGCCCCTCGGAGTAATTGTAATTATTGCGGCGAGCGCCGTGTTTGCGATTTCTTCGGTTCAGGCGGCACCCGATGCCGAACCGACGACCACCAAGCACCTGAGCGTGATGACGTCGACATCTGCCGCGACGGTTCCCCCTGGTGGCCGCGTGTCGCTGGTGGTCGAGATCACCCCGAAACCGAACATGCACGTCTACGCTCCCGGCCAGACGGACGTGATTCCCGTGTCGCTCACCGTGGTTCCGAGCGACGCGGCACCGTCGCAGCCGCTGCAATTTCCCAGGGCCGAAAAGCTCGAAATCAAGGAACTGGGAGAGACGCACCTCGTCTACAGCAAGCCGTTTCGGCTCGTGCAGGACGTGACGGTTGCCGCGAGTCGCAATCTCGTCAAACGTGCCGCGACGCCAGGGGCGACCCTCACCGTCAAGGGCACGTTGAAATACCAGGCATGCGATAACACCATTTGCTATGCACCGGTGAGCGTGCCGGTCACCTGGACGCTCGCGCTTCAGAACGCTCCTTCGACCGGCGCCAAGAAACTGCAGCGGTGACATTCTGATTCTCCTCTCCACAGCTCTCGTTCTCGGATTCCTTCACGGTCTCGGCGCCGATCACTTGATGGCGATCGCGACGTTGTCGGTCAGCGGCGGCGCGGAGGCGCCAGCGGTCACGCGCGCCCGTGCACTTGGCGTCGCCGTCCGATTCGCGCTTGGCCACGCGTTCCTGCTCGCAGTCGGCGCCAGCGCGATCATCCTGCTGGGGTGGACGCTGCCGCTCGTCGTCGAGCGCAGCGGCGAAATGCTTGGCGGGGTCCTGCTAATTGCGCTGGGCGCAATCGCGCTCTGGGGCGTCAGTGCCGGACGCGTCTACGGTCATACCCACCGGCACGGTCACGAAGCGGCGCCGCACTGGCACCTGCACATCGGGCGGCGCGATCGGCATCCGGTGGCGGGTTCTCATTCGCATCTCCCCACCATCATCGGGGCCGCGTTTGCGGTCAGCAGCCTTCGCGCGTTGACACTGCTCGCGCCGTTCGGCGATCGGCTTGGCAGTGCGCCGCTCTCATTCCTGCTCATCCTGATCGCGGTGTTTGCTGCCGGTATTCTGCTCTCGATGTCGCTCTTCGGCGTCGCGTTCGCCAGCCTCATGACCGTGCGCGCCGTCGCTCGCCTCGGACGCGCCGCGGGCGCACTCATGGCCGTCGCCTCCATGGGGCTCGGACTGTATTGGATCCTCGCCTAAGGGATCAGGTTCCACTAGAACCCTGTAGAACCTGATTTAGAGTTCCCGTACGCCGTGATTGCGCACGAGGAAGTAGAGCGCCACGAACGAGACGAGCGTGCCGTTGATGGCGAGCACGTGAGGCGCAGAGCTCAGGCTCGCTGCATATCCTCCGGCCAGGCTTCCGAGCGGCATCCCGCCGCGGAAGGCCACCATGTAGATGCTGACGACGCGGCCGCGAAGATGATCGGGAACGATCAATTGGATGAGTGATGCGGTCATCGAGAAAACCACGATCAGCGCGGCGCCGCCAAGAAACAGCAGGACGCAGCTCCACCACCAGACCCGCGACATCGCGAAGGCGGTGATGCACCCGCCAAAGAGCGCCTGCACGATGAGCAGCGTGCGTCCCATGTGTTTGAACCGGCCGAGCCACGCCACGACGAGCGCGCCAATGACCGCCCCTGCGCCCGAGAACGACATCATGTGCGTGTAGACGCGGACCTCGCCGTGGAAGATTTCCCGGGCGAAGACCGGAAGAAACGTCAGGAGCGGCAATCCAAGAAAGGTCGTGAGAAACGCGAGCACGGTCAAGGCAATGATCGACGGCTCGCTTCGCGCGTAGGCCAGGCCCCCCTTCATTTCCTGCAGCATGGGCTTCTGATCCACAGGTCGGATGTGTTTGATGTGCAGCGACATCAACGCGACGATCACGACGAGGAACGAGAGACCGTTCAGGCCGAAACACGCAGCCGTTCCGAAAATCAGCGCCGCACCGGCCAAGAGCGGACCGAACACGCGTGCCAGATTGAACTGAATCGAATTCAGCGCAATCGCGTTTGGCAGGTGCTTTTTGTGCACGAGCGAAGGAATCAGCGATTGGTAGGCGGGACCGCCGAATGCCTGCGCGAGACCGGCAATGAACGACAGCGCCAGGATGTGCCAGATGCGAACGTGACCAAAGAAGACCAGCGCCGCCAGGCTGAACGCCGTGGTCATTTGGACGTACTGAGATCCGAGCAGGAGTCGTCGGCGATCGTGACGATCCGCGATCACGCCGCCGACCAGCGTGAAGAGCAGGATCGGCAGCTGGCCGAGAAAATCGTCGAGCCCGAGGAAAAACGATGACTTGGTGAGATCGAAGACCAGCCAGCTCTGCGCGACCTTCTGCATCCAGGTGCCGACGGTCGAGGTAAAGGCGCCGAACCAGAGGACGCGGAAGTCGCGGTAGCTGAACGCAGCAAGCGTGCGCTGAAGGAATGGTTCGCCAGGCGCCGTCGCGGCTGCAGGTGCCTGCGGCTCGGATCGGGCCGTCGATTCGATCGGTGTCGCCAAGAAACCTATCTTATAACAGTCTATTCTTCCGCACTTTACACGGATAGAGTGCTTTCCCTTGATCGAGAGAGGAGGGCGCACTATACTCCCGCCAGAAGGCGAATAAAAAGCGAAACAATCATGCCGTCGGCTCTTCGCGTTGAACTCGAATCACTGCTCCGGGCTCGCCAACTCGATCGCACGCTGACTTCCGCACATCCCTGGTCGGACATCAGTCGTGACGTGGCGCCCACCGGGATCGCTTCGCTCGACCGGATGCTCGGCGGTGGCCTCGCGCGGGGACACTTGTCGGAAATCGTCGGTCCCCGATCCTCGGGCCGCACAACCGTGTTGTGCCGGATGCTTGCGGCTGCCGCCAATCGGGGTGAAGCGGTGGCGCTGATCGATACCTCCGATCGATTCGATCCCCTCTCGGCCGATCGAGCGGGGCTCGATCTGTCGAAACTCTTATGGGTTCGCGATACCGGCAACGCGCTGCGCGTCTTGAAGGCGATGAACCTCGTGTTGCAGGCGGGTGGTTTTGGTCTCGTTGCCTTCGATGTGGCTGATGTTCAGGCATCGGCACTGCGGCAGTTTCCCTTGACGACCTGGATGCGGATGGCTCGCATCATCGAAGGCAGCCAGACAGCCGCCGTCGTCATTGCCTCGGCGCGGCTCGCGCGCAGTCCTGGCGGCGTGACGATCGCGCTCGAGCCGGCGCCGGATGCATCAACCGCCCAATGGGCGGGCACCTCCGATCGTGCACGGTTCCTGCGCGCGATCGACGTGCGGACGAGAGTGGTAGGCCGCAGGTGAATCGGTTCTACAGGTTCCTACCGGACTCTACCGGGTTCTACCAGGTTCCACCGGGTTCGGATGCGGCTCGCGAGGTGGAGGACCCGTTCGAACCCGGTAGAACCTTGCAGAACCTGGCAGAAGCTGGATCTCTGCACGCGCCGTTGTATGCCTGTCTTCGAGATTCCCGGGTTGCCGGATCCCGGCCTTCGACAGGGTCAGGCCGTCCCGAGGCTCTCGAGGGACGGATCCCGGATCCCGAATCACGAATTGATCGGAGCCACATCCTCATCGCGCGTGATTTTTCCCCGCGCATCGAACGCCACGGCGCGGCGGCTGTTGTGCTCGACGTCAGTGGACTCGGTTGCCTTCTTGGCGATGCCCGGGCGATCGGGGCAGAACTCGCACGCGCGGCTGACAGCTGTTCCACCGGCCTGCAGATTGCGGTCGCCCGTTCGCAGACTGCTGCACGACTCCTTGCCATTGGCCATCTGGGCCTGACGGTATCGCCTGGCGATGCCGCGGCCGCACTCGCGCCTCTTCCGATCGATACCTTGCGCGTGTTCATCGAAGACGAAGACGACGGGAACGCCGCCGCGCGGGTTCAGTCGACGGTTACTCGTCTCGACACGTTCCGCCGGTGGGGTTTGACGATGCTCGGAGAGGTTGCGGCGCTGCCGTCGATCGAGTTGTCCGAGCGGATGGGCCAGGAGGGGCTGGCGCTTCAGCAACTCGCCCGGGGCACGGATCTCAAGCCCCTCGTCCCCGACCCAGGCGTGCCTCGATTCGTTCAATCGATGGAGCTCGAGTGGCCGATCGATGCGCTCGAGCCGCTGTCGTTCGTGCTCGCGCGCCTGCTCGATCCGTTGTCGGCATCACTCGAGCGTGCCGATCGCGGCGCCGCCGCGCTGCGGCTCGATCTCCGGCTGGTCGATCGGACGACCCATGCACGTGTGCTGCAGTTGCCTGCCGCCATGCGCGATCCGAAGGTGCTGCGGACATTGCTGCTGCTCGATCTCGAATCGCATCCGCCGTCACACGCGATCGACATCGTCACGATCGAAATCGATCCGGTGCCGGGACGAATCGTGCAGTACTCGCTGCTCGAGCGCGCGCTGCCGTCGCCGGAAACGCTGGCGACCCTCATGGCGCGATTGCGGGCGCTTGTCGGCGAAGACCGCTGTGGTTCAGCGGGCATCCTCGATACGTGGCGTCCGGATGGATTCGAGATGAGGGGGTATACGCCAGCAGCCAGGAGCCAGCAGCCAACAGCCAGCAGCCAAGAGCCAGGCGCGAAAAGCCGGGAGCCAGGAACCGGATCGCTCATCCTCCGCCGCTTCCGTCCTGCTGTCGCGATTCGTGTCACTGTCGATCGAGGTCGTCCAATCCGTGTCGCGATCGATCGTCGCGGCATGCCCGGGGGCGATGTTGAACGAGCTGCTGGGCCGTGGCGCACATCTGGCGCGTGGTGGGGCGGTCCGATCTCAGCGTGGGATCGCGATGAATGGGATGCGGCGCTCAGCGACGGCTCGGTCTGCCGGCTCTTCCACGATCGCGTCAACGATCGCTGGTTTCTCGACGGCGTCCTCGATTGAGCGGCTATGTACGTCGAGCTGCACGCGGCTTCCGCTTTTTCATTTCTTGACGGCGCGTCACTGCCGGAGGCGCTCATCGACCGCGCGGCCGAACTCGGCTACCCGACGCTCGCCCTGCTCGATCGAGACGGCGTTTACGGCGCCCCACGGTTTCATCTTGCCGCCAAACGGGCGGGGCTCAAGGCCATCATTGGCGCCGAACTGACCATTGCGATCGGGACGGCGGTGTCGGTGTTCCGGTTGCCTGTGCTGGTCGAATCGCAGGAAGGCTACCGGAACCTCTGCCGGCTGGTGACGCGGATGAAGCTGCGTTCGCCGAAAGGGGAAGGCGCGCTGGCCATCGACGAACTCGATGGGCACGTCGCCGGGTTGCTCGCACTCGTGGGGCGGCCGGCGCTCAGCGGACCTCGTTTCGGTGTCGGGGGACTCATCGATCGCATCGTCGGGACGTTTGGCGCGAAGAACGTCTGCGTCGAGGTGCAGCGCCATCTGTTGCGGGACGAAGAAGCAGACAATCAGGCGCTCGTCGATCTCGCGTCGGCGTTTCACGTGCCGGTGATCGCGACAAACGGTGTCCGCTTCGCGGAGCCGGCCAACCGGCCGTTATACGACGTGCTGACGTGTATTCGGCACAAAACGACGCTGGAGCGGGCCGGCCGTCGTCTCACCTGGAACGCGGAACGATATCTGAAATCACCGGATGCGATGGCGCGGCTGTTTTCCGACATGCCTGACGCCCTCGCGGCGACGCGCGATCTTGCCGATCGTCTCACCTATACGATGGCGGATCTCGGCTACCGGTTTCCCGACTATCCCGTGCCGCCGGGAGAAACGATGGCGTCGTTCCTCAGGAAGATCGCGCAGGCGGGTGCGCGCGAACGCTATCGTCCCTACGACGATCGCGCGCGGCGTCAGGTGGAACGCGAGCTGGATCTCATCGACAAGCTCGATCTGGCCGGCTATTTTCTCATCGTCTGGGACATCGTCAACTACTGCCGGCAGCAGGACATTCTCGTGCAGGGGCGCGGCTCCGCCGCCAACAGCGCCGTCTGCTACAGCCTGGGGATCACCGCCGTGGATCCGGTCGGCATGGATCTGCTGTTCGAGCGTTTCCTGTCCGAAGAACGCGGCGAGTGGCCCGACATTGATCTTGATCTGCCCAGCGGCGATCGCCGCGAGCGTGCCATTCAGCATCTCTATTCGAAGTACGGAAATCGGGTGGTCCGCGACCAGCCCGGCCGCGCGCCAATCGGGCCGCGTATCGCGATGACGGCCAATGTCATTACCTATCGAGGCCGCAGCGCGGCGCGCGAGGTCGGCAAGGCGCTGTCGCTCGAACCGGCTCAGATCGACCAACTGGCCAAGGTCATGAACCATTTCGAGTGGGTGGATCCGAAGGAGACGCTCGAGCGCAACCTGCGTGAAGTCGGACTCGATCTCCGCCATCCCGTGATTCAGACGTTCGGACGATTGTGGCAGGAGATCCAGGATGTGCCGCGTCATCTCGGGCAGCATTCCGGCGGGATGGTGATGTGTCACGGCCGCCTCGATGATGTGGTGCCGCTCGAGAATGCCAGCATGCCCAACCGCGTCGTCGTCCAGTGGGACAAGGACGATTGCGCCGACATGAAGATCGTGAAGGTGGATCTGCTCGGGCTTGGAATGATGTCAGTTCTTCAAGATGCATTGGAGTTGGTGAATAAAAATCGCGGGTCGCAGTCCGCTGTTCGCGATTCGCACGAAGTCACGACGAACAACGACCCGCGACCCTTCGACAGGCTCGGGCGCGTCCCGAGCGACGTCGAGGAACGAGCCGCGAACCGCGGTATGGATGCGCTGGATCTCGCACATCTTCCCCCCGATGACCCGGACGTGTATCGCATGCTGCAGGCAGCGGACACGGTCGGCATCTTCCAGGTGGAATCGCGTGCGCAGATGGCGACGCTGCCGCGGCTTCGGCCGCGGTGCTTCTACGACATCGTCGTGGAAGTGGCCATCATCAGGCCCGGCCCGATCGTGGGGCAGATGGTCCATCCCTATCTGAAAAGGCGGCAGGGTGCCGAACCGGTGACGTATCCACATCCGTCGCTCGAGCCGATACTGGCGCGGACGCTCGGGGTGCCGCTCTTTCAGGAGCAACTGCTGCGAATGGCGATGGTGGCGGCTGGATTTTCCGGCGGCGAAGCCGAGGAGCTCCGTCGCGCGTTCGGGTTCAAGCGCGCGGAACACCGGATGCAGCAGATCGAGGGCAAGCTCCGGGCCGGGATGGCCAGACACGGCATCACCGGTGATGCCGCGGAAGAGATCATTCGATCGATTACGTCATTTGCGTTGTACGGATTTCCTGAATCACATGCCGCGAGCTTCGCGCTGCTCGTCTACGCGAGTGCCTACCTGAAAGCGCATTATCCGGCGGCGTTCTACACGGCGCTGCTCAACAACCAGCCGATGGGGTTTTACCATCCGGCCACGCTGGTGAAGGACGCGCAGCGCCACGGTGTCCGCTTCGCGCCGATTGACGTGCAGGAATCCGACTGGCCATGTCGTGTCGATCCCGACGGCCGCGTCAGGCTGGGGTTGATGTATGTGAATGGACTGCGAGAGGAAGTCGGAAAATTGATTGCCGCGGCTCACGAATCGCGACTGACGGTTGGCGACTGGCGGCTGGCTGCTGGACATTGGGATTCAAATAATCAGGTTGAAGGTGCGCCGGTTTCCACAGAGCGTTGTCCCAAGTGTGGCTGCGACGATCAGTCAATGCTGGAAGAAACCCCGACCGGCGGCCATTTCTGCAACATCTGCGCGCATGAATGGGTTCCGGTCGATCACGAGCCAGCCGCGAGCTGCCAGCCGCCAAACGCGGATCCACAATCGCAAACCGCCAGAAGCGAGCCGCCAGCCGCCAGGCGCCAGTCGCGCTACGATTCAATTGACGATCTCATCTCTCGCACGGGCCTCCGCCGCGACGAGCTGGCGACGCTGGCGGAGATCGGTGCGTTGAACGCGTTTGGCTACGACCGGCGAAGCGCGTCGTGGCAGATCGAGAAAGCGGTGCGGCCGAAAGGGGAGTTGTTCACGGATCCCGGATCCCGGACCACGGATCCCGAGACATCTTCTCCCCTGAAGGCGATGACGCCGCCCGAACGATTGATGGCTGACTATGCCGGGACGAGCCTGACGATTGGTCCGCATCCCATGTCAATGCGGCGCGCCGAGCTGGCGTTGCGTGGGGTCGTGCGCGCGAGCGATCTTCCACTGGGACGGCATGGCCGCCGCGTGCGTGTCGCGGGCGCAGTGATCACGCGGCAGCGCCCGGGCACGGCAAAGGGATTTGTGTTCCTCACGCTCGAGGATGAAACCGGGATCGCAAACATCATCGTTCGCCCGGATCTCTTCAGCGAGCACAAGCGCGCGATTGTGGGGGAGCCGTATCTTCTTGTCGAAGGCACGCTGCAGATCCAGGAAGGCGTGACTTCGGTGAAAGCCGATCGCGTCATCGGGCTTTCCGGTGGCGGTCCTGATCCGCGGTCCCACGACTTCAGATAGGGCTGCACCTCTAGCACTCTCGCATCCAGTCCTCACGGCACCCCTGGCACTTCTGGGCACCCCTCATTCAGCTGAGCTGCGTGGCCCGGCAATTGCACCAAACGGCTAACGGTTGCAGTCGCGGGAGGCTCGTTCGTTGCGCGTAGTGCAGATTACCAAGATTCCTGACGGTATTTGGCGCCGGAAGGCTGTATGGTTCTTGTTCGTGACTGTCGGGCTTGTTGCCTGCAGTACGCCCATCAGATCCACACTTCCGGGCCCTCCAACGGCCGAACAACTGGCTGAGCTTTGGATCAAGCCGGCACCAGGCCGCGATCTGTTCTATGGCGTCGGCGGCGCACGGCTCGCCCCGGATCCCTCAGCCGTCTATACCGTGATCGATCTCAAACGTTCAGGGTTCAGCCGCGGCTATACGCTCAAGGATCCGCACGACCGTGAATGGAGCGCGAAGTTCCCACCTGAGGCTCCGACGGAAGTAACGGCATCACGAATTCTCTGGGGCGTGGGTTACCATCAACCGCCCATCTATTACCTCGCCCAATGGAACGCCGCTCACGCGCCTTCACCGAATCCGCAACTGCCGGCGCGATTTCGTGAAAAGACCCCTGAGCTTCACGGGCTGAACGCGAAAGACTCGTGGTCGTACTATCAGAACCCTTTCGTCGGCACGCGCGAGATGAACGGATTGCTCGCGCTGCAAGCGATGCTCGGCAATTCAGATCTCAAGGATCCGCAGAATGTCATCTACACCCTCGAGGAACCGTTCGAAGGTACCCGCCGGTGGTACGTCGCACGGGACCTGGGGCAATCCTTCGGGCGGACCGGCGTTCTGGACGCGCCGCGCGGTGATCCGGCCGTCTTCGAACAGACTCCATTCATCAAGGGAGTGAAGGGAGGCAAGGTGCAGTTCGACTATCGCGGCCGGCACCGCGCGCTCTTCGAAGACATCTCGCCTAACGACGTCCGCTGGATCTGCCAGCAGTTGAAGACGCTGACCGATACGCAGTGGAACGATGCGTTCCGCGCCGGCGGCTTTCCCACCCCGATCGCCGAACGCTTCATCCGCCGGATGAAGCAGAAGATTGACGAAGGTCTGGCGCTGAAAGAGTCATGAGATCCTTTCGCCGCCGCTCAATCCACCTCCTTGCGATTGTCTTGCTCACGGCGTCGGCACGCCCGGTCGCGTACGCGCGATGGTCCGCCGCGCAGGCCAAGAACACCAACTTGCAGACGATCGAGGAACAGCAGCCGCTGCATGAACCCAACGCGCTGCACGACGTCCAGGTTGCGCTCATCCGTCTGCCGCTGGCCGCCATTCTCGGCGCCGCGCTGGCGCTTCGCCCCAGGCGCCGCGGTACGCCGCCGAGGACGCCGGCGGTGCTGCAGACGCAAATCATCCTGGCGATTGTCGGCGCGGTCATCATGCTGGTCGTGGGCGCCAGCCTGGCCCGCGCTTTCGGCATCGTCGGCGCCGCCAACTTGATTCGTTACCGGTCGAAGATCGACGATCCGAAGGATGCTGTGGTGATGCTGTGCACGCTCGCCGTCGGCCTCGCGTCGGGCGTCGGACTGTACGCGCTTGCCATCGTCTCGACCGGATTCATTGGCGGCGCGCTCTGGGTGATCGAATCGTTCGAGGCTCCCAGCCGTCACTTCGAGCTGAAGATCAAAGCCGGGGACGATACCGACTCCCTGCGACCGAAGATCGAAGAGATTCTCCGGCGCTATCGTCTCGAATTCGAGCTGCGCACGTCGTCGGACGAGGAAGTCTGCTACGACGTCCAGGTGCCGTTCGAAGTTCAGACCGATCGAATCTCCAACACCATCCTCCGTCTCGACCAGAAAGGGCATGCCGCCGTTGACTGGTCGGAGAAGAAGAAGAACGGAAAGAAGTGAAACTCATCATCCAGCCCGACGACGGGATCACGCCGCTGGTGCAGGCGGTAAAAAATGCGAAGAAGACGATCGACATCGTCATCTTTCGTTTCGATCGCCTCGAGCTCGAAAAAGCGCTCGAAGCGGCGGTGGCACGCGGCGTCGTGGTCCGCGCGCTCATCGCTCATACCAACCGCGGCGGAGAAAAGCTCCTTCGTAAACTCGAACTGCGACTGCTGGATGCGGGCGTCACGGTGGCTCGGACGGACGACGATCTCCCGCGCTATCACGGCAAGATGATGGTGGTGGACGACACGCTACATGTGTTCGGCTTCAACTATACGCGGCTGGACATTGAAAAAAGCCGGAGTTTCGGCATCGTCACCGACGATGCGAAGCTCGTGAAGGAGGCGTGCGCGCTGTTCGAGGCCGACAGGACGCGCCAGCCTTACAAGTGCGGGCACGACGAGTTGGTGGTCAGTCCCGAGAGTGCCCGCGGACTCCTTGCCGAGTTCATCAAGAAGGCGAAGAAGGAGCTGCTTATCTACGACGCCAAGGTCAGCGACCGGCTGATGCTGCGGCTGCTGGCCGAGCGCGCGAAAGCGGGCGTGGAAATCCGGATGTTCGGCAAGCTGGGAAAAGGCGCCGCCGGGATCGAGGCGAGAAAACTTCCGGACCTGCGGCTGCACGTGCGTGCCATCGTCCGCGACGGTGCAGCGGCATTCATCGGCAGCCAGAGCCTGCGCAAGCTGGAACTCGACGGGCGACGGGAGGTCGGCATCATCGTGTCCGACGAACGCGTCGCGAAGAAGATTCGCGACGTGTTCGAGGCGGATTGGGCATTGACGCCGGAAGCGAAACAGGCCGAGGCGGCGGCGAAAACAAAGGAGAAGGAAGAGAAAGAGAAAGAAAAGGAGAAAGTTACTTCCGGCGCGTGAACACGCCGCTGTCGAATACCTGTCCCGCTCGCGAGATCGCGTTGAACCACATCTGGTCGCCGTTGATCTCGGCGATCATGAAACTTTGATCCTGATCGTTGCCGGCCGCCGTCAGCCCGGTGCGCTGGTCGATGTTTCCTTTTCGCAGTTGCCCGCCGGACCCAACGACGAAGTAGACGATTCCCTTCTGCGGCTTGGTCCGCTCGTAGAAATGATCGTGGCCGGTCAGCACGACGCTGACGTTGTACTTGAGGAACAACGGCTCCAGGACGTCACGCATCTGGGTGTCCGAGCCGTGACGCTCACCGGACGAGTACGGCGGGTGATGAAAGTACGGGATCTTCCAGTCCGAATCCGAGGCCTGGAGTTCTTTCTCGAACCACGCGATCTGTTCAGGCTTCAGGTAGGAGCTCTCGAGCACGAAGAAGCGGACGCTCTGCTTGGTCGACGGCTTGAACGTGTAGTACTGCTTGCCGTCCATGTTGAACAGCTTGTAGTTCCGCTGTTCCTGCGGATCATCGTGGTTGCCAAGTGAGGCGTAGAACTTCACGCCGGCGTCGAGTAACGCCTTGTAGGGGATTTCGAACTTTTTCTTGAAGTCCTGCGGTCGCTCGGCCCCGTAGAGATTGTCGCCGACCAGCGTGACCAGCTCGAAGGGAAACTGATCGTGAACCCGTTTCATCTGGTCGGCCAGCTGGTACTGCTGCTTGCTGCCGGTGCCGAAGTCGCCAAGGACGGCGAACTTCAGCGAGTCTTCCTTGTTCGGCACCGTGAGCGGAAGCCCGGCGCCTGGCTGCGCCGGCGCCGCTGCCTGCGGCGCCGCCTGCGGATGCCTCGTGGCACCATCGCCGACGAGCACGAGCGCGAACAGGAGAGCTGCCGCAGCGCTTCTCTTCAGAATGTCACTCTTCCGGCTCATTGTTGGAACGCATCCTTGACGATGTCGGCGACCAGGTGCGCGTGCGTGTCCATCAGAATCAGGTCGTTCCCGACGAAACGGAATTCCATTTCCTCCGGCAATTTAGGTAGACCTTCCAGCACCTGAGGCGGGATGGTCGAAACGGGAACCGTATCGGGATATCGATCGTTGACCTTGAGGGACGGCACGCCGGGATTCTCGTCCATGACGGACGCCTTCAACGCGGCCCCGTCGGGCCCGCCGAACACCTTTGCCAGCAGCTGTTTGAAGACCACCTGTGATTCGGGCGTGAACAGATCGCCGGGCTTGGCGCCCTTGCGTGCATCCTGGATCATCGTCGCGAGCGCACGCTGGTGCGTGTCGATCTGCTCAGGGGTGGATTCTTTCGACAGCTTGGGCAGCGAGTTTTCCAGCTTCTGATGAACCGCGACGTACTGGTTGACGCGATCGAGAAAGCCGGCGACCGCTTTCGCGTCGACGTTGACCGGCTGGTCGGCAGGCGCTGCGGCGCGTCCGGGCACGGCGGCTTTCGCCTGATCGGCTGGTTCGGGAGGTGCCGACGCTCTCGAGCAGCCATACACCGACAAGCACGCAAGCACGAGCGCCGGAACGATACGGCCGGATCGTCGAACCATGGGGGCCCCCTCAGCCGCGGTAGTTGCCGAACTGCAGCGCGACACCGAAATCATGTTCGCGCAATCGGCGCATGGCGTCCTGTAGCTCGTCTTTCGACGGTGACGACACCCGCACCTGGTCGGCTTGAATGGCGGCTTGAACCTTCTTGAGCTTGTTGTCCTTGATGAATTTGACGATGTCTTTGGCCGCTTCAGTTGGGATGCCCTGCTGCAGCGTGATGACGCGCCGGACGGTATCGTTGGCGGCGCGCTCGATGGCGCCGGGCGTGAGGTTTTTCGTCGGCACGCCACGGCGTATCATCCGGCCCTGCAGGATTTCCCACAGTGCGTTCATCTTGAACTCGTCGTCGGCGGTCAGCGTCAGCGTATTCTCAGTACGATTGAGATCGATGGCCGCACGGGACCCCTTGAAGTCGTAGCGCTGCGCGACTTCCTTTCGCGCCTGGTTGACCGCGTTATCGACCTCCTGAAGATCCACCCCTGAGGTGATGTCGAACGATGCGAGATTCGCCATACGGAGTTATTTCAGGACGCTCCCCGCATCCGGCGCACGTGTCGCCCGACCGCAAGCGACTGCTCGAAGATGGCACCAACGCGAAGCCCGCCGGGCAGACGGTGGCGGCCGACGGCCTTGAGCGCCGCCGACGCGATACAGCCGCAGTTGGAGCAGTCGGGCTTTCCCCCGAATTGACAGGGCGCAATCTGCCGTTCGAAGTCGGCGGAAATGCAGGTCGTGGTCTGGGCGAACACGCAGTCCTCAGGTGAATCGGGCGGACGCACGTACGCGTCGATCAGGCCGGCGGGCATCATGAGCTTCGGATACTTCGTGCGGAACTGCATGAGCGCTGCGACGACGCGTTCACGATCGGCGGGCATCAAACGCTCGTCCGACTGCTCACCGATTTGCGGCGTATACAGGCTGATCCATATCTGTCCCGTGTCGGGATTCTCCGACCAGAACCGGACGAATTCTTCCAGGTACCCTTCTCGGCGAGACTGCTGCCGCGTCACCGTGCAGTGGACAGTGACCTGGTGACCTTTGATGTGCTTCAGAATTCGATCGTAGGTCGCCGGCTTCCGCCGCTCGTCGTGCTCCGGCTGAAGTCCGTCGATGGAGACGACGATTTTCAGTCTCGGCAGTCCGATCCATTCCGCCGGCACGGGCCGGACGGCGCTGGTGACAACCTGGACGTACAGTCCCATCTTCGAGAGTCTTGGCAGGATCTGGCCGAGCTCCCGGTAGCGGACGAGTGGTTCACCCCCCACGATCGAGACGTGAAGCGGTCGATGTGCCTCGACAAGCGAGAAGAAGCGATCGACGAGTTCCTGACCTTTGAAGTCGCTGACCTGCCGAAGTGTCACCTCGCCGCCGAGGTGATCATCGCCATACGCGTAACAGCCGGGACACTTGAGGGGACATTCGCGGGTGATCTCGACCGACAGCGCAGGACGGTAGCCGCGAAGGATTCTTCCCCATGCGGGGATAATGCCTTCCATCTACCAGACTATAACAAAGGATACTGATATCTGTTGCATACCTCTCGCGTCGACGCGCGAGGGAGTTGTTCGACTCTCTTCACCGCGCGCTGCGCTGATCGTCAAGCACAGCCTTAATCCCCTGACAGCGACGGACTTAACGATCTGTCGTGCTTGAACCTGCGCGCCGATTGTGTTCCAATGAATGTCTACCGCGAATTAGATAACGGTTGGTTCGGCGGCACGTGTGCGCCGCGCTGGAGAGTCATGCACGATCAGAAGTTGCTTCATCGCCGCGCGTTTCTGGGAATCGGCGCCGCAGCCGCGGCCACAACGCTCATCCCGTCGACGGCCCGCGCCGCATCGTCGGCCGTCGCGAAGGCACCGGAACGTACGCTGTCGTTCTTCAACACTCACACCGGCGAGCGGCTGAAGTCGACATATTGCACTGGCGGATGCTATCGGCCGGAGGCCCTCGCCGAACTCAACCACATCATGCGCGACTTCAGGGTCAACGAAGTCAAGCCGATCGATCCGCGGGTCTTCGATCTCCTGCACGAACTCGGAGGGACGCTGGAAACCGATCAGCCGTTTCACATCATTTCGGGCTACCGATCGCCGGAAACCAACGCCCTCCTGCGCGAGCGTGGCGGCGCGAGTACCGGTGTGGCGTCTCACAGCCTGCACATGGTCGGTCAGGCCATCGATATCCGTGTCCCCGGCGTCAAGCTGCCGCAACTTCGCGACGCTGCGAAGTCACTCAAGATCGGTGGCGTGGGCTTCTATCCCGATTTGAACTTCGTTCATGTCGACGTTGGCCGGGTGAGGTACTGGTAAACTCAATTGCTTGATTGAAAAGCGCCGTTCCAAAATCCAGGGCTGGGGTGTGTTCGCGACCCAGCCGATTCCCAAAAACAAGCGCATCGTCACCTACGACGGTGAAAAGATCACCAACCGCGAGAGCCTGAAGCGCGAGGCACGGTACCTGAAGAAGGGCCACATCTGGTGCTTCAAGCTGAATCGGTTGTATGTTCGCGACGCCGCCGTCGGCGGCAACGTCGCCCGGTACATCAATCACGCGTGCGAACCCAACTGTTACACCCGCGTCATTGGCGACACGATCTGGATCATCGCGGCGCGAAATATCCGGAAGGGCGAGGAACTCACCTACGACTATTCGACGGACGGTGAAGGGTCCATTTCCTGCCGTTGCCGGCCGGGGTGCAAGGTCATGATCTGATGCAGGTCGTCTACCTGCACGGATTCGCATCGTCTCCCCACTCGTCAAAAGCGACATTTCTGGCGCGCAAGCTGACCGATCGCGGCATTCCGGTCACGATCCCGGATCTCAATGAGCCGGATTTTTCGACCCTGACGGTGAGTCGCATGCTCGGGCGGGTTGCGGAATTGATTGCCGCGAGCACGGAACCGATCTGCGTCGTGGGTTCCAGCCTTGGCGGCTTCGTCGCGGTGCAAGCTGCCCGCCTTCATGCGGATCGCGTCTCCCGCGTCGTCCTGCTGGCGCCGGCCCTCGACTTCGACGGAAAACGCTTGAGCGACCTCGGCGATCGTGGTCTCGACGCGTGGAAGTCGTCGAACCAGCTCTCCGTCTTTCACTACGGTTACGGACGGATGATGCCCGTGCACTACGATTTGTACGCCGACGCGCGTCGATACAACGCGTTCGAGACAACGCTGACCCAACCGGTTCAGGTATTTCAGGGCCGCCTCGACACCGCTGTCGAGCCACGAACCGTCGAACGGTGGGCGGCGACGCGGCCGAACGTCGAACTGCATATGCTCGACGATGATCACCAGCTGCTCAGGAGTCTTGAAACGATCTGGGCGAGGATGGAGAGATTCTTACAATTGGTGAGTCGGTGAGTTGGTGGTTGGTGAATTCGCTTCGCGCGCGCTACCGCACGTGCTCTTAAAGCGCGGCGGTAGCCGCGCGATGCCAATTCACCAATTCACTAATTCACCAACAAATCCCCTGGTACTGCCCCGGAATCTCCGCGCGATCGGTCTTCACTCGAACCAGATCGACGATCACCTGCTCGGGCCT
>JBKPNQ010000098.1:0-11991 GCA_046732715.1 Acidobacteriota bacterium | reverse complement strand
TCGATCCACTTCGGATCGCTGAATTCGCCGCCGAAGAAACCGACGATGCCGGCGTTATTGACGAGGAGGTCCACGTCCGCCGCGGTCGCGACTACGGCGGCGATCTGCGCGGCGCTGGTGACATCGAGCTGCAGCGGGGGCCTCACTACGCGCGAGACTGAGAGTGGTCATCCCGTGCTCACGCTAAGACAGACCGTTCTGTCTATCCGTAAGGGTTGACAATAGACTAAGCTGTCTATATTGTCAAGGGGTGCCACAGAGAGTCACGAAACCGGCAAAAACCTCCGCAATTGGCGTCCGCGAACGCCTCCTCGACGCCGCCGATCGCCTGTTCTACCGGGAGGGCGTGCGGGCCGTGGGCATCGACCGTGTGCTGGCGGAAGCCGACGCGGCGAAGGCATCGCTCTATCTGCACTTCGGCTGCAAGGACCAGCTCGTGGCCTCGTACCTCGAGCGCCGAACCGTGGACGCGCGCGCGAACATCGACGCCTACCTCGCCGACGTGCCGCCGTCACAGCGCGCACTCAAGTTTTTCGACTGGGTGGTGGAGTGGGCGGAGTCGAAGGACTTCCGCGGTTGCCCGTTGCAGCATACGGTGACGGAACTCACCGATGCGGCGCACCCGGCGCGCGCCATTGCTCACGGTCAGCGACAGTGGTTCGCGGAGCGTTTCCTCGAGTGGACGAAAGCGGCGGGAGTGAAGGACGCGAAAGCAACGGCTCGCGCGCTGGTCGTACTGTTCGACGGCGCCGTCGCGGGGTCCGAGGTCGACGGGCCGCAGCGGGCGATCGACGCTCGATGGATGGCCAAGAAGTTGTTGGCCGGGTGAACGCGTCAGAGCGCGGGACATGAGATTGCCGCGTTCCGACCCACCCGAGAGGCAGGGCGACGATGCGGCCGGTCAACAACTCGGTGATATAGAGTCTGCCGGTCTTCTCGTCGCGCAGCATCGCCGTCGGTCTCGCCAGGCAGTTGGCGAGCATCGTGGCCGCGCCTCCCGGTGCGTCGAATTGCAGTACCAACCCCGGCCCGGTGAAGAACGGCGCCGGCCCGGAGGAGTTCTGGAGGACCAGATAGCTCTCCTCGGCCCCGTCCTTGATCCCGAGCACTCCGATTGCCGTTTTCAGTCCGCTCAGAAACGGTGATTGGATGCCCGTGGACGGATCGATCTGCACGACGGCGGACGTCCCGGGTGCGAACGGAACGCCGCGGAACAGCGTGACGAGCAGCTGACCGCCGGCGTACTCGATACCGGTCGGAACAGCCTCGACGACTGGGCCGCCGACCGCGGGAAAGAGAGGATTCGCGATTGTGGGGAACGTAGCCAGCGGGGAGAAACTGCCCGTGGGGATATCGACTTGCCACACGAGATTGCGTCCGCCATCCGTCACGTAGAGCTGGTCTGCAACGATCACCAGGCCGAACGGGTTCGAGCCACGCACGATCGCCGGGAAGCCCGGCAAGGGATCGGGAACGTAGTCGACAAACGACCTGACGATGCTCGGCGCTCCGCCGATACGCGGCCGCACGTTTACGCCCAGCCGAGAATGCCGGTAACGGACGGCGCGCTTGATTGAATGGAGTTGCCGCGCTGGTTCACAGGCGGCGACCCGGATGGAAATGGAGGGCTACGGCTTCGCGGCTTCTGGCGGTGTGCGCGGAAGCGTCAGCACGAAAGTCGTTCCGACGCCCTCGGCGGACTCGACCTCGATCCGACCGTGCATCGCCCCTACGCAGTCTTCGACGATTGACAGTCCTAACCCCAGGCCGCCGACGTGTACCACGTTGTCGCGCTCCGGGTGTGCGCGTGTGAATCGCTCGAAGATCTTGCCGACTGAGTCGGGCGGAATGCCCAGCCCGTTGTCTCGCACCGCAATCTGACACCAGCCTCCAGCGATGTCGAGCCCGCTGATCTCGACCCATCGAACCGGCTTTGCTTCGTCTGAGTACTTGATCGCGTTCGACAACAGATTGACAAACGTCAGTTCAAGGCGGCCGACGTCGATGGTGAGCGTCGGCAGTGCATCCAGCACCCGGATCTCGACCCCCCGCGCATTGGCCATTTCACGCACTTGCCGCGCGGCTTCAGCCGCCACGGTCCCAGACGAGACCTCTTGAATAACGACATTGTCCCCCTCGCTGTGCATCCGAGCGACGGTCTCGAGCTTGTGCGTCAGATCGATCAGATGTTGGACGTTCCGCTCGACGGTTTCGAGCGTCCGCCGTGTTCGCACGGGATCCAGGTGTGCCTGGCCGAGCAGACTGACACCGAACTGCAGGGCCGCGAGCGGTTGGCGCCACTCATGTGCCGCCATGCGTGTGAACTGTTCGAGCCGCTCGCGCTGATCGTCAATCGTCTGAGTGTAGAGCGTGACAAACGCTTCGACCGTCGCTTGGGACAGGACGTCCACTGCCTGATGAAGCCGCGACACCAGCAATGCCGCCTCGCCAGGAGCCGGCACGATCCCGAGTCGCTTCATCTCCTCGACGACGAACGTGACGAGCACTCCGCTCAGGACCTGGTATTCGCGGAGCACCTGGTGCAGCGACGCGCGTTGGCCGTGACGGAGCGATCCGAGTTCCCGGGCTTTGTCCAGAATCGCGGTGTTGGCTGCAATCGCGCCTTCTTCCGGGTGCTGCATGTACGCGCTGATCTCGAGGATCAACGCCGGTACGTGGTCCAGCAAGCTCTCCGTCGGGAAGATCTCACGCGCATCCACCGGTAGGAGATCCAGGAGGCGTTCGAACCACCGGGTGGCCAGCACACGATGTTCGGCGCGTATTCGTGCCGCAATCACGTCGCCGAATTCGATGCGAATCATGGACATGACCGTTGAGACACGTCGGTTCGGACGCTCCGAAATCCGCGAACTCTCTAGAGTGGCAGTGGCGAAACACTGAGTCTAGCGTACCCGCCGTTGTCGAGCCAACGACACTGCAGGCCTCGATGTCCGTCGCACAGTGACGCCGCCGGACCGGCGCCTCAGAAACAGGATTCAATGCTTGCAGTCGCAGGCGTCAGCCCGTGCGAGGAGAAATGCCCGTTCCCGCGCGTTGCGGGTCAGCGTGGCGGCGGCCTTGAACTGTGAACGCGCCTCGGCCAGCCGACCGGCTCGGAACAGAAAGTCGCCCCTCGCCGCCGGCAGTGGCGCGTAGTCGCGCAACGCGGCGGCGTTGGCGATCTCGTCCACCAGCCTGAGGCCCGCTTCGGGCCCGAAGGCCATGCTGTGGGCGATCGCGCGATTGAGATCGACCACGGGCGAGGGCGCCACGACGCGCAGCCGGTCATAGAGCGCCGCAATGCGCGGCCAGTCAGTATCGGCGGCCCGGCGCGCGCGGGCGTGGCAGGCGGCAAGCGCGGCTTGCAGCACATAGGGGCCGTGCCCGCCAAGCCTTTCGGCGCGGGCCAGCGCTTCGAGGCCGCGACCGATCAGCAAATGGTCCCAGCGTGCGCGATCCTGCTCGGTGAGCGGTATGAAGGCGCCGTCGGGCGCGGTGCGCGCCTTTTGGCGTGACGCCTGGATCTCCATCAGCGCCAGGAGGCCGAGCACTTCGGCATCCTCGGGCATCAGGCCGGCCAACATGCGGCCGAGTCGTTGCGCCTCCAGGCACAGGCCCGGCCGGACAAGGTCGTCACCCGCCGTGGCCGCATAGCCTTCATTGAAAATGATGTAGATGACCTCGAGCACGGAGGGCAGCCGCACCGCCCGTTCGGCGCCTCGCGGCACCTCGAAGGTCAAGCCGGCCTTTGCGATCGCCTTCTTCGCGCGGACAATGCGCTGCGCGATCGCGGCCTCGCTCGACAGGAAGGCGCGGGCGATCTCGTCCGTCGTCAAGCCGCCGACCACCTTGAGGGTGAGTGCCGCGCGGGCGTCGGGCGACAGCATGGGGTGGCAGGCTGTGAAGATGAGGCCCAGCAGCTCGTCGCCGAGATCATCGTCCATGGTCGCTTCGAACGCCTCGGCCGCGCCGTCGCGGATTTCGTCCAGCGTCCGCGCGATCTCCTTGTGCTTGCGCTCGCGCATCTTGTCGCGCCGGAAGGCGTCGACGGCGCGCCGTTTCGCGACGGCCATGAGCCACGCGCCCGGATTGGCCGGAACGCCCGTCCTCGGCCATTCGGACAGGGCGACGACCAGCGCATCCTGCGCGAGCTCCTCGGCGAGATCGACGTTCCGCGCGAAGCGGGCCAGGCCCGCGACAAGCCTGGCCCGTTCAATCCGAAAGGTCGCCTCTATTGTTTGATCAGTTTCCGCCTGGTGCGTCTCGCCTGCAGCCACACCGCATTGTCGGCCAAGGTCGCAGGGGAGACAAGCCGCTGCCCGCTCGCTCCGATCGCGTGGCTCGCTCGTGGCACTCGCTCGCCGGCGATATCAGGCGACGCCGAGCTTCCCGCGCTCGCCGTCACGGGGCGTCGCGAGCTCCTCGGGCGTGACAAACTCGGCCAGATCCGCCGCCTCGAAGAACGGTCGGATCTCGATCTCGCTCTTGCCCGACATGGGATGGGGACTGCGCTTCGCCCAGGCCACGGCCTCGTCCATGTCCTTGACCTCCCAGATCGAGAAGCCGGCGACCAGCTCGCGGGCCTCGGCGAACGGCCCGTCGATGACCGTGCGGCCGGGACCCTCGCAGACGATGCGCTTGGCCTCGGCGCTGTTCTTGAGGCCGGCGCCGGCAATGAAGACGCCGGCCTTGACCAGCTCCTCGATGAACCGGTCCATCGCCGCGAACGCCTCGAGCGCCTCGGCTGTTGGAGCTGCGCCCTTTTCGCTGTCCTCGGCGGCTTTCGCGAACACCATAACCCGCATCGTCTGTCTCCTTGTTTGAGTTTGAGCCGGCCCTTTTGGCGTCTTATCGATACGACGAACGAGCTTGCTGGAAATCGACATCGTTCTGCAAATTCTGG
Organism: Acidobacteriota bacterium; assembly: GCA_046732715.1. GTDB lineage: Bacteria > Acidobacteriota > Vicinamibacteria > Vicinamibacterales > 2-12-FULL-66-21 > JALZOC01. Next base: position 7,088 of record JBKPNQ010000098.1, on the reverse strand, counting down.
TCGACGTTCGCGGCGCGCGGGAGGAACGGCCGCTTTTCCGGTCAGGAATCGCGGTGGCACTGACTGCTTCCGTGCCGCATGTCTTGTTGGTAGTCCGAACGAACGTAATCTTTGCGAGCTGGCCCGCTCGGAGCGTCGGCTGGCTGGGTTCGTAGCCGGTCCGGGTCACGAGAACCTTTCCGCCATCCGCTTCGGTTCGGGCGGCGGATTCGCTCGATCCTGAAGGGATGTTCACTCCTGCTGCGGGCTCGGCACGCGCAAGCCGAGGCGGTCCCGCTCGGCGCGGACCGCGAAACTTCCTGCCGCGACGACTCTATCGCCTGGCTTGACGCCGCTGAGCACGGTGACGTCGTTTCCTGATCGATCGCCCAGGTGAACCTGACGTTCGATGAACTTGCCCGGTTGCTGCGGATCGGCAACGAACACCACGGTTTGGTTTCCGACGTTCTGTACGGCGGCGTGTGGCATCAATGCCGCCGCGTCGCCGCCATCAGCCTCGATGGTGACCTCTGCAAACATTCCGAGTCGAAGTTCTTGATTGGGATTCGCCACTTCGACCCGCACCTTGGCCGTTCTGGTCTCAGCATTCACTTGCGGATCGATGTAGCTGACTTTCCCCTGCGGAGCCGCATCCGGAAACGCCTTCGTCGTGACGCGGGCACTCGCACCGACGTGGACGCGTGAGAAATCCTTCTCGTAGAGGTTCGCAACGACCCAGACTGTTGAGAGATCGACAACAGTGAAGACCTTCGCCGTCGTGTCGACATTCAGGCCCGCATTTACGGCGCGTTCGGTGATGATGCCAGCCATCGGGGCCATGACGGTGGTGACCGCGCCGACGTCCTTGCCTGGACCCAGATTCGCGATAGCCGACGCGGTGAGGCCGAGCAATTCGAGCCGTGACTTGGCGCTCTCGACCGCGGTCGATTTGGCCGTGTGCTCCGCGTGAAGCCGCTCGAGTTCCTGCGTGCTAGCCGATCCAATCTCAACCAGCTTCTCGGTGCGCTGCAGTTCACGCTCGTGGGCATCGAGTTCCGCGCGGGCGGAGACGAACCGGGTTTCCGCTTCCGCCAACTCTGGACTGAAGATCTCCGCCAGGGGCTGCCCGCGCCGCACCGACTGGCCAAGGTCTGCCAACACTCGCGTCACCCGGCCGGCTACCAGCGGAGTAACCGCCACCTGTTTGTACGCGTTTGCCTCAACGACGCCTGGCAGGCGTAGCATCGACCTGCTGTGGCCCGCTGATACTGTGGCGAGGACGATTCCCGCGCGCTGCATCGCCTCCGGCGTCAATGTCACGACGATGTCGGCTGCCGGGGCTGATGCAGACGGTAAAACACCGGCTGGACTGCGAACCGCGCCGGGCGCGGTGCCCTGAGTTGAGCTGGTGGGTGGCGCAGGCCTGACTGCGACGTACCCGATTCCCGCGCCAGCCGCCAAGAGACCAATGACGCCGGCGATCAATGCCGGCCAACCTACGGTCACTCGTGAGGCACTCATCGAACTTCTCCCAATGCCGTCTTCAGCATTTCGCGGGCTTCGTAGGCTTCGCGGAGGACGTCTGTATAAGCGCGTTCGACATCAAGATAGCGTCGCTGCTCGTTCAGCACATCGAGCAGCGTGCCTCTACCAAGCTCGTACGTCTGTCGGACGACGTCGAGGTTTTGCCGGGCGAGCCCAACGGCGTCCGCGCTGTAAGCGTCCAGCGCACGCCGTGCGTTCTGGTCACGCGATCGCGCCGCGGCGATCTCGCTCTCTGCCGACAAACGCGCAGCCTCGACCCGTGCCGTCGCTCCCGTTCGTTCGGCCTCTGCCGCGGCAACGGCCCCCTGGTTTCGGCTCAGCACGGGCAGCGTCACGGTTACGCCGACAGACACGTAATGGAACACGCTCCGGATCGGTTCCAGGGCACCGGTTGGGGACAATCCCTGCTGTGGAAAGCCCGCGTCCGCTCGCATGTACATCCCGAACAGATTCATGTCGGGCCGCCCCTCGCGCTGCGCTCGATGGATCTGAGCCTCCGCCACGCGCACGCCCGCCTCGGCTTCGAGTACATCTGGCCGCCTCGTCAGCGCACCTGGTTGAAGCGGGCTTGCCCCCGGTGGCGCGTCCTGTCGCACGAGGTCCTCGAGTGCGGTTCGCAACGTCAGCGATGCATTCGCGCTCATTCCCAGCAGGCGCTTCAGTTCGACGAGGCGGCGTTCGACCGCGCCGATCTGGAGCGAACGCTCCGCGTCCAGCCGCTGGACTTCGACGCGCACCATGTCCCGATCGAGCGGCGGTGTTGCACCCTGTTCCACACGCGAGGAAATCAGCGTCAGTTGTCGGCGGGTCGCGGCGAGCAGCTGCTCCGTCACCGTCAACGCCCGCACAAACCACACAACCTGGCCGTAGGCAAGACGGACGTCCGCGGCCAGCGTTCGTTCACGGTCGGTTGCGGCGTGTTGCGCGACTTCCATTTCCCGATCGGCCACTTCCACCCGGCCGGTCTTGCGGAACAAATCGAGCGGCCATTGGAGCTCGACGCGCGTCTGGTTATCGGTGCCTCCGGGTTCCTGTTGCTGGAAGAACGACAGCGATGGATTGGGGCGGAGGGCCGCCTGGTCGCGCAATCCCCGCGTCATCTCGATCTGAGAGCGTGACGCGCGCAGTCCTGGCTCATGTTCGAGCGCACGGCTAATCGCATCGTTCAGTGTCAAGCCGCCGACCGGATCGACATACGACGCAGCCGTGGTGGGTGGTGGCTGCTGGGCCTGCGCGTGCGCGACACCGGTCAGCGCCAGGGCCTTCAGGAGAATGACGACTGTCGCGACGCACGTTCTCATTGAACCGCCCCTTCGAAGTTGACCGACCCTTTCCCGGCCGGACCGTCCCACTCGATCGCCATGTGCCACGCGCCCGCCATGCCAAATTCCGCACTGGCTTGATACCGTCCGACTTCAGTCCGCTGCACCCTGAGCCCGCTGGACATCACCATGCCCGGCATCGACATGTTCCCGCTCGCACGCACGGCGCCGGCATCCAGCAGTCGGCCGTCGCCGGATCGGAATTCGATCGTGAAGATATTCCGGCCTTGATGAAGCGTCCCGGTCGGCGACAGCAATGAAATCTGAACGCCGCCCGCATTTACCCGCTGTACGACTTGGCCCGCTGCCGGCTCAATCACGTGGCGGGATTCCCCGGCGGTACGCCACAGCACGATCGCGAGGGCAGCGGCGATGGCCACGGAAACGGTCGCGACGACGGGCTTCCACGGCACCGCCTTCCGCCCCGCGGCTCTCGGCAGCGGCTCGTGCTGCAGTCCCAGTCGCCGCTCGTGCAGCCAGAAGAAGATGACCGGCGTGACCACGAGGACGTGCAGGAGCGAGGAAACCATGCCGCCGAGCACCGGGGTGGCGAGAGGCTTCATCACTTCGGCGCCGACGCGCGAGCTCCACATGATCGGCAGAAGACCCGCGACGACCGTGCTCACCGTCATCACTTTTGGTCGCAGACGGAGCAGCGCACCTTCGACGATCGCGTCGCGCAGCGCGTCACGCGTCAGCGCCCCATTCAGCTCCTGGCGCTTTCGCGCGACTGCCTCTTCGAGATAGATCACCATCACGACGCCGGTCTGGACCGCGGTGCCAAACAGCGCGATGAATCCCACCCACACCGCGACGGAGAAGTTGTAGCCGAGCAGCCACAGCAGATAGACGCCGCCCGTCAGCGCGAACGGGACAGCGAGCAGGACATGCGCTGCCTCCGCCACGGAGTGGTAGGTGAAATAGAGCAGCACGAAGATCACCAGCAGCACGATCGGCACGACCAGCTGCAGTCGCTGGCGGGCGTGTTGCTGGTTCTCCCAGCGGCCGCTCCAGGCCACGAAATAGCCGGCAGGAAGTGCGACGTCTCTCGCAACGCGCGCTCGGGCCTCGTCGACGAATCCGCCGACATCGCGGCCTTGCACGTTCAAGAGCACCGTCGCCAGCAGCAGCCCGTTCTCCGACGAGATCATCGCGGGTCCGCGCACGTGCTCGATTCGCGCGAGCTCACTCAACGGAATCTGCGATCCGCGCGGCGATGTGACGAGGACTTGTCCGAGCAGCTCGGGATCGGCACGATACTCAGACGAATACCGGACGCGCACCGGAAATCGACGCCGGCCCTCAATCGTCGTGGTCAGCGTCGTCTCGCCAATCGCGGTTTCGATCACCTGCTGAACATCGCCGACCCCGATCCCGTACCGAGCGGCTGCGGCGCGGTCGATCTCGATGTTGAGGTACTGGCCGCTCGTCACCTGCTCGGGATAGACGTTGCTGGCTCCGCTGACCTGACGCACGACGTCCGACACGCGGCGCGCCGCATCTTCGAGCACCGTCAAGTCCGTCCCAAAAACCTTGATCCCCACCTCGGATCGAACGCCGGTTGTCAGCATGTCGATCCGGTTGATGATCGGCATCGTCCAGATATTCGAGACCCCCGGCATCTGTACCGCCCGTCCCATCTCCGCGCGCAATCGATCGAGCGTCATGCCCGCACGCCACTGTTCGCGCGGCTTGAGATGCACGATCGTCTCGGTCATGTTCAGCGGCGCCGGATCCGTCGATGTGTCAGCGCGCGCCACTTTCGCGACCGCGTACTCCACTTCGGGGAACGACATCAGCGCGGCGTTCTGCTTCGCGGCGATCTTCGTGTTCTCCTCCAGCGAGATGCTGGGATCGGCGATCGGCATGAACATCAGGTCGCCTTCGTTCAGCGGCGGCATGAACTCGCTCCCGATCGTGCGGGCGACAATCAGCGCTCCGGTGAAGAGAACCGCTGCGATCGCGATGGTCAGCAGGCGGTGCGCGAGCGCAGTCTCGAGCACTGGCTGGTAGAGCCGCCGCAAGATGCGCATGACCGGGTTCGCCTCTTCCGGGTGCAACTTCCCGCTCAGGAGCAGCGAACACAGCACCGGCACTAACGTCACCGAGATGATCGTCGCCGCCAGCACCGCGAACGTCTTCGTGAACGCCAGGGGATGAAAGAGTTTTCCTTCCTGGCCGGTGAGCGCGAAGACCGGGACGAACGCCAGGAGGATGATCGCCATCGAAAAGAACACAGGACGGCCGACCAGGCGTGTGGATTCGAGTACCGTCCGCCAGACGAGGGGACGATCGTGGGGATCGACGCGGCGCTGCTCGACATACCGGAACGCATTCTCGGTGACGACGATCCCGGCATCGACCAGGACGCCGATCGCGATCGCGATACCGGCGAGGCTCATGATGTTCGACGACATGCCGGCGTAGTACATCCCGAGGAACGACGCCAGCACGGCAAGCGGCAGCGGAATGGTGACGATCAGAATCGAGCGGAAGTGCATCAAAAAGATCACGTGGGCGAGCGTGACCAGTACGATTTCCTCGAGGAGCGCGCGTCGGAGCGTATCGACCGACTGCGCGATCAGTGTCGACCGGTCATAGAACGGAACAATCGTCACGCCGGCCGGAAGCCCAGGCTGGATCTGCGCAATGCGCGCCTTCACGGCATCAATGACGGCTTTCGTGTTGACGCCGGAGCGAGCCACGACCACGCCACCGACGGCCTCCTTCGTGCCCTTGACCAGCGAGGCCACACGAAACGCGTCGCCGACATGAACGTCTGCAACCTGCTCGACGTAGATCGGCACGCCGTTAGATGCGCCCACGGCGATGCGCTTCACGTCGTCAACCGAGGCGATCAGTCCAACGCCGCGGACGATGAGCCATGCGCCGTTCGACTCCAGCACATTGCCGCCGACGTTGAGATTGCTCTCGCGGACCGCGGCGACGACTGCGCTCAGCGGCAGGTTGTATGTGCGAAGGCGATTCGGATCGACGTCGATCTGGTACTGCTGGACGAAGCCGCCAACCGACGCCACCTCCGCCACACCAGCTACGGCATTGAGCTGATAGCGAATGAACCAGTCCTCGAGAGTACGCATATCACGCAGCGACAGCGTCGGGCTCTCGACCGTGTACCAAAACACGTGGCCGACACCGGTCGCGTCCGGGCCGAGCGTCGGTGTGACTCCGGCCGGCAAGGTCTTCGCGATCAGGCTCATGCGCTCGAGGACGCGTGCACGAGCGAAATAGAGATCGACGTTGTCCTCGAAGATCGCGTAAATCATCGAGAACCCGAACGCCGACTGCGATCGGACGACGCGAACGCCGGCCAGGCCCTGTAGATTGACCGTGAGCGGATAGCTGACCTGGTCCTCCACCTCCTGCGGGCTGTGCCCAGCCCACTCGGTGAACACGATCACCTGGTTGTCGGACAGGTCGGGGATGGCGTCGATCGGCGTCGCCCCAAGCGCCCACCAACCCCACGCTCCGAGGCCGAGGTAGAGCGCGACGACGATGACGCGGTTTCGAAGCGACAGTTCGATGAGTCGGTTGATCATGCACAGACACTCGTCATGTAGCGCGCGCGTGCGCGCCACCACCAGCCCGGCGGTACATCCGGGCAGAGACACGACGACTGTCTTGGCTAAACGAGCAGTACGGAGAGAAGGAGGTGCTTGGGCGTAGACGAGACAGGCAGCGGGACGAGAGTGCGCCACTCCTGAGACGCGAGTGGGTTGGTCGGAACCTTGAACATGGTGAGCGGAACCAGCGCGATTACGCCCGACGCGGCGAATGTCGATCGCGCGGCTGCTGAATCGTGTCGTTGAGCCGCGGCGGCACAGCAGCTGTCGGCCTGCGACTGGTTGACCACCCGCGTGGCGGAGTGTTCGTGGTTACCAGACGTGTGCATCGGACAGCTTGTGCCGTTCATGCAGCACGCCATCCGCGCTTCGGGCGTCGCCTGCCAGCCGGCGCAGACTGCAACGTTGCCGACGACCAGGGTCAGGAGAGCCACGACAGCCGCACACCGCCGAATCAACGCGACCACTGTCTTAGAATGCTGGACGTGCGCAGCGATGTCAAATGGCACGAACGAGTGTGCCTGCCGGTGGCGAAGCTGTTTCACCGGGTCACGCAGCCGACGCGTCGTGCGGAATGCGACCGCTATAGAGATTTGCCAACAGCCAGGGCTTCCTCTTGAGGAGCTCGACGATGGGTGGTGGCGGCAGATCCTTCGAC
>JBKPNQ010000097.1:0-5860 GCA_046732715.1 Acidobacteriota bacterium | reverse complement strand
TCGATGTCGGTCTGCGGGAGACCGGGCGGCCTCGCGCGGAACTGCTGGCCGCGCTGCGTCGTGGCTTCTCGACGCTGCCGGGCACGAACGTCACGATCGGCCAGCCGATCTCACACCGGATCGATCACATGTTATCGGGTACTCGCGCGAATATCGCAGTCAAGGTGTTCGGCGACGATCTGGGGACGCTTCGACGCCTCGGAGAACGGGTGCGCGCGGCTGTCAACGCGGTGCCCGGCGCCGTGGATGTGTCGCTCGAGCAACAGATGGACGTGCCCACGGTGCGGTTCGTGCTCAATCGGACCGCGATCGCCCGATACGGTCTGCACGCGAATGACGTCGGAGCAGCGGTCGAAACCGCGTTCGCCGGCGCCACGGTCGGACGGATTTTCGACCGCGGCACCGCCTTCGACCTCGTCGTGAAGTTCGACTCATCGAGCAGCGGGGACTTCGAGCGGATTGCCGATCTCCCGATCGACACGCCCGCTGCTCGGCAGGTGCCCATCCGGTTGCTCGCCGACGTTCGTCGCGAACAGGGGCCCAACATGGTTCTGCGCGAGAACGTGCAGCGCCGGATCGTGCTCTCGTGCAACGTCGCCGGCCGCGACCTCGGCAGCGTCGTCGACGACATCCGCTCGAGCGTGGCCCAGTCCGTGCCGATGCCGGCCGGCTATCGCGTCGAATACGGTGGGCAGTTCGAGAGCCAGCAGAGCGCCTCGCGCCGGCTCGCCGTCCTGTTCGTCGCGGTGGTCGCCGGATTGTTCATGCTGCTCGTGCTCGCCTTCGGCCGTGCGCGCGACGCGGTGATCGTGATGGTCAATCTCCCGCTCGCGCTGATTGGCGGCGTCGCCGGCGTGTTTCTCGCCGGTGGCGTCCTGAGTGTGGCCTCGATGATCGGTTTCATCACACTCTTCGGTATCGCGACTCGCAACGGCATCATGCTGGTCTCACACATCCAGCACTTGAGGAATGAGGAAGGCGTTGTGGACTTTCGCGAAGCGGTCGTGCGCGGTGCACATGAGCGCTTGGTGCCGATTCTCATGACGGCGATGGCTGCCGGCCTTGCGCTCATCCCACTCGCCCTCGGTGGCGGCAGGACCGGAAGCGAGATTCAGACACCGATGGCGATCGTGATCTTGTGCGGTCTGACGACATCGACGCTCTTGAACATGATCGTGGTACCGACTCTGTACCTGCGCTACGGGCGCCCATCTGCGTCAGTGGACGAATCCGGCCGCAGCCCCCGTGGGTGAGCCACCCGGATTGTTCGCCACGATCACTGCCGCCCCACCGAGTGTGAGCGCGACGAGGGCAACGATGATCAACCACACGAATGTCGTCCGAGTCATGGTGTGTTCCTTTCAAAGGCAAAGCCGTCACGCTAGCGATTCAACAGCGCCGGCTTTCCGCTTGCGATCGTCCAGACGGCGGGAGCCGATGCAAAGTGGCCATCGCCCGCGGCCTTGGTGAGCAGTCCCGCCGTGCCGTCGTAGCGGCGCAGATTACGAAGATAGACAGCGGGATTCGTGCCTGCCTCGAAAGCGCGGACGATCATGTTCACCGAGTCGTACGCATATGGCATCATGTGCGTCGCGAATCGAGTGCCCGGATATTTCTCCTCGAATCGCCGCTTGAACCCGATGTCCTTCAGGTTGCTGTCGGTGTACCAGGCGCCTTCGAACAACGCCGGATTGTCGCTGAGCGACGGCGCAACGACGGCCGAAAGGTTGTGAATCCCCGCGTCGGCAAGCTGCTGACCCAGCAGATCGAGCCCAGGTTCCAACGCTTCGATGTAGTACACGTCAGGGCGCGACGTCGCAGCCTGTGTGATCAGCGAGCGAAAGTCTCTGACGGAGCTGTCGAACAGCCCTTCGTCGGCAACGGTGAGCCCAAGGCGGGCGACCTCGATCTTGAGCGCCCTCACGTGGTTGTTGATGCTGGGGTAGTCCTGCGTCAGCAGTGCAACGCGCTTGATGCCGCGACGCTGCGCCTCCCGCGCCCACAATTTGCCTTCGGCCTCCGGCGACGGAATGTTCGTGAAGTTGTAGGCGCCGTCTCCAATCCAGCTGACGGTGCACACGCACAGGTGCGGAATCCGCGCGGCCGTGGCATACGGCTTGGTTTCCTGACCGATGAGCGAAATGCCGCCAACGATCGCATCGACCTTGTCGTCGATCACCACTCGGCGAATCACCTGCTTCGCCTTCTCGGGATCGGGGCCGCTGTCTCTGATCACCAACTCGTACCGGTATTTCGTGTCCCCGAGATCGTCGCGTGCCATCTGGACCGCCTTGACAAACGAGTTGCCCAGCATCGCGTACGGTCCCGTGGTCGGCACGATCACGCCGATCTTGACGACACCCTGCGTCGGCGGCGTCCAGGCGTCACGGTCGAGACCGACGAAGGCGAATAGGATGGCCGTCACCCCGATGGCGGCAACGCCCGCCAGCGCGACACGTCGCCCGCGACTCCGAATAAGCTGCAGGCTGTAGTAGAGAACAAAGAGGCTGCCGAGGAACATCGCGACGCCGCTGATCTCGAACCAGAAGGCGCCGAACACGGGCTTCGGGTAGGCCGTGGACACCGAGAAAAGAAACGTTCCCGCGAAGATTGGAAGGGTGATGTCCCACAGTCCCTTGATTAGACCGAAGCCGACGACGATCCACGCATTCATGACGGCATAGGCTGCGAGTGCCGACCTGTTCCCGGTCCGCCGAAACCAGATCCACAGCGCTGCCGGGATCGCGAGCAGCGCGACTCCCAGGACGAACGCGCTGCTGCCCAGCGTGAAGACGTGATTGAACGTGATGGCGGCCGCCGTCAGCGCGACCGCGACGACCGACCGCCAACCGGCCCGCCGGATTTCGTTCTGTGAGTCCATGGTCGAACCCTCCTTGCTGACGAACGACATGTTCATGATGGATGGACGTTCGTTTCAGAACATAATGTTCACTTTTCGATGGCGCGGAATCAGACGCCCGACCCCGTGACGTCTGTTACTGAACAACTGACCGTTCGTTGTTCGGAAATGTGAGGGCGCTGTGAAGGCGAGGGGTGTCGATCGACGCATTCAGCGAACGCGGCAACTCCTCCACGGCTCGCTGATGGCGCTGATTCAAGAAAAGGGGTTTGAAGCGCTGTCGGTGCAGGACGTCATCGACCGCGCCAACGTCGGTCGGGCGACGTTCTACGCCCACTTCGACAGCAAGGAAGATCTCCTCGCGAGCGGCATCGAAAACCTGCGTGAATCACTGAAGGAACGCCAGCGGCAGGCGCGATCGGCAGGCGGATCGGACGAGAGGCTTTTTGCGTTCAGCCGCGAGCTCTTCACTCATGCGAACGAGCACAGAACCGTCTTTCGTGCCATGGTCGGGAAACGCAGCGGCGCGGTCGTGCAGCAGCTGCTGCAGAAGATGGTCGTCGATCTCGTGCGGGAGGAAGTCAAAGGGACGTGGGCCGAGAAGGCCAACGAGACGCCCATCGAAGCCGTCTCGCAATTCATCGGCGGCGGTTTGTTCGGACTGTTGATGTGGTGGGGCAACGGGAACATGCGGATGGCCGTTGACGATGTCGATTCAATGTTCCGCCGGCTGGCGATTCCGTCATTGAGAGCCGGCGCGCGATAAGGACGTTCCAGAGGTGTCCACATCCTCGGCATCGAAACCATCGTAGACGGCTCTCCGGTGCAACTGCGAGGACGCGCTCTGCATCAGTAGCATCGCACTGTGGGCACGAAGGAATCCGACGGCGTTCGAGGCGACCCGTTTCGCGGGTGGTGGGCGAGGTGACGAGATCCGGCTCCCTCCCTAGACGCTAGCTCGCGCGGCGCGATGTCATCACGATCGGTGTCGACGTCAACGCCTTCGCCGGGCGAGGCCGAGGCGGGCTGCCTTCCGGCAACCGAACGTATGTCCCGTCGGATTTCAGGCACAGAAAGCTCGTCTTCACGAGCGCGTCGAGGACCAATTTGCACATCGTCTGCTCGATTCCACACAGACGTTGTACCTGTTCGAGCCTCAGTTTCAGGCCGGGCATTTCCAGATACTCGGCGCGAAGACGCTCCAACACCCGTTGATCAGGGATTGTATTCATGGTCCACTCGTTATTTACGCGGCCGAGGAACTCGACACATCGCGCAATTCGCGTTCGGCGTTCAGCCAGTCGTCAACATCGTGGCCGTCTTGGCGACCTCGATCACAGTTCCGACATTGCGGGCACGTTCGCGTATCGCCGTCACATGGCTGTGGAGACGCCTTCATGACCATTGGTGCGATCGAGTAGGTGCCGAAGTTCGGTCGCAAGTTCGTCGGGTAAACATGGCTTCACGAAGAACCCGGCACAGCCCTCATGCTCGGCGCGTTCTCGCAGCGATGGAGCAGCGTGGCCAGTGAGCACAACCACCGGGATGTCTCCCGTTCGCGGCTCGCGCTTCAGGTCCTCAACCAGCTGCCATCCGTCACCGTCGCGCAGCGTGAGGTCCGTGACGACGATGTCCGGATGAGATTCCCAAGCCCGGCGGTAGGCCTCGTCGCGATCAGCGGCCCCGATTGCTTCGAAACCGAAAAGGACAAAGCTCTGGACGTAAAGTTCACGCGTGTCGTCGTGATCGTCGACGACAAGTATCAGCGGTCGGGACGGCGGGTTCCGGGGACGACGGCGGTCCATAGGTTCGTATGCCCTCGCAAAAACCCGAGACGAGGAAAATACCGCCTCGTCGAGAAGAGATCTGTCGCGTTTCTAACAAATCGCGAGCGCGAAGTGGTACCCTTGAAGAAGGTTTAAGGGACTACCGTCTGCCTCGCCCTGAATAGGGCAGAGCTTGGCCCGCGACAGCCTCTTGAGAATGGCCGTCAAAGTGACGGTCGACGGCGAAGGAGGCTCACCATGGTCAAGCGGCGTGCTCTACCCTCAGCGAATCCACCGCCCCCAACCAGCAACCCGAATCGTCTGCTTGCCGCGCTTCCCGCCGCTGACTACGCTCGGATTCTTCCGTCGCTCACCGTCGTTCCGCTCAAGCTGAAAGACATTCTTCACAAACCTGGCGAACCGATTCGAGACGTGTATTTCCCCGGCGGCGGGTTCTGCTCGATGCTGACCGTGCTCGAAGACGGCAGTATGGTGGAGATTGCAACCGTCGGTCGGGAAGGGATGGTCGGCGTCTCCGCCGTCTTGGATGGCACGCCCGTCACATCGGCCGCGATGGTGCAAGGCGCGACCGATACCTGCTACCGAATGAACGTCGATGCGTTTCGTCGAGAGATTAATCGGCGTGGCGCGTTCCACGAATTGATGGCCCACTACGCGCAGGCGCTGTTCGGATTCGTTGCCCAATCGACGGCATGCAACGCCATCCACTCGGTCGAGCAACGATTGGCTCGTTGGCTGCTGATGGCGCAAGATCGTATGGGGTCAGATGAATATCCGCTCACGCAGGAATTTGTCGCAATGATGCTCGGCGCGAGCCGTCCGACCGTCACCGTCGTCGCTGGGACGTTGCAGAAAGCCGGCTTGATCAAATACCGCCACGGCCGCGTCACCATCGTGGACCGTAAGCACCTCGAAGCCGCGTCCTGCGAATGCTATCGGGCCGCGACGGATTTGCTCAAGGGTGTGACGGACGGTATGAAGTCACGCTGAACATCGGGCCGCCGCTGCGCACCCACTTCGAACTGCACGAAAAAGCTCGGCATTGAGCGGGAGCATCGCGACACCAAAGCAGTACGGTGGGGCTCGTGCCGGCCTTCCTCAATCTGACGATTCCGGCAATTACGTCGTCATCGTAGTGGCCGTCGGATCGGATCTGATTCCATTGATCTCGCGCGAGCTCGTCATCAGCATCGCATCGTCGCCGCCGGCCTTC